>NZ_MKRR01000094.1:110214-124496 GCF_001897045.1 Sphingomonas sp. 66-10
GAGCGGTTCCTGTTCGACTGCATCACGCTTCTTCCTTATCTATCTTCGACTTATGAGGCGGATCGTTGCCGCGCGGCTTTTACCACCGTCCGCAGATTTTCCTCGCTCAATGCGCCGGGGAACAGATACGGGCCGATCACCAGCCCGGGGGTGCCGGTGAGGCCGATGATCCGCGCGAACTGATCGGTGCGGGCGAGCGCGCCGTCGATCTTGGACTTGTGCGTCGTCAGATCGGCCTGCAGCCGCTGCCAGTCGACCCCCGCCGCCTGCGCCGCGACGCGGATGCTTTCGGAAGTGATGCGGCCGCTGGTCTTCATCAGCGCATCGTTGAACGCGGCATATTTGCCCTGATAGCGCGAGGCCATCGCCGCGCGCGCCGCCTCCTCCGACGCCGGGCCGAACACCGGCCAGTCGCGATAGACGATGCGGACCTTCTTGTCGTCGCGCAGCAGCCCGGTCAGCGCCGGGTGGAGCTTGCGGCAATAGGGGCATTGATAGTCCGAGAAGACGACGATCGTCAGGTCATAACCGGCCGGCGCGACGCTCGGCAGATCGGGATCGTTCTGTAACGCCTCGCGCAGTCGCGCGCGTGCTTCCTCGGTCGCGGCGGCGTTCGGCTCGGGCGCCGCCGACACGCCGCTCAATGCGACGACCCCTGCCAAGGTGATCAGGGCTCCACGCGCGCGCTTCTTCATTGCTTCCTTCTTTCGACATCGTGGATCGGATGCGGCCGGCTACCGGATCGCCGCGCCTTCGTACAGGCGCCGTCGATGCGCCGGGGTGGATCGCTCTTTACGCACGACGCCTTAATACGCTGACATTAAAGAGCTTTGTTCGCGTCACACAATCAATCGATCGCGAAATCGAGCGTGAACACCGCCCCGCCCTCCTCGCCGTCGCGCGCGCCGATCCGCACGTTCATCACCTCCGAAAAGCTGCGGGCGATCGCGAGCCCGAGCCCGCTCCCGCCGCGACTATCCGATCCGGTGCCGCGCGCGAACGCCTCGAACAGCGCCTCCGCGCCGCCCGGCGGCAGCCCCGGCCCCTGATCGGCGATCGACAGCCGCACGCCGTGTGGCAGGCGCTCGCCGGCGATCGTCACCTTGCCCGCGCCGTGGGTCGCGGCATTGGTCAGCAGGTTGAGCAGGATATGATGCAGCAGCCGCGGATCGGCCGGCACCAGCGGCAGATCGGGGGGCACGCGGAAATCGAGCCGCGCGTCGGGCAACAGATCGCGCACGTCGTGTACTGCGCCCGCCACCGCATCGGTCAGGTCGACCGGCTCGATCGCCGCCGCCAGCGTGCCGCTGTCGATCCGCACCATCTCGATCAGATTGGCGAGAAAGCGCCTGAGCCGCGCCAGCTCGCCGCGCGCGATCCCCAGCGCGGGCTCGTCGGGGTGATTGACCGCGATCGCATCGAGCGCGCCGCCCACCGCCGTCAGCGGGGTGCGCAGATCATGCCCGATCGACGAGAGCAAGGCCGATCGCAGCCGATCGCGCTCCTCGATCACCCGCACCTCGCGAAGCTGATCCTCCAGCCGCAGCCGCTCGTGCGCCAGCGCCGCCTGCCCGAGCAGGGTGGAGAGCAGCGTCGCGCGCGTCGCCTGCACCGGCGCCCCGCCGTCGCTTCGCGCCAGCGCGACCACGGCGAGCGTTCCCAGCGTGGTGCGCAGGGGATGAAACTGCCAGTCCGCCGCGTTGAGCGTGCCCGTATCGCGCCCCGTCACCTCGCCGCGGCTCCACGCCCATTCGGCCGCGGCGCGATCGACCGGACTCAGCTCGGCCATATCGGGCGGATAGGCCGAAACGATCGCGAGCTGCCCGTCGCGCTGGGCGAGCAGCAGCACCGACACGTCGAGCGCCCGCGCCAGCTCGGTGCACACCGTGTCGCCGGTCGATTGCCAGTCCGACGCGCGGGCGAGCGCCTGGCCGAACGCCGCCACCGCGGCATTCTCGATCGCGCTCCGCGCCCCGATCGAGGCGCGCGTGCGCAGCCGATCGGCGAGGCTGGCGACGAACACCGCAATGCCGAGCAGCACGATCACCGTCAGCACGCTCTGCGGATCGGCGATCGTGAAGGTGTAGATCGGCGGCAGGAAGAAGAAATTATACGCAAGCCCGGCGATCACCCCGGTGGCGATCCCCGGCAAGCGGCCGAACATCACCGAGATCAGGATGACCGGGAGCAGATAGATGAGATCGATCCCGCCCGCGCCGATCACCGGCTCGACCAATGTCGCCAGCCCGGTGGTGACCGCGACCGCGGCGATCCCGGCCCCCATCCCACGCCAGTCGACGCGCCGCCGCACCCGCGCCGCGCCGCGCGACGGGGTGGCATCCTCCGACGGGATAACGTGGACCGCCAGCCCCTCGCTGACGCGGAGCAGCCGTTCGACCACCGAGCCGTGCCGCAACTCAAACCACCAGCTGCGGCGCGAGCGGCCGAGCACAAGCTGGGTCGCGCGCATCCCGGCGATATGCGTCGTCAGCCCCTCGATCACCGTTTCCGCGGGAACGCTGGCAATCGTCGCGCCGAGACTGGCGGCGAGCTGGAGCGAATCCGCCACGCGCCGCCGCTCGTCCGCGCCCAAAGCGGCGGCGCGCGGGGTTTCGATGAATACCGCCTGCCACGGCGCGCGCAACGCATCCGACAGCCGCTTGCCGGCACGGACCAGCGCGTCGCTGCCGGGCAATTCGCTCACGGCCACCAGCACGCGCTCGCCCCCGGCATAGGTGCCGGCGACGGCATGCGCGTCGAGGAAATCGACCAGGCTGCGATCGACATTCTGCGCGGCGCGGCGCAGCGCCATCTCGCGCAGCGCGGAGAGATTTTCCTTGGAGAAGAAATGCCCCAGCGCGCGCGTCGCCTCGGCCGGGACATAGACCTTGCCCTGCTGGAGCCGCTCGATCAGCTCGTCGGGGGGCAGATCGACCACCTCGATCTCGGCGCCCTCCAGCACGTGATCGGGCACCGTCTCGCGCACGCGGACGCGGGTGAAGCTCGCGACGACATCGTTGAGGCTCTCGACATGCTGGATGTTGAGCGTGCTGAGCACGTCGATCCCCGCCGCGAGCAGTTCCTCGACGTCCTGCCAGCGCTTGGCATGCCGGCATCCTTCCGCGTTGGTGTGCGCCAGTTCGTCGACCAGCGCGAGCTGCGGCGCGCGCGCCAGCACCGCGTCGAGGTCCATTTCCTCGAGCCTGTGCCCGTGATGATCGATCTGCCGGCGCGGGATCGTCGGCAATGGCGCGGCGAGCCGTTCGGTATCCTGTCGGCCGTGCGTCTCGACCACCGCGATGACGACATCGACCCCTGCCGCCAGCCGCTCGGCACCCTCGCGCAACATCTCGAACGTCTTGCCGACCCCGGGCGCCGCGCCGAGGAAGATCTTGAGCCGCCCCCGGCCCTCGCGCGCCGCGGCGCGGAGCAAGGCTTCGGGCGATGGGCGACGATCGGTCAAATGCATCCTCCTGGGATATTCCTTAGAACATCGAACGGTAAATCCGGCTCACTTTCCTTTCCGCTCCGGCGAAGGCCGGGTCCAGTTACGGCCGGCCCGACGCTGGACCCCGGCCTTCGCCGGGGTGGAGCTACGTCTTGAGCATTCGGGCGCTGCCTCCCAAATACGCACACGGCTATCCTAGCGGCATGTACCCCCGGCCGCGCTAGTAACTTTACGCAATCCTTATGCGAAACCGACGCAATCCCCCGCGAAACCTTATGCCCGCCCGCCCTAGCTGACACGCCGACGCCGCATCCCGCGGCCGGCGAGGCATATCGATGTCCGACCTTCTCTGGCTTGGCCTGCTGGCCGTGCTGTTCGTGCTGACACTGGCGTTCGTTCGCCTGTGCGACGCGGCGTAACCCGCGATGACCGTTCACCTGTGGCTCGCCGGCCTCACGGCGCTCGCCCTGCTCGCCTATCTGGTGGCCGTCCTCGTGCGGCCGGAGCGGTTCTGACATGACGCTGGCTGGCTGGGCGCTGATCGCCCTTTTCGTCGCCATTCTCGGCCTCACCGCCAAGCCGGTGGGGCTGTGGCTGTTCGCGCTCTATGAGGGACGCCGCACGCCGCTCCACGCATTGCTCGGGCCGGTCGAACGCGGTTTCTATCGCCTCGCCGGGGTCGATCCGGCGAAGGAGCAGAGCTGGCGCCGCTACGCGCTGCACATGCTGCTGTTCCAGCTCGCGACCGCGCTGCTCACCTATTTCCTGCTGCGCGCGCAAGGCATGCTGCCGCTCAACCAGCGCGGCCTGCCCGGCCTCGGCGCGGACGGGGCGATGAACGTCGCTATCTCGTTCGTCACCAACACCAACTGGCAATGGTATACCGGCGAAAGCACGCTTTCGAACCTCAGCCAGATGCTCGCGCTGGCGATCCACAATTTCCTCTCCGCCGCGACCGGGATCGCGATCGCCTTCGCGCTGTTCCGCGGCTTCGCGCGGCGCGAGAGCGCGACGGTCGGCAATTTCTGGGCCGATATGACGCGGGTGACGCTCTACCTGCTCGTGCCGATCTGCGTCGTCTATGCGCTCTATCTGGTCGCCGCCGGGGTGCCGCAGACCTTCGTTGCCTCGATCGACGCGCATACGCTGGAGGGCGCCAAACAGACGCTCGCGCTCGGCCCGGTCGCCAGCCAGGAAGCGATCAAGATGCTCGGCACCAACGGCGGCGGCTTCTTCAACGCCAATTCGGCGCATCCGTTCGAAAATCCGACCGCGATGACCAATCTGGTCCAGATGCTGTCGATCTTCCTGATCGGCGTCGGGCTTACCTACACCTTCGGCAAGGCGGTGGGCGACACGCGGCAGGGTTGGGCGATCCTGGCGGCGATGACGATCCTGTTCCTCGCCGGGGCGGCGGTCGCCTATGCGATGGAGGTCCACCCCACCCCGCTGATGCACCAGCTCGGCCTCGCCGGGGGGAATATGGAGGGCAAGGAGGTCCGCTTCGGGATCATCGGCTCGGCGCTGTTCTCGGTGGTGACCACCGCCGCGTCGTGCGGCGCGGTCAATGCGATGCACGACAGCTTCACCGCGCTCGGCGGGCTCATCCCGATGTTCAACATGGAATTGGGCGAGGTCGTCGTCGGCGGGGTCGGCGCGGGGATCTACGGCTTCCTGCTGTTCGCGATCCTCGCGGTGTTCGTCGCCGGGCTGATGGTCGGGCGCACCCCCGAATATGTCGGCAAGAAGATCGAGGCGCGCGAGGTGAAGCTCGCGGTGCTGGCGATCGCCGTCCTCCCGCTGATGATCCTCGGCGGCAGCGCGATCGCCACGGTGACGCAGGCGGGGCTCGCCGGGCCGCTCAACAAGGGGCCGCACGGCTTTTCGGAGATCCTCTACGCCTTCTCCTCCGCCACCGCGAACAACGGCTCGGCCTTCGCCGGGCTCACCGCGGGGACGCCGTTCTACAATGCCTTGCTCGGCATCGCGATGTGGATCGGTCGTTTCTTCATCATCGTCCCCGTGCTGGCGATCGCTGGCAGCCTCGCGGCGAAGAAGCACACGCCGGCCGGCGCGGGCTCCTTCCCCACCACCGGCGGACTGTGGGTCGGGCTGCTCGTCGGGATCATCCTGATCATCGGCGGGCTCACCTTCCTCCCCGGCCTGGCGCTCGGCCCGATCGCCGATCACCTCACCGCCGCCGCCGGCCAGCTCTTCTGAAGGCTCACGCATCATGGCCCACGCAAGCCCCACTTCGATGTTTTCCCCCACGCTCGTCGTGCCCGCGATCGGCGATGCCTTTCGCAAGCTCGACCCCCGCGCTTTGGTGAAGAACCCGATCCTGTTCGTCACCGCCTGCGTCGCATTGCTGCTGACGATCTTCTTCGCGATCGGCGGCGAGAACGTGACGAGCGGCTTCCTCGCGCAGCTCATCGTATGGCTGTGGCTGACGGTGCTGTTCGGCACCTTCGCCGAGGCATTGGCCGAAGGGCGCGGCCGCGCGCAGGCCGCCTCGCTCCGCGCGACCAAATCCGAGCTGCGCGCCAAACTGCTCACCGGAGTGGGCGGCACCTGGGAACTGGTCGCCGCGACCCAACTCGAAAAGGGCGAACTGGTACTGGTCGAGACCGGCGACCTCGTCCCGGCCGACGGCGAGGTGGTGGAGGGCGTCGCCAGCGTCAACGAATCCGCGATCACCGGCGAAAGCGCGCCGGTGATCCGCGAGGCGGGCGGCGACCGCTCCGCCGTCACCGCGGGCACCCGCGTCATCTCGGACCGGATCACGGTGCGCGTCACCGCGGAGCCGGGGCACGGCTTTCTCGATCGGATGATCGCGCTGGTCGAGGGCGCCGAGCGGCAGAAGACCCCGAATGAGGTGGCGCTGACGATCCTGCTCGTCGGCCTCACGATCATCTTCCTGATCGCGGTCGGGACGATCCCCAGCTTTGCGAATTACGCCGGCGGCGCCGTGCCGGTCTCGATCCTCGCCGCTTTGCTCATCACGCTGATCCCGACGACGATCGCCGCCTTGCTCTCGGCGATCGGCATCGCGGGGATGGACCGGCTGGTGCGCTTCAACGTGCTCGCCAAATCGGGCCGCGCGGTGGAGGCGGCGGGCGATTGCGACGTGCTGCTGCTCGACAAGACCGGGACGATCACGATCGGCGACCGCCAGGCGAGCGCCTTCCGCCCGGTCACCGGGGTCGACGAGCGCATGCTGGCCGAGGCGGCGCTATTCGCCAGCCTCGCCGACGAAACCCCCGAGGGCCGCTCGATCGTTTCGCTCGCGCGCGAGAAATACGGCCTCGCCCAGCCGCTGCCGGCGGGCGCCGAGGCAATCCCCTTCACCGCGCAGACCCGGCTTTCGGGGCTGAGCTTCGGCGACAGCCTCGTCCAGAAGGGCGCGGTCGATTCGATCCTGCGCGCCTATCCCGACCTCGCCGAGACGGTCACCGCCGCCGAACTCCGCCGCACCACCGACGAGATCGCCCGCGCCGGCCAGACTCCGCTCGCGGTGGTGCGCGACGGGCGGCTGATGGGTGCGGTAGCGTTGAAGGATGTGGTCAAGGCCGGGGTGCGCGAGCGCTTCGCCGAGCTGCGCCGGATGGGAATCCGCACCGTGATGATCACCGGCGACAACCCGTTGACCGCCGCCGCGATCGCTGCGGAAGCGGGCGTCGACGATTTCCTCGCCGAGGCGACCCCGGAGGACAAGCTCGCGCTGATCCGCCGCGAGCAGCAGGGCGGCAAGCTCGTCGCGATGTGCGGCGACGGCACCAACGACGCCCCCGCGCTCGCCCAGGCGGATGTCGGCGTGGCGATGAATACGGGCACGCAGGCGGCGCGCGAGGCGGGCAATATGGTCGATCTCGACAGCGATCCGACCAAGCTGATCGAGATCGTCGGGCTCGGCAAACAATTGCTGATGACGCGCGGCGCGCTGACCACCTTCTCGGTCGCCAATGATGTCGCTAAATATTTCGCGATCATCCCGGCGATGTTCGTCGTGCTCTATCCCGGGCTCGCCGCGCTCAACGTGATGCACCTCGCCAGCCCGCAAAGCGCGATCCTGTCGGCGATCATCTTCAACGCCTTGATCATCCCGGCTTTGGTGCCGCTCGCGCTGCGGGGTGTGCGCTACAAGCCGATGGGCGCCGGCCCGCTGCTCGCGCGCAACCTCGCGATCTACGGCGTCGGCGGGCTGATCGCGCCGTTCGCCGGCATCAAGCTGATCGACCTCGCGGTCAGCGCGCTCCATCTCGCCTGAGGGGTTCATCCCATGTTGAACGACATCAAATCCGGGCTGCGCCCCGCGCTGGTCCTCACCCTGCTGTTCGCTGCTCTGCTCGGCCTCGCCTATCCGGCGCTGATCACCGGCGTTGGCCAGCTCGTCTTCCCGTGGCAGGCCAATGGCAGCATCGTGCGCGACGCACGCGGGCAGGCGATCGGCTCGGCGATCATCGGCCAGCAATTCGCCGGCCCCGGTTATTTCCACGGCCGCCCCTCCGCCGCCGGCAAAGGTTACGACCCGCTCGCCTCCTCGGGCTCGAACTTCGGCGCCTCGGCCAAGCCGCTCGCCGACCGCGTCAAAGGCGACATTTCCGCCAACCGCCCCTCGCCAGACGTATTGGCTCCTCCTGCCGATCTGGTGACTGCCTCCGCCTCGGGGCTCGATCCCGATATCAGCCCCGAGGCGGCTTTGTATCAGGTGGCGCGCGTCGCGCAGGCGCGCCACGTCAGCACGGCGCAACTCGATGCGCTGGTCGACCAGCATATCGATACCCCGCTGCTCGGCGTGATCGGCGAGCGCCGCGTCAATGTGCTGGCGCTCAATCGCGCGCTCGACGCGGCCTTCCCGCGCCCCTAACAGGATGCGGATGACCAATGCCCCCCGCGTCCTGCTGGTCGAGGATGATGCCGCGATCCGCCGTCTGCTCCACGCGGCGCTGACGCGGGCGGGCTATCGCGCCAGCCAGGTCGGCACCGCGCGCGAGGCAATGACGCTCGTCGATATCGAGCGCCCGGATGCGGTGCTGCTCGATCTCGGCCTGCCCGACCGCGACGGGCTCGAGCTGGTCCAGCTGATCAAGGCGCGCGGCGATATGGTGGTGCTCGTCGTCTCGGCGCGGAGCGAGACCGAGGAGAAGGTCGCCGCGCTCGATCTGGGCGCGGACGATTATATCACCAAGCCGTTCGACACCGAGGAACTGCTCGCCCGCATCCGCACCGCGCTGCGCCACCGTCGCGGCGGAACGAGCGCCAGCGAGCAATTGGAGGCCGGGCCGGTGACGATCGACCTCGCGCGCCGCCGGGTGAAGCGCGCGGGCGAGGAGGTGCATCTGACCCCGAAGGAATTCGGCGTGCTCGCCGAACTGGCGCGGCACCCCGACCGGGTGATCAGCCATACGCAATTGCTGCGCAACGTATGGGGGCCGGCGCAGGAGGATCATGTCGAATATCTGCGCATCGTGATCCGCGCGCTGCGCCACAAGCTCGAGGCCGATCCCGCCCAGCCGCGGCTGATCGTCAACGAGCTGGGGATCGGGTACCGGCTGGCGAGCGAGGCGGGCTAGGATCGCGTCGGGCCAGATCGGAACCACCTAACCCCGTTCGGGCTGAACTTGTCGAAGCCCTGTACTTTTCTTCCACGGAAAGAAGTGCAGCCCTTCGACAAGCTCAGGGCGAACGGGGGGTAACGGCAAATAATACGCTAGATTTTCATCGTCATGATCGCCGCCACGGTCTCGATCGAATTCCACAGATTCTGGATGCGGACATTCTCGTCCTCGGCGTGCTGGTTGTTGTCGTAATTGGCCGACCCGACCGACAGCAATGGCACCGGGAAATTCTGCTCGATCATGAACAGGGGCAGGCTGCCCCCCGAGGTCGGCAGCGCGATCGCGGGCTGGTCTTCCAGCGCGCTCAGCGCCGCGACCGTCGCGCGTCCGAGCGGCGCGTCCATCGGGGTGCGCACCGCGTTATAGCCCCCCACCCGCCGGGTTACGCGGACGATCGCAGGATAGCGCGCGCGTTCCTCGTCGGTCGGCTCGGCCTCGGTGACATGGAAGCCTTGCGCCTTGATATGCGCGATCACCTTGTCGATCTGCTTCGCTTCGTCCGCACCCTTGGCGAGCCGTATGTCGAGCGAGGCAGTAGCGGTGGCCGGGATCACGTTGCGCGCATTGGCGCCGACATCGGCGCTCATCAGTCCGTCGACATTGAGCGAGGTGCGCATCAGCGCATCGAGCAGCCCGTCGCCGCCCTCGGACGCGGCGATGCCGAGCTCCTTCCTGATCGCGGCATCGGAATCGGGCGCGGCGGCGATCGCGGCGCGTTCGGCCGCGCCGACCGGGGCGTCGTCGTCGTAGAAGCCCTTGACCAGCACGCGCCCCTTGTCGTCCTTCATCGACGCCAGCAGCCGCGACAGCATCATCGCCGGATTGGGCGACCAATTGCCGTAATGCCCGCTGTGCAGCGGGCGCCGTGCGCCATAAGCGGTGATATCGATCCCGGTCACTCCGCGCACCCCGAACACAACCTGGCGCCGCCCGGACTGGTGGACCGGCCCGTCGAAGATGATCCAGCCGTCGGAGGCGAGCAGCGGTTTGTTGCGCGCCAAGATCTCGCCGAGGTGCGGCGATCCCGCCTCTTCCTCGCCCTCGAACACGATCTTGACGTTCATCGCGGGAAGCCGCTTTTCCGCCTTGAGCGCGTCAATCGCGGTGAGCACCGCGATCACCCCCAATTTGTCGTCGGAGGTCGAGCGGGCGTAGAGCCGCCATTCGGGATCGATCTTCTGATCGGCGCGCGGGATCGGCAGGACGGTGCCGCCGGCCTCGATCGCGCGGGTACGCAGCGTCGGCTGCCACGGCGGCGAGGCGGTCCATTTCGCGGGGACGGTCGGCTGGCCGTCATAATGCGCGTAGAGCACGATCGTCTTCTTCGCCCCGGGGACTTTCCATTCGCCGTAAACGATCGGCGGGGTCGTGGAATCGGCGCCTTCCAGCAGCCGCGGCGAAAGCCCGCGCTTCTCCATCATCGCCATCAGCGCCTGGGCGTTGCGCCGGATATTGGGGGTGTCCGCCGCGACATTGGGGATCGCCAGCAGATCGACGAATTCGCCGAGGATCTTATGCTCGTTGGCGATACGGTAATCGCGCACCCCGGCAGAGACCGGCATCGCAACGGCCGACGCGAGCAACGCGCCCAGAGCCACAAACCGCATCATCGTCATTCCCCCCGTTCGTCAGGGGCGGATTCCTAAACGGAAATGTCGCGGATCGGCAACTAGTGGTGAGAACACAACGGATGAGTCCCGGAATCCTTTCCCGTCACCCCGGCCCTGACGGGCGGGCACTGGAAAGCACCTTATCCAAAAATTGCTGGGTCCGTCCTGCCCGAGCATCAGTCCGCGTTCGATCGCGGATGCGAATAGGATGGCGGGTCGCTCGCGGGGAAGCTTTCGTCGGAGCCCTGATCGACCTCGTCCCAGGTTTCCCCGCTCTCGTCGCGGATATTCTCCGGCCCGGCGTCGCGCGTCTGGTCGAAGCTCTCCATCGGGCCGTGCGAGGGCGATAGCGCGACCGGGGTCGCGTTCGCGCGTTGCGCGCGCCGCCGCAGCAACCCGTGCGTGACCACCGCCAGCCCCGCGCCCACCGCCGAACAGGCCGCCGCCGCGAGAATGTTGCGCCATTCGGGCGCACGCTGGTGGATCGTTGCGTTCATCGGTCGGCTCCCGTGTCTTTCCGCTGTTGTGCGCAACGTCAACGACGGGGAGCCGCTTGGGTTCATTCGCCCGCCGGCGACGATCGGATCAAGGGTGCGGACGATCCGCCGGGACGTGCGGCGGATCGGCGGGCGGCGGGGTTGGCGACGGTTCGACGACGCCGTGCTCGGGGGAGCGCTCCTTCACCGTGATCGGCAGCGTCGGCGCCTCGGACATCGGGCTCGAATTCTTCCGCCCCTTGCCCTTCAGCTCGTCGATCTCATTCTGCCGCCGCTGGAGGTAGAAATCGCGCGACCGGGCATAGGGATCGGGCTGGCCGTCGTGGAGCTGGTGGAGGGTATCGTCGAACTCCGCGCGATGATCGAGCGTGCCCAGCACCGCCAGCGGTATCGTGAATTGCGGCCGGGTGATGCGCCGGCCGTAGATGAACGGGAACAGCAGCCGGTCGATCGCCCCGCCGAACAGGTCGCGCGGGGTGGTCGGCCCGACGATCGGCAGGAATAGGAATGGACCCGATTTCACCCCGTAAAACCCCAGGGTATTGGCGAAGCCGTTGCTGCGCCGCCGCCATTTGAACGGCTTGCGCTTGGCCATGTCGAACACCCCCGCGACGCCGACCGTGGTGTTGACCACGAACCGCCCCGCCGTCTCCAGCGCGCGCCCGATCTTGAGCTGGAGCAGGAAGTTCAGGAAAACCACCGGCTCGCGCATATTGTAGATGAAATTGTGCACGCCATCGCGCACCGGCTTGGGCACGACATCCTTATAGGCCAGCGCGATCGGCGCGAGCAGCTCCTTGTCGAATTCCTGCGTCACCTCGAACGTCTTGAGGTTGACCTTGGCGAGCGGATCGGGCGCCTCCCAGTTCGCGCGCCCTGTGACGACGACATCGTGCGTCGACGGCGCCGCTTCATGCTGCGGACGATGCTCGACCGGGGCGGCGGCGAAGGCCAGCGGGCGCGCGATCCCCGGGGCGAGGAGATCGACCCGCGACGCCGGCAAGGCATGATCGGCGATCGCAATATCGACCGAACAATATACGCCGCTCACGACGATATCGGAACATTTGCCCTGCGCCGTGGCGGTCGCGCCGGTGCATGCCAGAATCCCCGCCGCAGCAAGCAGCATCGCCTTATGGGATCCGCGCGCGGACATGGACTTCCCCTTTCCCGGTCGCAGCAGCGGCGGGCCGCTACCGCGATTGATCTTCATGCGGAAGGACAAGGTGCGCGTCTATCCCAAAACCAACGGCGCCCCTGTAACTCATCGTAACATCAAGTATTTCATCGCAGCGGCGACAACAGCGCGGCCGAACTGTCCTTTCGTGGATTGGCCTCGGGCGATATAGCGGCGCGCATCATGTCGAGGACAGTTTCCCCCGATCGGGCCGATTTTTCGCGGCCGCGCTTTCTGCCGGGGGTGGAACTGGTTTCAGTCAGCTATCGCGACCGTGCGTTTCCGGTTCATGCGCACGACGGCTATGTCGTCGGCACCGTCATCGGCGGCGCCGAGCAACTCGACGTGGCGGGCGCCAGCCATCTGGTCGGCACCGGCGACGTGCTGCGGCTCCATCCCGGCGAACCTCATGCCAATCGCAGCCTCGGGGCGGAGGCGCTGCGCTATCTCGTCCTCTATCTCTCGCCCGACAGCGTCGCGCCCTATCTGTCGGGCAAGGCCAGGTTGACCTTCCGCGGCGCGGTCAGCGGCGATCGTCAACTCGCCGCCACGGTGGCGAGCGTTCACGCCGCGCTTCGCGCGACCCCGGAGGAAAAACTGGCGCAGGAAAGCGCGATGATGCTGCTGGTCCGCGTGCTGGCGGCAAGCGACGCCGGCGCAGGCGAGCCCGCTGCCGGCAGCGAGCGCGCGGTGGTCGCCAGAGTGCAGGATTGGATCGAGGCGCATCTGGCGGACAATTTCGGGCTGGCCGAGCTGGCCACAGTCGCCGGGCTGAGCGTGTTTCGCCTCGCGCATCTCTTCAAGCAAAGCACCGGGGTGAGCCCGATCGCCTGGCGCAACCAGCGGCGGATCGCGGCGGCGCGGCGCTTGCTGCTCGCGGGCCAGCCGATCGCCGATATCGCGCTGCAACTGGGGTTCGCCGACCAGAGCCACCTCACCCGCCAGTTTCAGCGCATCGTCGGGGTGTCGCCGCAGCGCTATCGCCAGCAATAATGTTCAATCCGGCCCGCGCGGCGCCGTCTATGGCGGGCGCGGAAGGGACCGAGCGTGCTGAATTTATCCGATAACAAAAAGAAGATGCTGGCGATCGTCGCGGCGGCGCTCGCCGGCGTGGCGCTGCCGGGCGTCGCATCTGCCGCCTGCACCCCGGGCGCTTACGGCACCGGGCCGGACGACTTCGTCGTCCTCGGCACCCCGGCGACCGCGCCGGCGACCGGGCAGCGCTATCTGTTCCGCAGCGGGCTGCGCGGCAGCACCGGCGATGCGGGCGCGCCGGTTACCTGCGCTGACGACATCGCGGTCTATCGCGCGCCCGACGGACAGGTGAAGCGCTGGCCGCGGCTCGCGACGCGCGAGACCAAGACCAGCTTCGACAGCGATGCGACCCGGCTGACCGGCGCGCTGATCGAGCCCGCCGGGCCGGCCGATCCCAAACGCCCTTTGGTCGTGCTGGTCCACGGGTCGGAACGGACGATGGCCGCCGCCGCGATCTACGGGCATATGCTCGCCGCGCAGGGGATTTCGGTCTTCGCCTATAACAAGCGCGGCACGGGCACCTCCGAGGGCGAATATACCCAGAATTTCGAGCTGCTTGCCGACGACGCCGCGGCCGCGCTGCGCGAGGCGCGACGCATGGCGGCGGGGCGCTTCGGCCGCGCGGGCTATTTCGGGGGGAGCCAGGGCGGCTGGGTCGCGCCGCTCGCCGCGACGCGCTCGCCGGCCGATTTCGTCGCGGTCGGTTTCGGGCTCGTCGTCTCGCCGATCGAGGAAGATCGCGAGCAATTGCTCGACGAGGCGCGCGAGAAACATCTCGACGCTGCGGCGATCGCGCAGGTCGAACGGCTTTCGCGCGCCACCGCGCAACTCGTGCGCAGCCATTTCGCGACTGGGTACGAAGCGCTTGCGCAGGTCCGGCGCGAGATCGGCGGTGCG
>NZ_MKRR01000094.1:124525-144536 GCF_001897045.1 Sphingomonas sp. 66-10
CGCCGCATCGGGCGGGCACGCTTCGACAATCTCGAACTGATCTGGGATTATGACGCCGAAGCCGCATTGCGGAAGCTCAAGGTGCGGCTGCTCTGGGTGCTCGCCGGCGAGGATCGCGAGGCGCCGATCGTCGCGACGCAGGCGATCCTGTCGAAGCTCCACGCCGCCGGCCAGCCGATCGACGCTTATCTGTTCCCGGACACCGACCATGGCATCGTCGAATTCCGCACCAATGCCGACGGCAGCCGCACCGCGACACGGATCACCGACGGCTATCTGAAGCTGCTCGCCGACTGGATCAAAGGCGATGTCCGCGGCAGCTACGGCCGCGTGGAGAAGCTTTATCGGTAACCGGAAGCATCGCGCGCGAAATATGAACCGTTCGGTTATTTCGAGCATGATGCCTTCACCCTCCGATCGCCCCTACCCGTCGAACCGCCCCGCGCGGCCGGCGCCGCCGGCGAAGCGCGACGCGCCGGCCAGTCCCTCGGCGTTGAGCGGCCCTTCGCCGCGCACCGCCTCGGCGCGCAACGCCTCGACCAGATCGCTGTCCCATTGCTTGTACGACGACATGCGATCGGCGCGCATGCACATCTGCGGGAAGGAGGCGATCATCTCGGCAAGCCGCAGCGCCTCGTCGAGCGCCCCGCCCTCGGGCGCCGCGCGGTTGGCGAGCCCGATCGCCAGCGCTTCCTCGGCGGCGACGGGTCGCCCGGTCAGGATCATGTCGAGCGCCCGTCCCTGCCCCACGATCCGCGGCAGCCGGACGGTCCCGCCGTCGATCAGCGGGACGCCCCAGCGGCGACAGAATACCCCGAACACCGCATTGGCCGCGGCGACGCGCAGATCGCACCACAGGGCCAGTTCAAGCCCGCCCGCGACGGCATAACCCTCCACCGCGGCGATCACCGGCTTGCACAACAGCATCCGCGTCGGCCCCATCGGGCCGGGGCCGTGCGCTTC
Source organism: Sphingomonas sp. 66-10 (assembly GCF_001897045.1). Classification (NCBI taxonomy): domain Bacteria; kingdom Pseudomonadati; phylum Pseudomonadota; class Alphaproteobacteria; order Sphingomonadales; family Sphingomonadaceae; genus Sphingomonas; species Sphingomonas sp. 66-10. The sequence goes on from NZ_MKRR01000094.1 coordinate 125,489, forward strand.
GTACGGCGGCGGAGAGGTGCTGACGCTGTGGAGGTCATAGCCGGCGCAGAAGGTGCCGCCCGCCCCGGTCAGTATCGCGACGCGCGCGTCGTGATCGGCATCGAATGCCGCAAAGGCACTGCGCAGCAGATCGGCGGTCTCGGTATCGACCGCATTGCGCCGCTCGGCGCGGTTGATCGTCACGATCGTCGTCTGGCCGCGACGTTCGACGAGAACCTTGCTCATCCGACCTTCCTCTCCTGCGCTGCCTCGAATTTATCCCTAACGACGATCGGCCGAAAGCCCGCCCCTTGCTCAGGCCGGCCGCGCGGTGCCCCATTCATTCCAGCCGGCGAACCGGGGCGTTCCGGGGAGGTACATCGTATCGAGCCGTTCGATCGCGAAACCCTGCGCGGCGATCGCCGACGCCACCGGGCGCGACAGATGGCAGCCGCCCGCGATCCGTTTCCACACCGGATCGATCCGGCGCTGCCAGCGCGCGACCGTCGCATCGGGCGCCAGGCCGTGTTCGCAGAACAGCAAGGTCCCACCCGGCTTGAGCACGCGACGCGCCTCGCGCAGGGTCGCCGCGACATCGCCGACGGTACACAAAGTATAAGTGCAGACGATGCAATCGAACCGACCGGCATCGAACGGCAGCGCCTCGCCAACGCCGTCCTGCAGATCGAGCCTGAGACCCGGGGCGCGGGGCGCGACCGCCGCCGCCGCGCGCAATTCGGCGGACGGCTCGATCGCGGTCACGCCGGTCACCGCCGCGGGATCGTAAAATGCGAGGTTATGCCCGGCGCCGATACCAAGCTCGAGCACATCGCCGGCGGCCTTGGGAACGATCTTGGCGCGCTGCTTCATGATCGGCTTGGTGCCGCAGGCGCAGCCGATGAACCGTGGCAGGATGTGCTTCTGGTAAAAGCCGGCCATATCCTCTCCCCCTTTGTCGCCCGATAAAGTGTCGGCAACGCGCGGGGCGGTCAATGCGGATGCGGCGCGTCAGCCGGGCAATTGCGCGGCTTCCCCTCGCCGTTCGAGCAAGTCGATCGCCTGGCGATCGAACGAGACGAAGGTTTCACCGCCCAGCCATTTTCCCGAATAGGCGATAACGCCGTCAGCAAAATCGCCCCCTGCCTCGAGCATCGTGAGCCCCGCCTCGACCGCCTGCCGCTCGATCGCGACATTGTCGGCTTCGAGCAGCAGCCGGATCGCGGCCGCGATCTCGCCATGCCCGAATTTATACGCGCGGCTGAGAACCCAGCATGTTTCGCACAGCGCCGGCAGGGTGACGGCGATCAACGCCGCGTCGATCACCAGTTTCCGCGCAATCGGGCCTTGCACCGCGTCATCCTGGGTCACCGCTCTCACCAGAATGTTGGTGTCCACGGTGATCTTCATTCGCCGGCCCAGCCTCGCGCAATGACTTCGTTCATCTCCTCAATGCTGATCGGCCGTTGGCCCTCGCGCTTCAGGAACCCGCAGAAATCGGCGATCTTTCCCTTCGGCTCACGCGCGGTCAGCTTGATGCCGCCGTTGGGCAGCTTGTCGATTTCCAGCCTGGTGCCGGGATGCGCGCCGAGATGCCGCAGGATATCCTTGCGCAGCGTGATCTGTCCTTTCGAGGTGACCGTCAGCGTCGGCATGGCTTGCATTCCTTTCCCGGTCTGGAAAGTAAGGCAAAACCTCCTAGAATTCAACCGCGGCGGGGCCGAAGGTGGCACAATCGCGCTGTGCGCTCTAAGAGCGCCGCCGTCATGCTACCCGAAGCTCCTTTGCCGATCTGCGTCGCCGCGCTCTATCGCTTCACCGCGTTCGAGGATTGCGCCGCGATCCGGGCGCCGCTCGAGGCGCTGTGCCGTGCGCAGGGCGTCAAGGGTACGCTGCTGCTCGCACGCGAGGGGATCAACGGGACGATCGCGGGGAGCGACGCCGGGATCGCGGCCGTGCTGGCGCATATCCGCGCGCTGCCGGGCTGCGCGGCGCTGGAGCCGAAGCTGTCGCGCGCGGCGACGATGCCGTTCCATCGCATGAAGGTCCGCATCAAGCGCGAGATCGTGACGATGGGCGAACCCGATATCGATCCGCTCGCCGATGTGGGCCATTATGTCGCACCCGAGGCGTGGAATGCGCTGATCGCGGCGCCCGATACGATCGTGATCGATACGCGCAACGATTATGAGGTGGCGGTCGGCACTTTTCGCGGCGCGATCGATCCGCAGACGCCGACCTTCCGCGATTTCCCCGCCTGGTTCCGTGCGCAGCGCGACACCTTGCTGGGAGGCGGCGTCGCGCCGAAGGTCGCGATGTTCTGCACCGGCGGGATCCGGTGCGAGAAAGCCACCGCCTTCCTCAAGGCGGAGGGGGTCGACGAGGTCTACCACCTCGAGGGCGGCATCCTCAACTATCTCGAAACCGTGCCGGCCGAGGAAAGCCTGTGGGAAGGCGAATGCTTCGTCTTCGACGAGCGGGTGACGGTGGTGCACGGGCTGGCGAAGGGCAGCCACGATCTGTGCCGCGCGTGCCGCCGGCCGATCGGCGCGGCGGATCGCGCGTCGCCGCTCTATGTCGAGGGGGTCAGTTGTCCCGCCTGTCATGCCGAGCGCAGCGACGACCAGCGCGCGGGTTATGCCGAGCGGATGCGCCAGACGCGTTTCGCCGAGGCACGCGGCGAGCCGCATGTCGGCGCGACGCATCGCTGACCGGGGCTCACCCGCGCGGACGGTAGAAGATGTGGCTTTTGACCTTGGCGATCTTGTCGAGCGAGCCAATCCAGTAAGGCACGATCCAGTCGGTGTGGTAATGCGTCGCGGTGCCGACGGGGCGGAAGACATAGCCCGATAAGGCGCGCTGCGCGGCGTGGCGGGCGGCGGCCCAGCCGGCATGTTCGGGGCGGCGCGCCCGCGACCCGTCGCAGCTGAACGAAAACTGGCAGCCGGTGGTGCGCGTCGCGCCCTGATAGACCACCCCGCACACCGTCTTGGGGAAGCCCGCGCGGCGGACGCGGTTGAGCACGACCTGGATCACCGCGCGCTGGCCGCGCTCGTCGCTCCCCGCCTCGTAGAGCGCCGCAGTGGCGAGGCATTGCGTCGCCTGCTCGCGCGAGGCGGTGTTGCCGCGGAAGTAGAACGGCCGCGCCGGCCTGGGCTTGAGATCGGCGAACGGGATCGCGGCATTGGCCGCGCGCGCCTGCTCCATCGTCAGCTTCGGCTGCTTGGCCTTTTCCTTTTTGGCTTCGTGCCGCTCATGCGCGGCGACCCAGATCAGGAAAAGCCCGACCGCGAACGCGCCGAGAAACAGAAACGGAGAAAGCGGCGTGGCCGGCCGCGCGCGGCGACGCCTTTGTCTCCTGTGCCTCCGCGGTGCCATCGCGCGCCGATATCGCGGGCGGCGCGATTAGAACAGCCTGCACGGATTGGCGCTCCGCAAATTTGAGGGGCGTGGCATCACCGCAACCGTGGCCCGGCCTCGGGCCGGGGTCCATCGTGCCTCAGATCCCGCGGCCGGAGCCTTTACCCTCCGCCTGCCTCCCGATAGACCCCGGCTCAAGGCCGGGCTGACGGAAGGGTTACGCCTCACGGCGCGATATCGGTGTAGCTGTTCATCACCCGCCGGCCGCCGCCGACATCGAAGCCCAGCGCCTTCGCCACGCGATCGTTCCAGCCATAAGGATCGCTGCGCGTCACCGGCTCGCCCTGCGCGTCGAACAATACGGTCTGGTAGAGCAGCCGGACCGGGATCGCGTGCGGCAGCTTGACGAAGGTCTCCTTGTCGGTGCCGCTCGCCTCCTGCCATTGATCGAGCACGCCTTCGTCGCCCGCCAGCATCTCGGCAAAGCCCAGCGCATCGTCGACCCGCACACAGCCGTGGCTGCGCTGGCGCTCGATCGCGTCGAACAGCTGCTTGGCCGGCGTATCGTGCAGATAGATGGCATGCGGGTTCTGCATGTCGAACTTGACCAGCCCGAGCGAATTGTCCGGCCCCGATTGCTGGACGATGCGGCCGTTCTTCCACACCATATTGTGCCGGCGCAGATAGCCTGCGCCCTTGCCCGCGATCTCCTTGCGCTCGATCGAGCGCGGTATCGTCCAGGTGGGGTTGGCGACGAGGCTGACGATCGGCGAGCCCAGTTGCGGGGTCGCGGTATCGGGCTTGCCCACCACCACCTTGCGCGTATCGGCGATCTCGCCGTCGCGCCAATAGGTCAGCCGCGCCGCGGCGATATTGACGTCGATCCGGGTCGCCGGGGGATCGCGCTGGAGCCAGCGCATCCGTTCCATATTGACCGCGATCGCGCGGGCACGGTCGGCGCCGGAGAGGTTGAGGATCTGGAGCGTATCGCCGCCGATCACGCCGTCGGGGCGGATGCCGTAATCGGCCTGCATCTGCTGCACCGCGCGGGCCATCGCCGCGGTATAACGGCGGCCGTGCGTCCCCGCATCGAGATAACCGAAGGCGACGAGCTGCGCGGCGATCGCCGGAACGCGCGGATCACTCATCCCCGGCTTCAACAATGTATCCGTCGGGGAGATCGCAGCCGCCCCGCCACCGCCTTGTTTGATGAGCGCAAGATAGGCTGCGGAAAGCTTGCGATAATTACCGCCCTGCGGCGCCAGGCTCTCGATCCATACGCCGACATTGCCCGCCTTGAGCGCGTCGGCGAGCCCCTTGCGCAGATCGGGCTGCGGCCGCGGCAGCGAATAGATGGCGAACAGCTTCGACGGATCGGTCGCGCCCCGCGCCAGCGCTCCTGCATAGGTAAGCGCCAGCTCGGTCAGCTTCGCATCGTCGAGCGGTGCGCCGGGATCGGCGGCGCTGCCGAATTTCATACGATCGAGGCCATGCGTCGCGCGATGGGCGATCGCTGCGCGAAGCTGGCCGGCATTCGCCTCGCTCCACTGCGGCTGATCAGGCACGGTCACATTGGCGGGCTGCGCCGCATTCTGCTCCGCCGAGCCGCAGGTGGAGAGCATCAACGACATCGCTACCAGCGACGAACCTATCAGGCCAATACGCACCCATATCTCCTTCCCGCTCGGGAGATAAACGCGACGCGTTCGATAATGGTCCGTGCGGTAGGCCCCCCTCCGTGCCGCTCAGGTCGTACGATGATGAATTGGTTTCGGTTCAAAGCCTTGCGCGCGCCGTTCATATTCGTCGGCGAGTTCCAGATGCGCGCGCCGAGCGGCCGCATCAGTCGAGGCTTCGGCTATTTCCCGTTCCCGCTTCGCCCGTTTGGCAAAATAGGCGAGATCCTGCTGATCGAACATGTCCGCTCCTGTTACTAAAGCGGATATCTGATTCCATAGGACAGCGAATGCGGCATTAACCTGAGTGAAGCGGGCGATCACGACTGGCTCGACAAATTAGCCGTGGCGCAAACTGCCGCACACTATATAATGTTGCGGACCGGAATATTGAGATCGGCCGTCTTCCGGACGGAAAACCGTATGCCGACATATTATTTCAATATCCATGACGGCGGCGCCGCTCCGGATCCGGAAGCGCATGAGCTTCCTGATCTCGATGCGGCGAAGCGCGTCGCCATCAGGTTGTCGGGCGATCTTATCCGCGAAATGGGCGAGAATTTCTGGCGCGGCGAAGAATGGCGAATGGAGGTGACTGACGAGAGCGGCGCCGTCCTTTTCGGGCTTCGCTTCAGCGCCACGCCGCCGTCCGCGGCGCAACCTTCGCAGCTAATCGCAGAGCCGCGGAATGTGCTTGGCGAGTAGGCGATAACCGTTCCGTCCGAATCACCTATGTTAGTGACATCGGTGAATATGGCACGTTAGGCGTTGAATGATGGCGATCGCATTTGAGGAAGCCGGATGCAGCCACCATTTCATCGTCTCGAAGAATTCGTCGGCCTCACGCCTTCCGACATCAATCTCGTCCGCGGCTGGGCAGCGAACCCCCGCCGGGTCGCGCGTCACCAGCCGATCCGCCGCGAGGGCGATCCGGTCAACGGCGTATTCTTCCTTCTCGCCGGTTGGGCGGCCTCGTCGGTGATCCTGCGCGACGGCCAGCGGCAGGTGATCAAAGTCCATCTGCCGGGCGACATGCTCGGCTTTCCGAGCCTCGTCCTGTCGAGCGCGGGCGAGACATTGGAGGCGATCACCGATGTCTCGCTGTGCCCGATCCCCAATGCCGCGATCGGGCGGCTGATCGAGCACAATCCCCGGCTGACCGCCGCGCTGCTGCTCAACACGCAGAAAGAGCGCGTCGCATTGATGCAGGCGCTGACCTGGATCGGCAGCGCCTCCGCGCTTGCGCGGATGGCCGCCTTCCTGCTCGACCTGCACGACCGGCTCGACAGCGCCGGTCTGGTGATCGACGGCACCTTCGATTTCCCGCTGACGCAACAATTCATCGGTGATCTTCTCGGCCTCACCGCGGTTCATGTGAATCGTACGCTGAAGCGGCTCGACGCGACCGGCTATGTCGATCGCAAGAAGGGTCAGATAACGATCCTGGATTTCGAGGGGCTGCGCAGCGTCAGCCCCAACCTGCCGCCCGAGCCGGCCGGTCGCGCCGCCTGGTCGCGGATCGGCGGGAAAGCCTGATCCATTATTTGGCGGCGCTATGCGCGGCATCTTCGGCGATCATCTTGCGCGACCGGATGATCAGCTCGACCCACTCGCTGAACGCGGCCGCGAACCCCACTACGAACTGCCGGAGCGGCCCTTCCTGCAAACAGCCGTCTGCATCGAATTTGTCGGGCGTGACCCCGCCCAGATAGGCTTCGGGCTGCTGCATCATCGGCATGTTGAGGAAGACGCAGACTTGGCGGAGCTGGTGATTGGCGCCGAACCCACCGATCGCGCCGGGCGAGGCGCTGACGATCGCGGCGGGTTTCTTGTCCCACACGCTCGCCCCATAGGGTCGCGACCCGACATCGATCGCATTCTTGAGCACCCCGGGGATCCCGCGATTATATTCGGGCGTGCAGAACAGTACGCCGTCGACCGCCCTGATCGCGTCGCGGAAGCGCGCATATTCGGGCGGCCCCGGCGCCTCGGCATCATAGTCCTGATTGTAGAGCGGCAGGTCGCCGATCTCGACGATCCTGCTGTCGAGCCGGTCCGCGGCGAAGGTCGCGATCGAGCGTGCGATCTTGCGATTGATGCTGTCCTTCCTGAGGCTGCCGACGACGATCGCGATCTTGTGGTGGGACATGGCCTGTCGATCCCCTGCATGAACTGGCTGGTCGTGCCGCTTGCTAAGCGCTTGCGGCGAAGGCGGGTTCCGTGCGCGTCGCGCTGGCCGCCGCCGCGAAGCGATGATAGAAGGCGCGCGATGCGCAAGCTGCTGCCCCTTCTCGCCTGCCTGATGCTGGTGTTCACCAGCTGGTCGGTGATGGCGCGCGCCGCCGAGGCGGCCGGGGGCACCACCAGTGGCATCGCCTTCACGGTGCATATCCCCGGCGACGGCGACGAAGTGCCAGCGGATAGCGACAACGGCCTGCCGCATCATCACGGCCTGTGCCACGGGCATGATCTCGGGACACCCGAGACAGGCCAGCCCCAGCCCTGCGCCACCCGCGACGCGAAGCTGCTGAACGGGGAACCGGCGCGCGCGCTCGTCGCGACCGGCCAACGCGTCCCCGCGAGACCGCCGAGAGCCTGACCCCGTCCCGCCCGCCGGCCGCAGCGCCGGCGCGAGACCATCTGTCAGGATCATCGAACATGAAGAAGATGCTCGCGGCGATGCTCGCCGCGGCGTCCTGCGCCACGATGGCGCAGGCGCAAACCGAGCCACCGGCACGCCCGGTGCTCACGCTGGAGGCGGCGCTGTCCGTCGCCGGTGCCGCCGCACCCGCCACCGAGGCGGCAACGGCGGGAATCGCGGCGGCACGCGCCAGCCGCACCGCGGCGGGCCTGCGGCCCAATCCCGTCGCGCAGGGCCAGATCGAGAATGTCGTCGGATCGGGCCCCTATCGCGGGCTGCGCAGCGCGGAGACGACGATCGGCGTCGCCTTTCCGATCGAATTGGGCGGCAAGCGCGGCGCGCGCGTCGGGGTGGCCAATGCGCAGCTCTCCCGCGCCGAACTGCAGGCGGCGGTCGCCGCGGCGGACGTGCGGCTTCAGGTTACCCGGCTCTATGTCGAGGCGATCGCCGCCCAGCGTCGGCTGATCACCGCGCGCGATCAGGCGCGCATCGCGGGCGACGCTCTGCGTGCAGCGAGCGTCCGCGTCCGCGCCGGGCGCGCCTCCCCGCTGGAGGAACAGCGGGCGGATGTCGCGCGCATCAACGCCGCGGCCAATGTCGAGCGCGCCGATCGGCTAGCCGTCGCCGCGCGCGCCAACCTTGCCCAGCGCATCGGCCGCCCGATCGACGACGCGCTCGACGATGCCTTGCTCGATCGAGTGCCGGCAGCAAGCTACGGACCCGAGGCGGCACCGTCCGCCGCAGGTACGCTCGCGCTGGCGGCGGCGGATGCCGATCTTGCGATCGCCGACGCCGGCGTGCGGCTGGCGCGTGCCAATCGCGTGCCCGATCTCAACATCGGACCGGCGCTGCGGCGGCTCGAAGCGACCAACGACACCGCGGCGGTGCTGAGCATCTCGATCCCGATCCCGCTGTTCAACAATGGGCGCGCGTCGGTGGCGCAGGCCAGCGCCGAGCGGTCGAAGGCCGACGCCCAGCGTCGCGTCACCGCGCTCGATATCGAGCAGGCGATCACCGATGCACGCGCCGAGGTCGCCAATGCCGCGATCGCGGCGCGCACCGCATCGGGGCCCGCCCTGTCGGCCGCGCAGGAAGCCGCGCGGATCGCGCGGATCGGCTATCGCGAGGGCAAGTTCGGCCAGCTCGACCTGCTCGATGCCGAACGCACGCTCGCCGACACGCGCGTCGCCGCGATCGATGCGCTCGCCGCCTACCACAATGCGCGCGCGCGGCTGGAGCGGCTCACCGCCCCCGCGCCCCAGGGGGATCAACCATGAAGCATTTCATCCGAAACAGCGCCGCGTCTGAGCGGACGCAGCGCTCCTCCGTTCGGGCTGAGCCTGTCGAAGCCCTGCCCTTTTCTTCCAATGAGGAAGGACAGCCCTTCGACAAGCTCAGGGCGAACGGGTTTGGGTTTATCCTTCTGAGCGTCGCGCTCGCACTCGCCGGATGTGGTAGCGCACCCGAGGCCCCCAAGGCGGAGGGCAACGAGACCGCCCACGCCAATGAGAATGCGATCACCCTGACCGCCGATCAGATCGCGGCGGCGGGAATCCAGCTCGCCCGCCCGACCACCGGCGGCGCGGGGACGATCGATCTGCCCGCGACGATCGAAGGCGACCCCGAAGGCACGCAAGTCGTGTCGGCGGCGATCGGCGGCCGCGTCGTCGCGCTCAGCCGCAACCTCGGCCAATCGGTCGCGCGCGGCGAGACGCTGGCGGTGATCGAGAGCCGCGAGGCCGCGCAGCTCAAGGGCGAGGTGGAGGCCACGCGCGCGCGGCTCGCGCTTGCCGATTCCAACCTCGCGCGCGAGCAGCGGCTGTTCGCCGAGCGCGTCTCGCCCGAGCAGGATCTGATCGCCGCGCGCACCGCCGCGGCCGAGGCGCGCATCGCCTATCGTCAGGCGCAGCAACAGGTGTCGGCCGCCGGCGGCGGGGGCGGCGGACTCAACCGGCTCGGCATCGTCGCACCGATCTCGGGCCAGATCATCGCGCGCGCGGTGACTCTAGGCCAGACGGTCGCCGCCGATGCCGAGCTGTACCGGGTGGCGAACCTCGCGCGGGTGTCGTTGTCGCTCAACCTCCAGCCCGCCGATGCCGGGAGGGTGCGGCCCGGCGCGGTCGTCACCGTCTCGGCGCCGGGGCGACAGGCGGCGGCGCGGGTCAAATTCGTCTCGCCCGCGCTCGATGTGCAGACCCGGCTCGTCCCCGTCATCGCCACGCTCGACAACACCGCCGGGCAGTGGCGCGTCGGGGAACCGGTCACCGCCTCGGTCCAGCTCGCCGGCAACGCCGGCGGCGATGCGATCCGCGTGCCGACCACCGCGATCCAGACGATCGCGGGGCGCAGCGTCGTCTTCGTCCGCACGCCGCAGGGCTTCCGGGTCACCCCGGTGACGCTCGGCGACGCCGCGGGCGACGCGGTGATCGTCCGCTCCGGCCTCACCGGCCGCGAGCAGATCGCCACCACCGGCAGTTTCACGCTCAAGGCCGAGATCGGCAAGAGCGAAGCCACGCATGAGGATTGAGCCATGATCGCCCGTATCGTCTCCTGGGCAGTCGAAAAGCGCTGGCTCGTCCTGCTTTTCACCGCCCTCGCCGCCGTCATCGGCGCCTATTCGCTTTCCCGGCTGCCGATCGATGCGGTGCCGGACATCACCAACAATCAGGTCCAGATCAATGTCCGCGCCCCCGCGCTCTCGCCCGAACTGGTCGAGAAACAGGTGTCGTTCCCGATCGAGACCGCGCTCGCCGGTATCCCCGGGCTCGAATATACCCGCTCGCTGAGCCGCAACGGCTTCGCGCAGATCACCGCGGTCTTCGCGGATTCGACCGATATCTATTTCGCCCGCCAGCAGGTCGGCGAGCGGCTGCAGGGCGTGAAGGAAAACCTCCCCGCCGGGGTGAACCCCGAAATGGGGCCGATCGCGACCGGGCTGGGCGAAGTCTATATGTGGACCGTCCGGCTCCAGCATCGCGAGGACGACAACCACCGCCCCGGCGAGCCCGGTCAGCAACCCGACGGCAGCTATATCACCCCCGAGGGCCAGAGACTGGTGAGCGAGGAGGACAAGGCGACCTATCTGCGCACCGCGCAGGACTGGATCGTCACCCCGTTGCTCAAGAATGTGCCGGGGGTCGCCGGGATCGATTCGATCGGCGGCTATGCCAAGCAATATCTGGTCGTTCCCGACGTCCAGAAGCTCGCGTCGCTCGGATTGACCTTGGCCGATCTCGGCACCGCGCTCGAACGCGGCAACACCAGCGTCGGCGGCGGGTTCACCAACCGCAACGGCGAGGGGCTCGCGGTCCGCTCCGATGCGTTGATCCGCAACGAGGCCGAGCTGGCGCGGACGGTGATCGCGACGCGCGAGGGGGTGCCGATCACGCTCGATCAGGTCGCGTCGGTGCGCACCGGACAGGCGATCCGCATGGGCTCCGCCTCCGAGAACGGCACCGAGGTGGTGGTCGGCACCGCGGTGATGCGGATCGGCGAGAACAGCCGCACGGTGGCGAGCGCGGTCGCCGAGCGGCTGCGCGCGATCAACGCCTCGCTGCCCCCCGATGTGGTGGTCCAGCCGGTGCTCGATCGCACCGCGCTGGTCAATGCGACGATCAAGACGGTGGCGAGGAACCTCAGCGAGGGCGCATTGCTCGTCATCGTCGTGCTGTTCCTGCTGCTCGGCAATTTCCGCGCGGCGCTGATCGCGGCGTTGGTCATCCCGATCACAATGATGCTCACTGGCTTCGGCATGTTGCGCGCGGGCGTCTCGGCCAATCTGATGAGCCTCGGCGCGCTCGATTTCGGGCTGATCGTCGACGGCGCGGTGATCATCGTCGAGAATGCGCTGCGCCGGCTCGCCGCGCAGCAGCATCGCGAGGGTCGGCTGCCCGACCGCCGCGAACGGCTGGCGACGGTCGCCGCGGCGGCGCGCGAGATGATCCGGCCCTCGGTCTATGGGCAGGCGATCATTATCCTCGTCTATGTCCCGCTGCTGACGCTGAGCGGGGTCGAGGGGAAGACCTTCGTGCCGATGGCGCTGACCGTGATCATCGCGCTGGCCTTCGCCTTCATCCTTTCGCTCACCTTCGTCCCCGCGCTGATCGCGATCTGGCTGTCGAAGAAGATCGAGGAGGAGGACGGGCGGATCATCGCGTGGCTCAAGCGCCGCTACGAACCGGGGCTCGACCGCGCGATGCGGCGCCCCTCGCTGACGATCGGCGCGGCGGTCGCCAGCCTCGCGCTGGCAGGGGCGGCCTTCGCCGCGCTCGGTCAGGTGTTCCTGCCGCAGCTCGACGAGGGCGATCTGCTGATCCAGGCGCTGCGCATCCCCGCCACCTCGGTCCAGCAAAGCCAGGCGATGCAGGTGCCGATCGAGCGGATGATGTCGCGCCAGCCCGAGGTGAAGTTCGTCTTCTCCAAGACCGGCACCGCCGAGCTCGCCTCGGACCCGATGCCGCCCAACGCGACCGATATGTTCGTGATCCTCAAGCCGCGCAGCGAATGGCCCGATCCCCGGCTCGCCAAGGCGGATCTGGTCGCGCGACTGGAAGGCAAACTCGCGAAGTTTCCGGGCAATGCCTATGAAATCACCCAGCCGATCCAGATGCGCTTCAACGAGCTGATCGCCGGGGTGCGCGGCGACGTCGCGGTCAAGGTCTATGGCGACGATTTCGCCGCGATGACGCGGACGGCGGAGCAGATCGCCGGCATCCTGCGCAAGACGGCGGGCGCCGCCGACGTCAAGGTCGAGCAGACCAGCGGGCTGCCGATGCTCGACATCCGCGTCGATCGCGATGCGATGGCGCGGGTCGGGGTCACCGCGCAGGACGTGCAGGACGTGATCACCGCGACTGTGGGCGGCCGCACCGCGGGGATGATCTTCGAAGGCGATCGGCGTTTCCCGGTGGTGATCCGCCTGTCCGACGCGCAGCGCGCCGATCTCGGGCTGCTCGCGCGCGTGCAGGTGCCGGTCGCCGGCGGCGCGTTCGTCCCGCTGGCGAGCGTCGCGACGATCCGCATCGTCGACGGCCCCAATCAGATCAGCCGCGAGAACGGCAAGCGCCGCATCGTCGTCCAGGCCAATGTGCGCGGACGCGACGTCGGGAGCGTCGTTGCCGATGCGCAGCGGACGATCGGCGCGCAGGTACGCCTGCCCGCAGGGAACTATCTCGAATGGGGCGGCCAGTTCGAGAATCTGCAATCGGCGAGCGCGCGGCTCAAGCTCGTCATCCCGGCGTGCTTCGTGCTGATCCTGCTGTTGCTCTACGGCGCGCTCGGCAATGTGCGCGATGCCGCGATCGTCTTCACCGGGGTGCCGTTCGCGCTGGTCGGCGGAGTATTGCTGCTGTTCGTGCGCGGGATGGACTTCTCGATCTCGGCGGCAGTGGGGTTCATCGCGCTATCGGGGATCGCGGTGCTCAACGGACTCGTCATGGTCAGCTCGATCCAGGATCTCATCCGATCGGGGATGGACCGTGTCGCGGCCGCGCGCGCCGGGGCGATGCAGCGATTGCGCCCGGTGGTGATGACCGCGCTGGTCGCCAGCCTCGGCTTCGTGCCGATGGCGCTCGGCGCGGGCGCCGGCGCCGAGGTCCAGAAGCCGCTCGCCACCGTCGTGATCGGGGGGCTGATCTCGGCGACATTGCTGACATTGTTCGTCCTGCCGACGCTCTATGCCCGCTTCGGGCAGCGGGGTGGCGGGACGTAATCGCCCAAGCTATGGCCGGCGCGACGAGGATAATCGGAGAGACATCGCTATGACCCTGAGACGCGCCGCAATCGTTGCGCCGATCCGCACCGCCGTGGGCCGATTCGGGGGAAGCCTCGCCACCCTCGATGCCGGGCGGCTCGGCGCGGTGGTGCTCAAGGCCCTGATCGAGCGGACGAAGATCGATCCGGCGCGCGTCGATGATGTCGTCTTCAGCCAGGGTTACGGCAATGGCGAGGCGCCCGCGATCGGCCATTGGGCGTGGCTCGCCGCCGGGCTGCCGATCGAGGTGCCGGGCTATCAGCTCGATCGGCGCTGCGGCTCGGGGTTGCAGGCGGTGATCAATGCGGCGCTGATGGTCCAGACCGGGATGAGCGACGTGGTGGTCGCGGGCGGCGTCGAAAGCATGTCGAACGTCGAATATTATACCGTCGAGGGCCGGCGCGGGAACCGGGCGGGCGGGATGATGCTCCACGACCGGCTGACCCGCGGGCGCGTGATGTCGCAGCCGGTCGAACGTTTCGGGGTGATCACCGGGATGATCGAGACCGCGGAGAATCTCGCGCGCGACTACGATATCACCCGCGAACAGGCCGACGCTTATGCCGTTCGCTCGCACCAGCGCGCCGCGGCGGCGTGGCAGAAGGGATTGTTCGACGACGAACTCGTCCCGGTGCCGGTGCCGCAGCGCAAGGGCGATCCCGTGATCTTCGCGCATGACGAAGGCTATCGCGCCGACGCCAGCATGGAGACGCTGGGCGCGCTAAGGCCGATCGAGGGCAAGACGATCCCCGGCGCGATCGTCACCGCGGGCAATGCCAGCCAGCAGAATGACGCCGCCGCCGCCTGTCTCGTCGTCGCGGAGGAAAAGCTCGACGAACTCGGGCTCGAGCCGATCGCCTGGTTCCACAGCGCCGCTGCCGCCGGTTGTGATCCGGCGCGGATGGGGATCGGGCCGGTGCCGGCGGTCGAGCGGCTGTTCGCGCGCAACGGGCTCGGCTGGGGCGATATCGATCTCGTCGAACTCAACGAGGCGTTCGCGCCGCAGGTGCTCGCGGTGCTCAAGGGCTGGGGCTGGTCGGACGACGACGGTCGCCGCGACATCCTCAACGTCAACGGCTCGGGGATCTCGCTCGGCCATCCGATCGGCGCGACCGGCGGGCGCATCCTCGCCAACCTCACCCGCGAGCTGCAGCGGCGCGGCGGGCGCTACGGGCTCGAAACGATGTGCATCGGCGGCGGCCAGGGGATCGCCGCGATCTTCGAGCGCGCGGGATGATCGTGTCTGGGCTCCCGCCTTCGCGGGAGCACAAGAGAGCCGGATGGACCCTAATATCCCGCGCGGCGCGACAGGCGTTCGTTTTCCAACGCCACCGAGGCCGCGCGCGCCAGCGCCTCGAGCAAGGTGATCTCATTGTCGGTCGGCTGGCCGAGCTCGGACCAATAAGCGCCGACCGCGGCGATCGGATCGATCTGCCCGATCGGCACCATCAGCATCGAGCGGACGAAGGTGTTGCGATACGCTTCGATCGGCACGCGCTCGTCATCGAAGATATCGCCGATCACCGCCGTCTCGTGATGCTCCATCGCCCAGCCCGAGACGCAGGTGCCGATCGGGAAGCGCTGGCCCGTCCATAAGGGTTCCATCGCATCCTCCGCGATATAATGGCATTGATCTTCCTCGCGCAGCACCACCGTGATGCCGTCCGCACCCACCGCGCGACGTGCGAAGGCGCGCAGCACGCTCACCACCGCTTCCAATGAACGGGCACCGGCCAGGGCCTCGATCGCCTCGGCGGCGATGCTCCACCGCGCCGCCAGCGCCTTTTGTTCGGAATCGCGTTCGCTCGCCAATTTCCTATCCATTGACAGCCTCCGCACAAGACCCCGCATCGGCATTGTATCATCTGAAAGATAATTCGATCAACGCCTTAGAAGTCGAAGCACGGAGGCCGTCGCAATTCAGCGCGCGACCGCCACGGCTCAACTGCCGCCGGCATATTCCTTGACCAGATCGAACAGGAAATCGCGCCCCTTATAGACCGCATCGACTCGCGCGTGTTCGTTGAGACCATGCGCGCCGCTATCCGCATCACCATATAGGCCCGGCGGGCCGTAGGACGGAATCCCGATCGTTTCCAGATAGATACCGTCGGTCCCCCCGGTCGACATGACCGGCACCAGCGGGACGCCCGGATAATATTTGGCGACCAGTTTCTCGGCCGGCGCGACGATCTTCGGATCGAGCTTGGGGGGCACCGCCGCGGGGCGGATCGGCGGCACCAGCGTTACCTTCATCCGCGGATCGCCGATCGCCTTTTCGAGATCGGCGCGGATCGCCTCGACATCGTTGCCGGGGAAGATACGGCAATTGATGTTGGCGCCGGCACGCTGCGGCAGCGCGTTATTGGCATGCCCGCCGTCAAGCAGGGTCGCGACGCAGGTGGTGCGCAGCATCGAATGATAGGAGCGATCCTTGTTGAGCACCGCCACCGCCGCTTCGTCCTGCGGATTCTTGGAGACCGCGATCATCGCCGCGCCGACCTCGTCTTTCCGCGCCGCGCCCGAGCGCGCGAAATAGGCGCGGGTCGTGTCGTTGAGCTGGGTCGGGAATTCATAGGCGCGGATCTTCACCAGCGCATCGGCCAGTTCGTAGATCGCATTGTCGGGGATCGGGATCGAGCTGTGCCCGCCGGGGTTGGTCGCCTCGATCCGGTAATTCTGGACGATCTTCTCGCCGACGTGGAGCGTCATCACGGTCGGCTTGCCGTCCGGCCCCGCGCGGCCACCGCCGCCCTCGTTGAGCGCGAATTCGGCGGCGATCAGATCGGGCTTGTTCTTCGACAGCCATTCGGCCCCGTCGAACGCCCCGGTCGTTTCCTCGCCGCAGGTCAGCGCGAGCTTGACGGTGCGCTTGGGCTTATAGCCGCTCGCCTTGAAGCGCAGCAAGGTATCGATCCAGATCGCATCCATCGCCTTCATATCGGCGGTGCCGCGGCCGTAGAAATAGCCGTTTTCCTCGATCATCTTGTAGGGATCGCGCGTCCAGTCCTCGCGCTTCGCGGTGACGACGTCGATATGACCGAGCAGCAGCATCGGCTTCACCGCCTGCGACGTGCCGGGATAGACGATGACCACCCCGCCCTCCTTGGGCGCCTCGGGGACCGAGAAATAGGTGATCTGGCTGTCGCTGAACCCCGCCGCCTTGAACCGCGCGCCGATCTTCGCCGCGAGCGCGGTGCAGCTGCCGGTGGTGATGCTGGTGTCGGTTTCGACAAGCTCCTGATAGATCGCGCGGAACGCCTGCTGGTCGGGGCGCAGCGCGGGCGTCTCCGCCAGCGCACTCTGCGCCAGGAACAGCGCGCTTGTCGTCATCATCACCAACGATTTCATGCAAATCCTCCCATTGATGAGCCATCTATGCAGTTTCCTCGCCGCTCCGCAATAAGTCAGGGTCCAGACCCATAAGCGGCAATGGCCTCGATCGCCCGGAGGAGCCCGCCGGCAAGGAGCGCAGCGCAGTCGCGTAGCTGAAGCTACGCGCAAGCAAGCGACGCCGTCCGGCGGGCTCCTCCGGGCGACCGCTCCGCGGCAGGCGTCTTTTGACGCCATGCGGCGTCGCGCGTCGGTCACGATGCATAATGCATCGCTTCCTCCTTGCTCCTTGCCTGACGCCAAAATCCGCTCCGTCGAGGCCGTTGCCGCTTATGGGTCTGGACCCTAGCGTGATCGGAAAAGACTGGTCTCCAGCCACTGCGGGTGCTGCGGATCATCGGCAATCGATCGCGCCACATCCGCAGCGAAATCATCGAGCCGGATCGCTTCGGCGGGGCGCAGCCCGGGCTGGTGGATATCGTCGCTCGGCGAATGATAGCGCGTCGCGCGCCAGTCATGCTCGATGCGGAACGCCTCGCTGCCGGGGGTGAAGCCGAATTTGAACGCCAGCGCCGGGATTCCCGCGCGGACGAAGCTGTACTGGTCGGTGCGGGTGAAGCTGTTGCGGTTGGGCAAGGGATCGGGGACGATCTCCAGCCCGTGCCGCGCGCCGGTCGCGCGCGCGATGTCGCCGAGCGTGCTCTCGCGGTCGCCCTGCGCCTGGACGCTGGTCAGCGGCCAGAGCGGGAGCAGGACGTCGAAATTGATATCGGCGACGATCGTGCCGGCAACGCTCGGCCGCTTGGCGAAATAGCTCGATCCGAGCAGCCCCGCCTCCTCCGCGGTGACGATGACGAACAGGATCGACCGCTTGGGCCGCGGCCCTTTGGCGATCTGCTGCGCGATATCGAGCACCGTGGCGACCCCCGAGCCGTCGTCGATCGCGCCGTTGTAGATGCGGTCGCCGCCGATCGCGGGGCCGATCCCGACATGATCGAGATGCGCCGATATGACGACATGTTCGCGCGCCAGCGCCGGATCGCTCCCGACGATCCTCGCGACCAGATTGGGCGAGACCAACTGGCGATGCCGGGTAACGATGCTCGCGCGCAGGCGTTGCGGCAGCGCGAAGGCCGGGATCGGGCGCGACGCATCCGAGGCGGCGGCGAGATCGGCGAAATTATGCCCCGAGCCGGCGAGCAGCCGCTCGCTCGTCGCGGCATCGACCCGTGCGACGAGGAACCCGGCGGGCACCTCGCGCAGCGCGGGATCGGCGAGATACATGCCGGGCTGCCCGGCGAGCAGCTTCTGCCGCTCCCACGGGATCTCGATCTGCGCCGGCGGGGTGAGCGTGATCAGCCCGACCGCCCCGGCGCGCGCGAGGAATTTGGCGCGCTCGGCGCGGTTGCTCGCCTTGTCGGGGCCGAGCAGGCTGGCCGGGCCGCCCGCGATCGTCACGACGATCTTGCCCTTGATGTCGAGCCCGGCGAAATCGTCATGCCCGCGCTCGGGGAGATGCAGGCCATAGCCGGCGAAGACCAAAGGCGCGTCGACAGTCGCCGGGCGCGGCCCGCCGTCGGCCGAGATCAGCATGTCCGCGCCGAGCGCGAGCGGCGCAGCCTTGCCATCCGGGCCGATCAGCGCGGCGGTCGACGCGGCATGATCGATAATTTGCTGTTCGAACGTGACCTGCTGGCGGAAACCGCCCTTCTCGCCGGCCGGCGCCAGCCCGATCGCGCGAAAGCGCCGCTCGACGTAAAGCGCAGCGCGCAAATGACCGCGCGATCCCGTCTCGCGCCCCTCATTGGCATCGCTGGCGATCTCGCCGACATCCGCCATCCATTGCTGCGCGCGGTCGGGCGCCGGCGCGGCGCCGGGCAGCAGCAGCGCCAGCGCGGCCAGCACGGCATTTCTCCGCCCCGAACCTTCCCGATCGCGCGAACCATTTCTGTCTGTCGCCAACACCCGCTCCCCGCCTTGTTTCAAACGAGGGGTAAGGAGGTGGGATTTTTCTGTCCATGTTGCTTTGGACGGCAAAACTAACTTCCCGGCATCGTCACTCGCGTCGTGCCCGCGGCGGCTGGTGGCCCGCGAACCCGGTGAAGGTCTGATGCAGCCGCGTCAGCTGTTCGAGCCGCTGTTCGACCCGCGGTCCGATTTGGCGGATCACCGCATTGACCAGCAGATTGACCGCGCAGACCAGCGCCACCGGCGAACTCCAGAACATCCCGGTCTGGGTCGGCACCGCGACGACGTGGGGGGGGAGGCGCGGTGCCCAATCGCAGAAGATATCGGTCAGCATGATAAGCC
>NZ_MKRR01000094.1:144568-145377 GCF_001897045.1 Sphingomonas sp. 66-10
GATCACCACGAGGCATGAATCGGCCTCGTCGCTGGCGAACACATCGGCGTAATTGCCCGCGGTCAGATCGACCAGCCGCACCCCGTCGCGCATGAATTGCAAATGGTTGGCGAGCAGCATCGCGATCCCGCGCTCGGTCTGGAACCCCGCGATCTGCACCGTGCGCGATTGCGCGAGCAGCCGGACGCACTCGGCCCAATTATCGGTCTCGGTCAGGCGATAGACCGCCATCAACGACGCCATCTCGCGCTGGAAGCTGGCATCGGGCGCGCGATCGGCGGATTCGACGAATTCGACCAGATCGTCCCCGATCAGCCACGGCAAAGCATCGGTCGCGCTGTCCTTCAGATCATGCTTCAACGCCTTGAAATTGCGGTAGCCCAGTCGGCGCGCGAAGCGGCCGACGGTGATCTCGCTCACCCCCACGCGATCGGCCAGCGACACCGCCGTTTCGAATGCGAGCGTCGCATAATGCGCCAGGATATGCTGCGCGATCGCCCGCTCGGCGCTGGTATAATCGTCGAGCCCGGCCTGTAGCCGCCGCAGCAACGGGACGTTGGGGATCGCCTGCGAATCCGCGCCGTCGATTTCGCCTTTGCCCATCGCGCTCCTCCCCGTTTCGCCGCGATCTGGCTATCCCGCCGGATGTTAGTTGTCCAACAAAACTATCAATTGACAGAAATATTTCATTACCGCTCTATCGCACGCCACGACGCCGCAGGGATCGGCGCGCGAATTTCGAACATGCTGCCGGATGGGGAGGCACGGTGATGAAGGTTTCTGGGCAAAGGATCGGCGGGCTATTGGCG
>NZ_MKRR01000094.1:145400-146674 GCF_001897045.1 Sphingomonas sp. 66-10
CCGCCGACACCGGCGGCGATATCGTCGTTTCGGGCTATCGTTATCTCAGCGAGGATACCAGCGGCACCACCGGCCTGCCGCTGCCGATCGAGGAGGTGCCGCAGTCGATCAGCCTCGTCAGCCAGGATTTCCTCAAGGCCGCTGACCTCAAGTCCTTGGGCGAAATCGCGCAATATTCGCCCGGCGCCTTGTTCGCGGGCAATCAGGAAGGGTTCGGCAGCATCGTCAAGCTGCGCGGCTTCACCGCCGGCAGCGCGGTCGACGGGCTGACGGTCGGTTCGCTCGATTTCGACCCCGATTATGCGACGATCGACCGGATGGAGATCGTCAAGGGCCCGTCCTCGGTGGTCTATGGCGCGGCGAGCCCCGGCGGGCTGATCAACCTCGTGACCAAGGCCGCGCGCGCCAATACGCCGAGCTATGTCGAGGCACTCGGCGGATCGTGGGGCCGCTGGCGGCTGGAGGGGCAGGTTGCGGGCGCGCTCAACAGCTCGGGCTCGATCCGCGCGATCGGGGTCGCCGCGCATGAGGAAGCCAATAGCTTCATGACCGACGTCCGCTCGCGCAAGACCGTGCTCTATGGCGGGGTCGATGCCGATATCGCGAGCGGGCTGACCGGCTATATCCGCGCGGCTTACGAACGCTATCGCCGCACCGCGTTCGACGGCATCCCGACGCTGCCCGACGGCACCCCCGCCCCGGTCGACCGCTCGTTCTTCATCGGCGCGCGCGATTTCGTGCTGACCACCACGGTCAAGCGCGTCAGCGCGGGGCTCGACTGGAAGGTCTCGTCGGCCTGGTCGGTGAGCCTCAAGACCAATTTCCAGGATGCCAATACCCACGGCCCCGCCGCCTATGGCTTCGATCTGATGCCCAACGGCGACTTTTCCTATTCGATCCAGAATCTCCTCAAGAACGACAAGCGCGATTTCAGCATCGGCGCCTCGTCGATCCTCAAGCTCGACGGCGTGGGGATGGCCGACAGCTTCCTCTCCGCCTCGGCGATCTACCACGAAACCTCGCTCACCGCGGTGGGCAGCACGCCGCAGATCGACGGCAGCGATACCGGCACGGCGAATATTTTCGACGGGGTGAAGGCGATCGAGGCGACGATCGCCAGCGCGGCCTTCCCCGGCCCGATCTACAATTACGGGCAGCGGCTGAAATATCTCACGCTGTCGGGCCAGGCGGTGCTCAAGGTGACCCCGTGGGCGACCGTGCTCGGCGGGCTTTCGTGGTCGAAGCCCGACAACAGCACGCGGCTCGACAGCCCG
>NZ_MKRR01000094.1:146683-147495 GCF_001897045.1 Sphingomonas sp. 66-10
TCGTGCCGCGCTGACGGTGGAGCCGGTCACCGGGGTCAACCTCTACGGATCGTACAGCGAATCCTTCCAGCCGCAGCTCAGGATCGACGTCGCCGGACGCATCCTGCAACCGCTCACCGGGCGTCAGTATGAGCTGGGCGCCAAATATGTCTCGCCCGACCGCCGGCTGCTGCTCACCGCCGCCTTGTTCGACATCACCCAGGCCAATCAGGCGCTGTTCGACGAGATCGGCCCCGACGGCACCGACCGCTATCGCGCGCTCGGCGAGACGCGGCATCGCGGGCTGGAGCTGGAGGCGATCGGCCGCATCACCGGATCGTGGCAGGTCAACGCCGGCTTCACCCTGCTCGACGCCAAGATCAGGAAGGACGACGATCCGACGGTGATCGGCAAGGCCGAGACCTATCTCCCCCGTACCACCGCCAGCCTCTATACCAGCTATGACTTCAATTTCGGGCTGTTCCTCGGCGCGGGCGTGCGCTTCGTCGATGCGGTGAAGACCTCGTTCGACGGCTCGACCCGCGATCTGCCGTCCTACACCTTGGTCGACGCTTCGGCCGGGTACAATCTCGGCAAATGGCGGTTGCAGCTCAACCTCAAGAACATCTTCGACAAGCATTATTACATCAACAATTACCAGACCCTGTTCTACGGCAACGTGGTCGGCGAGCCGCGCAGCTTCACCCTCTCGCTGCGGCGGACCTTTTGACGATGCGCGGATTGTTCGCCGCGACCGCGGCGCTCGCGCTGCTGGCGGCGCCGGTCGGGGCGAAGGTCCACGATGTGGTCTATCTCGGCGCGCGCGCGATCGA
>NZ_MKRR01000094.1:147540-149713 GCF_001897045.1 Sphingomonas sp. 66-10
GTCGCCGCGCCGGGGTTCATCGATCTCCACTCGCACGCCGGCAATTTCGAGACCGCGCGCTATCAGGCAAAGGACGGGGTCACGACGCGACTGGAGCTGGAACTCGGCACCTATCCGGTCGATCGCTGGTACGCTGCGCGGCAGGGACAGGCGCTGATCAATTACGGCACCAGCGTCGGGCATACCGCGATCCGCTATTTCCTCCAGAAAGGCGGGGGCGCGGCGGGGCTTGCCGCGCTCAAGGACCCGGACGCGATGTTCAGCGCGCCGGAAATCTCGCAGACGATTCCCGATGCGGCTTATGCGCGGCTGACGCCTCTGCTCGAAGAAGGCTTGCGGCAGGGCGCGATCGGGGTCGGCAGCGGGACGCAATATTCGCCCGGGATCACGCGGCGCGAGATGCTCGACGTCACCCGCGTCGCGGGCAAGGCGCATAGCTGCGTCTTCACCCACATCCGCTACGGCAGCCTCGTCGAGCCGGGGAGCACGCTGGAGGCGGTGCAGGAGAATATCGCCAATGCGGCGATCACCGGCGCCTGCGTCCATATCGTTCACATCAACAGCATGGCGATGTCCGACGCGCCGCTGATGGTGCGGCTGATGCATGATGCGCGGTCGCACGGCGTCGACGTCTCGACCGAAACCTATCCGTGGGACGGCTCGGTCGATGTGATCCGCAGCGTGATCTTCGATCCCGGCTGGGAGAAGCGCTGGGGGGTGAAGGTCGGCGACCTGCAATCGCGCGTCACGGGCAAAAGGCTGACCCAGGCGGAATTCGACGCGCTGCGCAGCGGCACCGGCGACGACGGCGTGATCATGCACATGAACAGCGAGGCGACGATCGAGGCCTTGCTCAAGGACCCGCTGGTGCTGGTGGCGAGCGACGGCGGCAATATCGACGGACCGAACGGCCACCCGCGCTCCGCCGGCACCTTCGCGCGGGTGCTCGGCCATTATGTCCGCGAGGCCAAGACGCTCTCGTTGAGCGACGCGATCCGCAAGATGGCGCTGATGCCGGCCGAGCGGTTGCAATCCTTCGTCCCCGCGATGCGGCGCAAGGGGCGGTTGCAGGCCGGCGCGGACGCCGATGTCGTGCTGTTCGACCCGCACACCGTCGGCGCGCGCGCGGTCTATGGCGATGCCGCGCAATATTCGGAAGGATTTCAGTACGTAATGGTCAACGGCATATTGGTGGTCGATCGCGGCGAACTGGTGCCCGATGTGCGGCCCGGCCGCCCGGTCTATTCGGGGATGCGCCGATGACCCCGCTCGATCTGCCGCGGCCGTACCTCCTGTTCCTGGGCGACGCCGACGACACGACCTTCCTGAAGACCGGGCTCGGGCTGCGCGACTGGGCGCCGGGGCAATGCGTCGCCGAATATAAATGCCCCGGCGCGGGCGCGACGCTGGGGCTGCCGGCGATGACGCCGCGCGAGGCGCATGCCGCCGGCGCGCGCGCGATGCTGCTGTCGGCGGCGTCGATCGGCGGGGCGATCCCGGCAAGCTGGACCGCGTGTCTGATCGAGGCGCTCGAGGCGGGGCTCGATATCGTCAGCGGGGCGCATCACCGGCTCGCCAACAATCCGCAGGTCAAGGCGCGCGCCGAAGCACTCGGCCGGCAATTGATCGACGTTCGCACGCCCCCCGCCGACCTGCCGGTCGCGACCGGGCGCAAACGCAGCGGCAAACGCCTGCTGACCGTCGGCACCGATTGCGCGCTCGGCAAGAAATACACCGCACTGGCGCTCGCCGATGCGTTCCGCGCGCGTGGGCTCGCCGCCGATTTCCGCGCCACCGGGCAGACCGGGATCATGATCGCGGGCGCGGGCATCCCGATCGATTCGGTGATCGCCGATTTCGTCGCGGGCGCGGCGGAACTGCTCAGCCCCGATGCCGCGCCCGATCATTGGGACGTGATCGAGGGCCAGGGATCGATCTTCCACCCTTCCTATGCCGGCGTCTCGCTCGGGCTGCTCCACGGATCGCAGCCCGACGTCATCGTGCTGTGCCACGCTTATGGCCGCAGGCGGATCGTCGGGCTGCCCGATTACCCGCTGCCCGCAATCGGCGAGGCGGTGGACCTCACGCTCCGGCTCGCACGGCTCACCAATCCGGATGTGCGCTGCGGCGGGGTATCGCTCAACACCGCCGGGCTTTCTGCCGAGGCAGCGGC
>NZ_MKRR01000094.1:149720-150662 GCF_001897045.1 Sphingomonas sp. 66-10
GACAGGGAGCGGCGCTCGACGCGCTGGTAGATTCATGCATCGATTGACCCGCGCGCTCGCCGCGCTCCTCCTGCTCTCGCTGGCGCCCGCCGCGAACGCAGAAACCCCGCGCGAAGCGGCGTTGCGCGATATCCGCGCGATGATCGAGGCGGCACCGGGCGAGGCCGGGCTGGTCGTCGCGGTCACCGATCGCGAGCAGGTGCTGCTCGTCGCGACGCACGGCTATGCCGATATCGCCGCCAAGCGCCCGGTGACCGCGGAGACGCATTTCGCGATCGGCTCGATCTCCAAATCCTTCACCGCGCTGACGCTGATGCAGATGGCCGACGAGGGCCGGTTCGATCCCGCCGCGCCGATCGCGCGCTATCTGCCCGATTTCCACCCGCGCTCGCCCTATCCGGCGATCACCGGCCACGCGCTGCTGACCCACACCGCCGGGCTGCCCAATTACATCACCAACGTCGCGTCGATGCGGTTCCTGATCGCCGCGCTCAACGGGATCGAGCCGGGCTACGCGCCCGGCGCGCATTTCTGGTATTCCAATTCGGGCTATCAATTGCTCGGCTATGCCGCCGAGCGGATCGACAAGCTGCCCTTCCCGCTGATCCTCCAGCACCGCACGCTCGATCGGCTGGGCATGACGGAAACCACGCCGCAGATCGACGACCGGCTGCGCGCGACGCTGCCGGTCAGCTATACCCGCCAGGTCGACGGACGGCTCGTCGCGGCGCCGTGGTTCAGCTATCTCGCCGCAGACGGCGCGATCACCTCCACCGCCGCGGATATGAGCCGTTATGCGCGGATGCTGCTCAATCGCGGCGCGCTGCCCAATGGGCGGCTGGTCTCGGCCTGTCGTTGCCCCCTAATTGCCTGACGAGGCCTCGCGGGTTTGGGTGATGTACTCGCGGGGTGATCGGTAGCCTAGCGCCTTGTGCGGATGGA
>NZ_MKRR01000095.1:0-1217 GCF_001897045.1 Sphingomonas sp. 66-10
CGCCGCCTGGAAGCCCGAGAAGAGGATGAGGTTCTTCCCATCCGGCGCGAAGCGCTTGAGATGGTGGAGCACGCGGCCGCCCGTTGCCATTCCGCTGGCCGAGATGATGACCTTTGGGGCGGGGTTGGCGGTGAGTTCCTTGGATTCCTCCACTTCGCGCACATAGTGCGCGACGCTGCACGCCGCTTCGCACTCGGCGCGGGCCAGGCGATGCTCGTCCATGAAATCGCACATCAGCCCGCTCGCGTTGATCGCCATCGGGCTGTCGAGGAAGATCGGGATGTCGCGGAGGCGTCCCTGCGCGCGCAGACGCGAGAAATGATAGAGAAGCGACTGGACCCGTCCCACGGCGAAGGCCGGGATCACCACCGTCCCTCCTCTCTCGACGCATCGTTCGACATGATCTCCAAGCGTCTTTGTCGGATCGACCTGCTCGTGGCGCCGATCGCCATAGGTCGATTCCACCAGGACATAGTCGGCGCGCGCGGGCGGCTCGGGATCTTTCATCACCGAATCGCCGTAACGGCCGATGTCGCCTGAGAAGAGGATTGTCCGCCCCTTCCAGTCGATCTCGATCGACGCCGCGCCGAGGATGTGGCCGGCGCGATGATAGCGCACCCTGATGCCGTCCGTGACTGCATGCCACGCTCCGAACTCGATCGGCCGGAAGAGCTGCAATGCCAGACGCGCGTCAGCCTGGGTGTAGAGCGGCAGCGCCGGCTGGTGCCTGGAGAAGCCGTGCCGGTTGGCGAACTCCGCATCCTTTTCCTGCAGATGACCGCTGTCGGGAAGAAGGAGCTCGCACAGGGCCGCGGTCGCCCGGGTGGCAAGGACGGTACCGTCCCAGCCCAGGCGCGCCATGCGCGGTAGCGCGCCCGAGTGATCGAGATGAGCGTGGGTCAGCAGGACTTGGCCGACATCGGCGACTTCGGGTGGAATTGGCGCCCAATTAAGGCGGCGCAGATCCCTGGGTCCTTGAAACAGGCCGGAATCGACAACGATCTGAGTTTCACCATCGTCCACCAGATAACGCGACCCTGTGACCGTTCCCGATGCGCCGAGAAAGGCGACGCCGAGACCATCGGCCGGGCGCTTAGCCAGATCGATCCTTGCTTCGCGCTCGAGGACGGTCACGCCGGACTGGTTGCGGGAATGGTGCCGTTTCTTTCTCTTGTGCATGGACGCGGGCCTGCCTCTCACGATTATGTTCGTGAGCG
>NZ_MKRR01000095.1:1226-4148 GCF_001897045.1 Sphingomonas sp. 66-10
TCACCTTACCCATGCTTGCGCGATGCCCTTCGGACTTCGCTCTCTACTTATACCTTGCTCCTTGGACTCGAGCCTATGCAGGCTGGAGGTTGACTAGAAGAGAACGGCATATGGGCGAACATGACCATCGCATGCGCAAGCGCGGCAAGATCGTTCTGATCGGCTTCCTGCTCGTCGCCAGCTTCTTCCTCATTACCGAGCATACCGCGCACTTCCTGGGTGTGCTGCCCTATCTCATCCTGCTCGCCTGCCCGCTCATGCACCTGTTCATGCACCACGGCCAAGGTGGGCATCAGCATGGCCATGAGCCCGGCCAGGCACCCGCCGGCTTGCCGGCCAATCCCAACGGCCGCATCGAAGGAGAGTCGCGATGACGCACGCCGACTATGGCTATGGTCTGTGGGGGCTCGCGCTGGTCAATGCCGCCGTTTTCATCCTCTTTGCGTTCAGCTTCTTCAAGCCGGCAACGCGGCGCGACTGGCGCAGCTTCGGCGCGTTCAGTGCGTTCATCGTCGCGCTCTTCGCCGAAATGTATGGCTTCCCGCTCACCATCTTCCTGCTGTCGGGGTGGCTCCAGTCGCATTTCCCCGGCGTCGACTGGTGGAGCCACGATGCTGGCCACATCCTGGAAATGATGTTCGGCTGGCGCATCAATCCGCATTTCGGCCCGTTCCACATCGCCAGCTTTGTGCTGATTGGTGTAGGCTTTTGGCTAATCTCGATCGCGTGGACGGCGCTTCACACGAGTCAGCGCAAAAACGAATTGGCAATGACGGGGGTCTACGCCCGGGTGCGGCACCCTCAATACGTAGGGTTCATCCTCGTCATGCTCGGTTTCTTGCTACAATGGCCGACGCTTCTGACGCTTGCCATGTTTCCGGTGCTGGTGGTGATGTACATTCGTTTGGCTAAGCATGAGGAGAGATACGCGCTCGCGACCTACGGCGATAGCTACCGCCAGTACATGGCCCATGTTCCCGCCTTCTTCCCCAGCTTGCGTTGGAAGCGGGAGATTGCAGGACTGGCCTTCACAGGAAATGCTCGAATGGCAGGCCATCAGACGGACGGGCCGGTTAGCGAGGGTTCTCGAGAACACGACAACATGCTGCCAGGAGGTTAGACGTTGTCCTCCTCCGCAAGATCATCACGAACATGACGAAATCGAGGGGGCGTATGTGACCATGCAGGTGACGATCCTTGCGATTGTAGTAAACGGCGTTCCCGTCCTGAGCCTCCATCAGACCCGATCCGCGGCCTGGAAGCGGCTCATGAGATTCATAGACGCGAAATGGCCGGAGCGCCTGGGAGCGATGCTTCCCCCTGCCGAAGACGAAGCGAAGGCGCGCATGTTCTTTCGCGAGGAAGATAAAGACCTGTACGCGATCATCGACGCCGACATATCAGAGCTGCACGATGCCTTGGGGTGGGTCAAAGATCCCGTCGTTGGTTAGCCCGTCACGCGATCGCCCTCGAAAAGCTGGGCCGCCCACCGATCGAGATCGCAGCCACGTCCTGAACGTCACCGAAGTTCAGGACGTGACCGAGCCCGGGCAGTGCGATCGGGCGCTATCTGTAAGCCGGACAAGCAACTGACCTGTTCGACCGCCGTGCCAGCGGGCTGATTGCCAAGGGCGCGGCCGGATTTTGCGTCGGCGCAACGGGTGTCAGTCGGTGTCGGCCTCTACGGAGAGATGTGCAGCGGCTGTCATCTATCGCCCCGGCGCGGAGGAATCGGAGGTGAGCCAAGGCCCTTAACGGCAAGCCCCGAACTGGCGAGGGGTGGCGCAACGCCTCACGCCCGCTCAGCAGCCCTGGATTATCAAGCATGGTGTAAGCTGACGGCCGAGCCGGCGGGGGGCAAGACGCACCGGATCCCCTGTCTGGGACACGGTGGCGTTCGTGCGCTAACTCTCGGGGATGACGGCTGAGCCGTACAAGCGCTGGTCGCGGGCGCACCTGTCGGCCACGCGGGATGATGAAGAATCTGGCAGGCACGAAATGAGACACGCAAGGATGGAGATTCGACCCTGAGAAGCACCAAACTTCGGCTGCACCTTCTCGCGAGCCGCACTCACAAGTGGCTCGCGATCATTGTCGGCGCGCAGCTTCTTTTGTGGTTCGCGAGCGGCGCGTTGATG
This sequence comes from Sphingomonas sp. 66-10, assembly GCF_001897045.1. NCBI lineage: Bacteria > Pseudomonadati > Pseudomonadota > Alphaproteobacteria > Sphingomonadales > Sphingomonadaceae > Sphingomonas > Sphingomonas sp. 66-10. Next base: position 3,365 of record NZ_MKRR01000095.1, read on the forward strand.
AGCTTCTTGCCCATCGATCGAGTGCATGGCGATCACCTTGTGGACCGCAAAGCCGTGGCGCCCTTGCCTCGCGGCGTGGCGCTCGTCCCACCATCAGTGATCGTCGCGGCGACCGGGACGCGGATCGAGACCGTGAGCTATCGCATGTGGCTTGGCCGCCCGGTCGCTGAGGCGACAACGGCCCGAGGGACGCGGCTGTTCGACGCGAGAACGGGCGCACTGTTGCCCGCCCCAACTGCGGCGCAAGCCCAAGCGGTAGCGAGGGCCGCCTGGCGGAGCAACGATCACCCAAGTGTGAACGTGGAACTGATCGATCGCGCCAGTCCCGAATATCGCGGCACGCTTCCCGCCTGGCGTGTGACGTTCGCCGATCCGGACTCCACTCGGATCTTCGTGGCGGCCGATACCGGCCGGATTGCGGCGGTGAGGACAGGCACGTGGCGGCTTTATGACTTCTTCTGGAGCCTTCACATCATGGATTGGAAGAATCACGAGGACTTCAACACGCCATGGCTTCTAGGGTTTGCGCTCGGCGGCCTCGGACTTTGGCTTGGCGGGGCCGTGCTTCTTTGCATGCGTTGGCCGAAGCGGCGTCGGTCAAGCGCGTCAGGCTAGCGGACCGGCAGAAACCGGAGAAGCATGATGATAAAGAAAAGTGATAAGTCGCGCGGCGGGTTGGAACGCAGTTGAACAGGCGAGACTTCGTTTGGCAGCGATGGGGTAGACCATGGCGCATCTGAGCGATGCTGAAATGATCAACTGGATGGCGCTTTATACTGCGACC
>NZ_MKRR01000095.1:4198-4805 GCF_001897045.1 Sphingomonas sp. 66-10
CAAGGATGTGGCGCTGTTCCTCCCCAAATCCTGGTGGCGGTGGCAGAAGCTTTATCTGCTTTCGACGCCCGTGACGCTCGCGATCGTCAGTTCGTTCGGATTCACGTTGAGGTGGAGCTGATCGTTTAAAGGGCGAAGGCGTCTGAGAGTCGGGCTACCAGGTGCGCCGCGTTGCGGTCGGCCGGGGTGACAGTCAACAGTGGCGCTACTCGCCGAAGCCTTTCGCGTTGGTGGACCTCGGGCTCGCCGAACTCCAGCACCTCCAAGATCCATTGCCTGATCTCGCCGGTCGTGCCTGAACGCGCTTCGATCAGGAAGTCGGGGCGGCAGGGGCCGGCGGGAGTGAGGTGATCAAAGACGGGCTTCTCGACAAAGATATCAAGGCCCTCCTCGGCTAGCTCGCGCCTCGCTTCCAGAAGCGCGCGCAGAACGTCTCGCTCGAACTCGGAATTGACCGGGATGAAGCGACGGCCCGAATAAATCGGTTGGGCAAATGCGCGCAATGGTGCGTAGCCGTGCGCTTCCGGATACTCGCCTGCGACGATCATTACCAGGAACGGCCCCTTCACCGGTTTTCCGGCGAAAGAGAATGACTGCACCCGAGATC
>NZ_MKRR01000095.1:4837-10105 GCF_001897045.1 Sphingomonas sp. 66-10
GCACTTCGATTTCTCGGCGATGCTGATCTGCCGCAGAGCCTCGAGCGCGCGGATCAGCCGGGGGCCGGCGTAGCTCGGGTCGGGTTCGACCCGCGCGCCCAGGTCCTCGCGCCAGTGGCGCCGGGTGTTTCCGGCGAACTGGGCCTGCCATCTGGCGAAGCCTTCGAAGGGATCGTCGAGCGTCGCGATCCGTGGCCGGCCGGGGACGGGGAGGGCGCAGCCCCACGAAAAAACATCGATTTCGTCGATCTCGTGGCCCTGGAGCTGGAGCGCGGCGGCGTAGCCGGTCCAGGCGGCGCGCAATTGCCACGCGCGAGCACCCGAAGTGGCGGAAGTCCGCGCATCGAGCCGCCCGACGGCGGCGCTCGCCTGCTCGAGCGCCGCGGCGAGACCGTCGCTCCACGGCAGCGATGTCAGCGCGGAAGAGCGGCGAGCCATCCCCAAGCATATCCCGAGATCGCCCTTTGAGTATAGCGTGGAGTCACGCCTAGTGTTGATAATGAACCCTTATCAACACCCCATTGTTGAAGCTTCTATATGCCGGTAAGGAACAGGAGCTGGCTGTTCGGGCACCGGCGGGCCTCCGCACCGGGGCGCAACAGGAAAGACGAGGCGTGTACGAGCATCTGAGTGACCTTGCGCAGCGGCTCGGCCGCCACATGGCCGAGCACAGCCCCAAGGGCCTGCCGACGCATTTTGGCGACGAGCTGCTCGAGGCCTTCCCCCAGGAAAGCCGCAAGACCTTGGGAATGGCGCTGGCCGAGCTCGAGGCCGACGGGCTCGTGACGCTCTCGCATGTGCTGGGGCCGCACCTGCCGCGCGTGCGGACGACGGTAGAGCTGTTCATCGCCAGCGATCCCGCGATCACCGGGCACGACCCGGTCGAGGATTCGGTCGTGCTCGCCCGGTTGCTGCTCGACCAGCCCGAGCTGGGCGGGAACGCCAGGAAGCTCGAGGAGGCCGCGGGCTGGGAGCGCCGCCGCTTCAACCCCGCCTTCGCGCTGCTGATCCCATGCGTTCACGACGGCCGCGTGCGCAAGTCGCTGCAGGACGACTATCCGACGATGGGGATTCTGCTCGCCGACGAGGATCTGGTGGAGCTGCGCCGATACGTTCAGCGCCACAGCCAATGATCAAGTTCACCCACAATGGCCGGCCGTTCGACGCCAGCAGGTTTGCCGCCGACATCGAGGCCAAGGCGATCGCGCTCGGCATGCAGGCGCTCGAGGAGAAGGCGAGGGGAGCGGCCGCCTCGATCGTCGATCCCGAGACCGGCCATCATGCCGACGTCTTCGTCGACCGGCTGTCGGGCAATCGGGTGGCGATCCGCACCACCGGCTCGCCTGCTTTCGCGCGGCTTCTGGAAAAGCGTCTGGGGGTCGACCCGGGAAAGGTTCAGGTCATGAATGCCGCCGACGGCGCCCCGCACCCCAAAGTCTATCTGGCGCATGCGAGCGAGGACAAGGATCGGGTGCGTCCGATCGCGGAATATCTGATGGCGAACGGCGTCGACGTCTGGTTCGACGAATGGGAGATCGAGCCGGGCGATAGTCTTCGGCAGAAGATGGAGGAGGGCCTCGGCGCCATGACCCATTTCGTCGTGGTGCTGACCGAGAAGTCGATCGCCAAGCCGTGGGTCGCAAAGGAGATCGACGTCGGCCTCGTCCAGCAGGTCGGTGGCAAGAGCCGGTTCGTGCCGCTCGTCGTCGACCTCGATCCTGCAAAGCTCTCGCCCTTCCTGCAGGCGATGCTGTTCCTCAAGATCGATCCCGCGAGCGAGGCGGACCTCAAGGGGCTGGTGGACCGCCTGCACGGCGTGAGCCGCAAGCCGGCGCTCGGCGACGCCCCCCGCTATGTCCAGACCGCGCCCAGCGGGCTGGAGGGCTGGTCGCCGGCTGCGATCGCGGTGGGCAAGCACGTCGTCGAGACCAGCGCGCATGCGCTGGCCGTCGACCCGGTGGCGACCCTTGAGGACCTCACGGCCTCGCTCGACATAGCGACGGATGATCTCAGGATCGCGCTGCTCGATCTGAAGAACGGCGGTTACCTGCGCGAGATGAACGTGCCCGGACATTACGCGCCGCAGCCCGCGCTGTTCGTGGACTTTGACGAGGCGTTCATGCCGTTCAGCCCCAGCGAGGATGCGCGGACGCTGGCGAACCGGATGGTGACGGGCGAGGAGCGGGCCGCCGACACCAAGCGGCTTGCCGAGACGCTCGGATGGGAACCGCGCCGGATGAACAGCGCCATCTGCTATCTCGAGCGGGTCGGGGCGATCAAATCCCGGCATGCGCTGGCCTCGGCGCCCTGGCGGGCCGTGCAGCTTGTGCGCACGGACGAGACGTTGCGCTTCGCGCGCAATCATGACTGAACCTGCGCTCCACCGTGTCGAGGCGGCGCCGATCAGCGAGATCGTCTCGCAGGTCGAGGCGCTGGCGCCGGCCCGCCGGCTCGCCGATCCGCAGCTCGTCGCCGCGGCCGCGCGGGCCTGGTCGACGAACACGATCCGCGCCTTCCTGTCGGATCTGAAGATCTGGGACCAATGGTGTCGGCGGCGCGGACTTGCCACAGCCCGGGCCGATGCGGACGCGGTCGCTTGCTATCTGCGGGCCTTGTCGGGGATCGAGCAGGATCCGCGCAATCCGCTGAAGCGAAGGGCCCCGGCGACGATCGAGCGCTATCTGGTGAACATCGGCTGGGCTTATCGCATGGCCGGGCTTGATGATCCGACAGCGGCGCCGCTGGTGCGGCTCGAGCTCAAGGGCTTGCGCAAGCTATTGGGCACGCGCCAGCGCCAGGCGCGCGGCATCCGGTTCAAGGGTGAGGTGAGCGACCTCGACGATCCGGCGACCGGCATCTGCCTGGCGCATCTGCTCAAGGCCTCTCGCCGCGACATGCTCGGCGCGCGCGACCGCGCGCTGCTGCGGGTCGCCTATGACAGCGGCTGCCGGCGCTCCGAGCTGGTGGCGATCGTCTGTGACGCGGTCGAAGGGCCCGATTCCGACGGCTCGGGAACCCTGTTCATTGCGACCAGCAAGACCGACCGCGAGCGCGCGGGCGCCATCGCCTATCTCTCGCCCGCGACGATGCAGGCGATTGCGGAGTGGAAGCGGGCTGGCGGGATAGCGGGCGGACCGCTCTTTCGGCGCGTCGAGACCTATTTCGACGGCTCGGTGCGGTCGGTAGGGGAGGGGCCCCTGCACCCGAACACGATCACCTTGATCTACCGTCGGCTGATCCGCGCCGCGTTCGAGAAGAAGCTGCTCGGAGGGATGAGCGAGGCGGAGCTCGAACGCTGGGTGGCCGCCGTCTCGAGCCACTCGATCCGGGTTGGCGTCGCCCAAGACAATTTCGCCGCAGGCGAGAGCCTGCCGGCGATCATGCAGGCCTATCGCTGGCGGGATCCCAAGACGGTCATGCGCTATGGCGCCAAGCTCGCCGCGAAGAGCGGCGCGAGCGCGCGCTTGGCGAAGCGGTTCTCCCGATAGCAGAACCCTGCACCAAGCGTGCTGCTGCTCGACAAGATAGCCATCGGCCGAGCCAGGCCGGCCTCAACCGAGGCCCGTCTCATCCGTGGTTCAGATCAAGCCCTCGTCCGTCATCGCCTTCTGCACGGCCGGGCGCCCCATCATTCGGTCGCGGAAGCCGGCAAGCTTTTCGGGCACGTCGAGGCCCATCTTCTGTGCCCAAAGCAGCATGACGAACAGGTAGCAGTCGGCGACGCTGATGTCCGCGCCGAACAGGAACTCGCCTTTCATCGTGTCGGCGAGATAGGCCATCCGCTTGACGATCGCTTCACCAGCCCTGGTCTTCTCGTCGTCGCCGCCGCCGGCGAAAAAGGGCTTGAAGCTCTTGTGGATCTCGGTCGAGACGTAGGCTAGCGCCTCCAGCAGGCGCGTGTGCCCCATCTCGCCGGAGGGCTTCAGCGCCGGGTTCTGATGCGCGATCCAGTCGAGAATTGCGATGTTCTCGCTCAGGGTTTCGCCCGAGTCGAGAGTGAGCGCCGGGACATATCCCTTCGGATTGATCGAGGTGTAATCAGCGCCGCCTTCGGTGCGCTTGGTCTGCAGATCGACCTGTTCCCTTTCGAAAGGAAGTTGCGCTTCGTGGAGAGCGATATGGTCAGCCAGACTGCAAGCGCCAGGGGTGTAATATAGTTTCATCAAACTCTCTCCGCATTGTTTACTGTAACAGGTCGGCAATCAGGGCATGTGATCGTGCGCGGCTTCCATGATCGGTGATGAGGTCCTGGATCATGATCTCGTCCGGCCGGGTCTGCTCGATCATGCGCTCGAGCACCGAGGCGACGCGCGCGGGATCGCCGATCACGAAGCGCGGCCACTCATCATTCTCGGCACTGATAACTTTGCCGAAGTGAGCGATCGCCTGCTCTGGGGTAGACAATCTGCGCTCGAGCTTTCCGCTCGAAAGTGTCGCATACATGTGCCGGACCGGCATTGCGAGGCGCTCGGCTTCCTCGGTCGTGTCGGCACATACGACGTGGATCGCGAGGATTGCATGCGGCTTCTCGAGGCCCACCACCTGGGAAGGCCGGAAGCTTCGGCGGTAGCTCGCAAGGGCCGGGACGGCGCCTTGCGGAGAAATGAAGCCGGCAAAGACATAGGGAAGGCCCAATTGTCCAGCCAGATGCGGGCTCGATTGGCTCGACCCCAGAAGCAGCATCTCGGGCCAGCCGGGAACGTCCGGCGCGAGATCGAGAGAGGCAAAGGCGTGGCCAGGGGGCATCGTCCCCGTCAACCAGGAGAGCAGTTCGAAAACCTGATCGGCATGATCGTCGACGCGCCTGCCGTCGCGGTGCCTTTGCAGGGCGATGTCCGCGACGGGTCCGGCAAACGCACGCCCGACGCCAAGGTCGATGCGCCCCGGATGAAGCGCATGAAGCGTGCGGAATTGCTCGGCAACCTTCAGCGGGCTGTAGTGGTTCAGCAGCACGGCTCCCGATCCCACGCGGATCGTCTGCGTTGCCGAAGCGACGTGCTCGATAAGGATCTCAGGGGCGTGCGAGGCGACCGCAGCCGAGCCATGATGCTCGGCGAGCCAATAGTGCTTGATTCCGAGTGCCTCTGCCCGCTGGGCAAGATCGACTGCATTGCGGAAAGCGTCCGCCTGCGTGCCATTCGGGGGAGTGGGGCAGATATCGACGATACCGAGATCCATTGGGCACTCATACTGAGTTGGCCCCCGAAATGACCTGACAGGGTCTCGCTCTTAGATAAGAGTGAGCCATATGACTGAGCATACGACTAG
>NZ_MKRR01000096.1:0-1177 GCF_001897045.1 Sphingomonas sp. 66-10
TGCCTTCGTAGCGATCGTAGTAGTCGTAGCGACCCGAGATCGAAGCCGTCAGTTCCTGGACCAGCGGCATGGCGTTGCCGGAGCCGACCAGCGGAATGTTGGCTTCGAAGAACGCGGCCGACACCTGCTGGCGCGGGTGGTCGTCGCGGACGACCGCATTGTAGCCGGCGTTGGCGGCGCGCGAACCGGCGAGCTGCAGGGCGTTGGCCTGGGTAGCGCGGAACGAGGCGCCGACAGCCATGCGGGCGGTGCCCCCTGGCAGGTCCATCACCGGACCGTCGGCTTTGAACTGCAGTTCTTGCAGGCCCTGCTGACCCCAGTTGTACTGGCCGGTCTTGTTGTTGATCTTGGCGAGCGTGGCCGGGTTGTTGTTGGCGGCATTGCCGAAGATGTTGAACGCGGTGGCCGGGTTGGTGTCGGCCAGGGCGTCACGCAGATTCAGCAGATCGGCCTCGTTGCCGTAGTTAAAGTCACGCGTCCGCGAGATGACCAGCGAGGCGGTGCCCTTCCATTCCGCGCCCAGGTCGATGTCCAGGCCCGAGACGAAGGTCGTCGCCGTGGCGCTGCCGCCCGAGACGAACCGCCCCGGGAAGAACGGAATGCCGCTGCGGTTGACGAACACCGAGTTGATCGTGCCGTTCTGCAGTTGAGTCCACAGCTGCGGCGGCACGACCGCCTGGGTCAGGTACGGGTTCGACTTCGGCACCGCGATGTTCAGGCTGAAGGCGTTGCCGAGCGATTCACCTTCGAAGTGGCTGTAGTTCAGCTCACCCCAGACCTTCACATTGTCGGTCAGCTGGTGCTCGATCGTCGCCAGGAAGGCGTTCCGCTCACCATTGCTGATGATGGTGCTGGGCAGGCCCTGGTTGCCGCAGCGGAAGTCCGCCGTGGTGGAGGTGAACGCGCCGGTCTGCTGATTGATGCCGTAGGTGGTGCCGAAGGTGGCGCCGTTCGCCGCGACCGCTCGGAAGGTCGGGGTCAGGCAGGTGGTGGAGCGGCTGTCCCGGCCGCCGCGCGAGGTCTGGTCGCTGCCCAGAGCCAGGAACGGAATTTCCGTGTTCAGCGGCGAGTCGTTGGTCGAGTAGTCGTAGGCGATCATGAAACCGCCGCCGTCCCACGTCTTGCCGCCGATGATGCCGAGGTTCTTACGACCGTAGCTGGTTTCACCGTCGAACGA
>NZ_MKRR01000097.1:0-16388 GCF_001897045.1 Sphingomonas sp. 66-10
ACACCGGGATCATCGATCCTGCCGCCACGGCCTTGGCAGAGCTCGTCCAAGGCGCCGACGTCAGCACGGCAGCCGATCGCATCCTTTCGTCAATAAATCTCTATATTACAGGTAATTATGACGATCATTTTGCAATAATCGACGCCGTTCGGCTGATCCTCGACCGCCGATGGGACGATATTCTGCGCTGATCGATCGCCACAGGCACTTGCAATTGACACCGGTTTCCAATAACCCGATTGCACCGCCGAGGGAGAGGGAAAAGGGTGACGTCAGACAGCCAGACTCCGCATATCGCGCGCGCCTTCGTCGAGGCACGGCGTGCGGCGACCCCGCTTCCCGACTTTCCCGGTGCGATCCCCGCCACGCTCGACGCGGCCTATGCGATCCAGAATGTCGCGATCGAGCTGGCCGGCCAGCGGGTCGTCGGCTGGAAGGTCGGACGGATCAACCCGCCGGTCGAGGGCGTCGATCGGCTGGCCGGACCGATCTTCGCGCAGCAGGTGTTCGCCGCCGCCGCCACGCCGCCGGCGATGCCGATCTACGCCGGCGGGTTCGGCGCGGCCGAGGCCGAATTCCTGCTCCGCATCGGCACCGCGCCGGCGGAAGGACAAAAAGATTTCACCCCCGATGAGGTGCACGCGTTGATCGACGCGGTGCATATCGGGATCGAGATCGCGAGTTCGCCCTTCCCCGGCATCAACGATCTCGGCCCGACCGTCACCATCGCCGATTTCGGCAACAACAACGGCCTGGTGATCGGCGCGGCGATCGACAGCTGGCGCGCGGTGGATTTCAACCACTGGCCGGTGGCGCTGCGCGTCAACGGCGAGGTACGTGGTGAGGGCATCGCCGCCGATATGCTCGACGGCCCGATCGGCGCGGCGCGCTTCCTGTTCCGCCACGCCGCCGCGCGCGGGATCAAGCTCTCGCCGGGCGACTGGATCTCGACCGGCGCGGTCACCGGGGTTCATCCGGTGACGGTGGGCGATCGGATCGAGGCGCGCTTTGACGACCGGCTTTCGGTAAGCTGCACGATCGAGGCACAGTAAACGCGCGATGGCATGACGCGGCCCGGTTAAAGAGGCTGCGCAGCCGGTGGTGAGGAGAGGATATGGAAACGCCGACCGTCCAGCCCGCCGTGGGCCGCTATCGCTGGGTGATCTGCGCGCTGCTGTTCGCCGCGACCGCGATCAATTATGTCGATCGCCAGATGATCGGCGTGCTCAAGCCGACGATCTCGGCCGAGCTCGGCTGGTCCGAAATGACCTATGCCGACATCATCTTCTGGTTCCAGGCGGCCTATGCGATCGGCTATATCAGCTTCGGCCGCATCGTCGATCTGGTCGGCGCGCGGATCGGCTATTCGATCGCCTTCGTGATCTGGACGATCGGGCACACATTGTGCGGCTTCGTCCATTCGGCGTTCCAATTCTCCGCCGCGCGCTTCATCCTCGGCATCGGCGAGAGCGGCAACTTCCCCGCCGGGCTCAAGGCGGTGAGCGAGTGGTTCCCTGCGCGCGAGCGAGCGCTGGCGACGGGGATCTTCAACGCCGGCGCCAATGTTGGCGCGATCGTGACCCCGCTGATCGTCCCGATGATCACGATCGCCTTCGGCTGGCGGATGGCGTTCATCGTCACCGGCGCGGCGAGCCTCGTCTGGCTCGTCGCGTGGATCGCGCTTTATCGCCGGCCGCGCGAAAGCACCCGCGTCTCGGCCGGGGAGCTGGCCTATATCGAGAGCGACCCTGCGGATTCGACCCGCAGGATCGGCTGGCTCAAGCTGCTCGGCTATCGCGAGACCTGGGCCTATGCGCTGGGCAAGTTCCTGATCGATCCGGTCTGGTGGCTGTTCCTCTTCTGGACCCCCGATTTCCTCGCCAAGACCTATCATCTCGATCTGGTCAGCTTCGGCCCACCTTTGGTGGTGATCTATCTGATTTCCGATCTCGGCAGCGTCGCCGGCGGCTGGTCGTCGTCGCGGCTGATGAAGCGCGGGATGAGCGCCAATGCCGCGCGCAAGCTGACGATGCTGGCCTGTGCGATCCTGGTGACGCCGATCTTCTTCGCGCAATATGTCTCGCATCTGTGGCTCGCGGTGGCGATCGTCGGGCTGGCGACCGCGGCGCATCAGGCCTTCTCCGCCAATCTCTACACGATCCCGTCGGACATGTTCCCGCGCGCGGCGGTGGGATCGGTGGTCGGGATCGGCGGGATGGTCGGCGCGATCGGGGGGATGATGATGGCCAAATTCACCGGCTATATCCTCCAGACCACCGGCAGCTATGCGGCGATCTTCGCGGTGGCGGGGAGCGTCTATCTGATCGCGGTCGCTATCGTGCACCTGCTCAGCCCGCGGCTGGCGCGTGTCGATACGCTCTGACCGGATAGCAGCATGAGGAGGACGAGCCTCTGGGTGCTGGCGGCGGCGCTGGCGGCGCAGGAGGCCGGCGCGCAGACGCCGGATCAGCCCGGTCTGCTGTTCCGTATGTCGGCCGACCACGATCTGACCGCCGAGATCGCGCATGGCGAGGCCAGGCCCAATTTTCGCGCGCATGTCGATATCGTCCCCGACGGCGCGATCGGCGGTGCGGCGCGCTGGGCCGACGACGGCTATGTCGCATGGCAGGCGCCGGGCAACATGCGCGCCGCGCGCGGCACGTTGAGCTTCTTCTGGCGCGCGCGAACGCCTGTCGGGGAGGTGCCGTTCGTCATCTTCCGTGCCGGTTTCGCCGATCACAGCAGCTGGGACATGGCGTTCCTCAGGATCGACTGGAACGGCCACGGCTTCGACGCTTTCGTCACCGACGCCAATCTGTCGCGCATCCGGGTGTCTTGGCGAATGCCGATCCCGCCCGCGGCGAGCGACTGGAACCATATCGCCTTCGCCTGGGACGAGACCAGGGGAGTGACGCTTTACATCGACGGCCGCGAAGTGGCGACCAAGGCCGAGGCGGCCGATCTCGATTCCGGGCTCGACCAGTTCGGGCTCGCCGGCCGCGTCACGGCGCCGCATCAGGTGCAGAGCCGCTACAGCTTCATGCGCGGCTCCGACATCGACGAACTGCGCGTCTATGACCGCGCGCTTTCCCCGGCGAATATCGCGCAACTCGCGGCGAAGCAGGAGCCGGGCGCGCTCCCCGAGGCGCAGCCGACGGGGGCGTGGCAGGCGTGGCTTCACCGCTACGGCTGGGACAAGACGCTGCCGCCGCTGCTCGACGCCCCGGTGACGCGGGTGCGCAAGGTCGAATTCGCCGACGCCAAGGATCTGAAGCAATGGATGTTCAAGGGCGTCGACGGCATCGCCGAAACGACCTGGCCGGGGGTCTATAACCGCTCGCGGCTGCCCGGCCGCGACGATTATTTCGAGCTGCCCGACTGGAACGTCTATGTCGAGGGCGGCAAGCGTTATGACCTGACGATCCCGCCCGGCGACCGCATCAATCGCGTCGAGCTGCGCGGTGCGGCCTATGGCGCGCTGACCTGGACTGCAGAGGGCAAGGACGGGGGCAAGGAGAAGCAGCTCGCCTCCCGCCCTAAAGGCGTCGTGCGCAGCATTAGCGATTTTCCGGCAGTGACCGGCGGCGCGCTCCACTTCACCAATGTGATGCAGGAGCAGCCGATCCAGGAAATATGGGCCTATGATATCGGCCCCGGCGCCGAGCCGAGCGGCAGCTTCAAGCTCGACTATACGATCCACAGCGCGATGCGCCCCGATCTCGCCGCCCTCTCCGATCTCAACACCTTCATCGCCGGCCGCTACCCCCCCGAGGAGCGCGCGACCGTGGTGGCGATGCCGACATCGGGGGTGAAGGCCGCGGTGGGCGCCGGCGCGGCGGGCGGTGCGGGTCGGGCGGCGCGCGCCGAGGGATTGGCGCCGATCGTCCATATCCTGATCCCCGCCAGCCTCGGCGATGCCCCGCCCGATCAGCCGGTCGCACGCGCGTTCGATTATGGCTGGCAGAATATCCACGACGGGCTCGACGGCATCGCGATCGACCTGCCCGCGCTCAGGGGCAGCAAGCCGGTCGCGCTCGATATCCGCGTCAAGGACCCATTGTGGCCCGGCCGCGACATGATTGACCTCACGGTAACGGTGAAGCCGGGCGAGAAGCGCACCCTGTGGCTCGATTTGCGTGACCGCATCCTACCGCACGACAGTCTCTATCTCTCGATCGCCGCATCCGACCCCGCCTTTTCCGCCGACAGCCTCGACGGCGCGCGCATCCGGCTGGTATTCAAGCCGCGCGCCGAGGCGCTGAAGGAGCATGTCGCCGATCGCTTCAATCAGGTGCGCGACAATTGGGGTTTTCTGGTCGAGGAGCATACCGCCTCGAAGCGGATGGCGCTCTATCGCCGGCTGTTCGCCGACATCACCGATCTGCTCCGCGTCGACCCCGACAACCGGCAGGCGCGCAGCTATTGGGCGGATATCAATTATCGGCCCGAGAACCTGCCGCCCTTCACCCAGCCCGCGCCGCAGCGCGGCGAGCCGCTCTGGGCGTTCCGCCAACTCGAGGATCTCAAATACGTCCGCCGTTACGTCTCGTGGTGGATCGACAACCGGCAAGTGCCCTATGGCGATTTCGGCGGCGGGATTTCCGACGATACCGATCTGACCCAACAATGGCCCGGGCTCGCGCTGATGGGCGTCGAGCCCGACAAGATCAACGCCTCGCTGCGCGCCCTGTCCGACGCGGCATATAAGAACGGCATGATCGTCAATGGGTTGGGCTATATCACCACCGACGAATTGCATGCTTATGAGGAAGGGCTGAACTCGGATGCCGAACGGCTCTACCTCAATTGGGGCGAGCCCAAATCGGTCGAGCGGCTGATGGCGACGGTCAAGGCGCTGCAGGGCGTGATCCTCACCAACCCCACCGGGCATATGCACTTCGCCTCCAACTGGTACGGCGCGCGCAAAATGTATCGCGACCCGGCCTGGGCGTGGCAGAAACCCTATAGCTTCGTGATGATGCACGCGCCGATCCTGATCGGCCTGTACAACGGCAACCCCGCCGCGCGCGGGCTGGTGACCGGGGTGATGGACGGCTGGCTCGCCCACGGCAAGCAGGACGCCGGCGGGCATTGGTCCTTCCCCAACGAGATCAACTGGGGCAGCGATAAGGAACAGGCCGGCGACGGCGGCGGCGTCACGACGCCTTTCCAGAGCGGCTGGGCGGCGTGGCGTTTCACCGGCGATGCCAAATATCTCCGCCCGATGACCGCGCGGATCGCGCAATCGGGGCCGAGTGTTCTCGCCGAGATCAACGAGAACGCCTTCGCCGCATTGCCCGACGGCGCGGCGCTGCGCGGCGATCTCGCCACAGGCGCAAGCGATTTCACGCGTTATGCGCGGTGGGACGGATCGGGCGACCTGTCGGCGCTGGAAACGCTCCACGCCGATGCGATCGCCGACAAGGCGCGGCATGACTATATGTATACCGAAGGGCATTGGTGGTCCGATCGGGTCGACCAGCCCAATGAGATTCTCCAGCGCGAGCGGCTCGGCGGGATCGCGCTGCGCCGCAATCAGACCTGGCCGGGGAATAGCGTGAGCTGGCGTTTCGCGCAGCCCGGCGCGGGCGAGGATGTCGCGATCCTGATGCCCGGCGCGACGCGCGAGCGCTTCCGCGTCATCGCCTATAACCGCACCGACCAGCCGCAACGCGCGACGATGACCGCGTGGAACGTCACCGCCGGACAATGGCGGATGACCCGCATCGAGGAAGGCAAGGCCGCGACGACCGGTGAATTGGCGCTGGAACGCTCCGCCTCGACCGAGGTGGAATTCGCGCCGCACACCACGACCACCTACGAGTTCACGCTGGCGCGCGCGGGCGAGCCCGTCGAGGAGCGCCCCGATCTCGGCATCGGGGTGGACGATGTGGCGCGTCAGGGCGACCGGCTGGCGGTGACCGTCCACAGCCTCGGCGCGAAGCCGACCGGCGGCGGGACGCTGACGATCGCCGATGCCGCCGGCCGCGTGGTGGCGAGCGCCGCTATCCCGCCGCTCGACGCGCCGCTCGATCTGGTGCCGTGCACGGCGATAGTGCGGCTGCGCGTGCCGGCGGGGGCGACCCGGCTCACCGCGACGGTGGCACTGCCGGGCAATGCGCCCGAGGTGACCGCGATGAACAACAAAGTCGCGATCCCGTGATGATATCCGCCCCGCCCCGCTCCTCCATTGCGCAAGATGCCCTGGTCACCCGTCGTCAGACGATCGCGGGCGTGGTCGCGCTCGCCGCATGCCCCGCTGCCGCCCGGGCGACGAACGCCAGCGACGCAACGATCAAGCAGGCGCTCGATGCGGCGATGACGCTCGACCCGCCGGCGGCGCTGGCGCGGCTGGCGGGCGTATCGGACGACGCTGCCTCGCCGGGGACACGGCTCGATCTCGCCGCCGCGCGCGCCGGTCTGACGATCGATCAGCGGCTCGCGAACCCCGCGCTGCAGCCCGCCGAACGGTTCGAGTGGCAGATGCGACGGATAACCGGCGACACGGTGCAACTCGCCGGTGTCCGCCGCGATCTCGAGACGCGCCGGGCAATGCTGGCGGCGCAGGCCGGCGCCGCGTTCGATGCGTTGGGTGTGCCGGCGGGCACCACCGGCGCGCGGTTCGAGCGGCTGTGGCGCGATCCACGCTTCCTCTATCCCGACGACGACGCCGGGCGCGATGCGGCGGTCGCGGCGATGCGCGCAACGCTGGCGGCGATACGGCCGAAACTCCCCGACCTGTTCGGCACCCTGCCCCCCGCCTGCCTCGACGTCGATGTGCGCGCGCTCGACGCGGCGGAGATCGCCGCCGGGAAAGGCGGTTATCGCATCCTCCCCGCGCCGGGCGTTCACGGCGCCTATGTCGTCGATCTCCAACGGATCGCGCGGCGCCCGCGCTTCTCGCTGCCCAGCGTCGTCGCGCATGAGCTGTTGCCCGGTCATATGATCCAGATGCCGCTCGAAGCGCGCGCCGCCCCGCACCCGCTGCGCAAGCGTTATACCGCGCCGTTCGGCGAAGGCTGGGCGACCTATGCCGAGATGCTGATGGCCGATTGCGGCCTGTTCGCCGGCGCCGCGGACCGGCTCGGCCATATCCACTGGATGCTGTTCCGCACCTGCCGCGGCCTCGCCGACCTTGCACTCCATGCCGACGGGCGTGCGCCCGATGCGGTGCTCGGCGATCTGGCGCGATGGCAGGGCGAACCCGCCTATTTCGCATCGTTCGCCAGCGACCTCGCCACGATCGCGCGCACCCCGGCGGTCCGCGCCGCGGAAGGCTGGGTGCCGCTGCGCATTGAACAGGAGGCGCGCCGCCCGGGGCAACGGCGACGCGCCCACCACAAGCTGCTCGATCACGGCCCGGTCCGACTGTGACCGATCGCACCGCCCAGGGAGATGTCCAATGATGCCGGATCACCTCAGCTTTTCGGCGCGCAGCCGGGCGCGGCGGCAATGATCGAAGCGCTCCTGCTGGCGGCGGGGACGCCCGCGATGGTGGTCGTCCGCGACGAGGATGTCCGGCGCGAAGAGCCGCCGCCGCATGGCAATATCGGGATGTCGACCGCCTATCGCATCAGCGACGCCGCCCCTGCCCCGCGCGCGATGGAATTCCGCAAGCGCGTGCTGCATCGCGGGGCAGCGATCGGCCTCCACCCGATCGATCACGACGAGGTCTATTATGTCCTGTCGGGCGAAGGCGAGGTGACCAGCGACGGCGTGACGCGGAAGCTGAAACCCGGAATGGCGGCCTATCTCTATCGGAAAGCCGTGGTCGGCATCCGCCAGACCGGCAGCGAGCCGCTGGCGCTGATCATCAGCTATCCGAACAATCAGCATTAGACGAGCTGCGCGGCATCAACCGACGAACGCGCGCTCGATCACATAATGGCCGGGATTGGCATTCGATCCTTCGCGCAGCCCGGCATCGGCAAGCAACGCGCTGGTTTCGTGGATCATCTCGGTCGAGCCGCATAGCATCACGCGGTCGATCGCGGCATCGAAGCCGCGCGGCCCCATTATCGGCGGCGCGAACAATCGCCCGTCGCCGATCAGCGCGGTGATGCGCCCCGCGGTATGGAACGGTTCGCGTGTCACCGTCGGCAGATAATGGAGCTGGAGCAGCGCCTGCTCGCTCACCAGCGGATCGCCGGCAAGCTGCGCGACGAGTTGCTCGCGCCACGCAAGATCGCTCACCCGGCGCACGCCGTGGACGATGACGACCTGCCCGAAGCGTTCATAAACCTCGGGATCGCGCGCGAGGCTGAGGAACGGCGCAAGCCCGGTGCCCGTCGCCAATAGCCACAGGCGCCGCCCACCGAGCAGCGCGTCGCACACCAAAGTCCCGGTCGGTTTGCGCCCCAGATAGAGCTGGTCGCCCGCGCGCACCGCCTGCAGCCGCCCTGTCAGCGGGCCGCCCGGCACCTTGATCGACAGGAATTCGAGCTCCTCGGCCCACGCCGGGCTGGCGATCGAATATGCCCGCATCACCGGGCGCGCATCCTGCTCCCCCGGCAGCCCGATCATCACGAACTCGCCCGAGCGGAAACGGAACGACGCCGGGCGGTCGACCGCGAAACTGAACAGATGCTCGTTCCAATGCCGCACCCAGCGCACGCCGACGCGCTGGAGAGCGGGGTTATCGGGGATCAGCGCGGGGGCGCGAACATCCATCTTCACTGGTCGTGTTCCATGAAACTGCCATCGGAAAGGCGAACCGCGACCCATTCGACCGCGGTGGCGAGCGTCGCCGTCGTCTCGTCGCGCACCAGGGTCGCGGCGATACGGCGAACGCGCGGGGCGTCGGCGCCGAGCGCGGCGTCGAACAGCGTCAGCATCCGCGCCTCATCCTCGCTGACGCGCATCGCACGGCGACACCCGAAGGTGAGCTTTTCCAGCGCGTCGCGATCGAGTGCGGTCATCGCGATGCCGAAATCGCGCACCGCGGCGCCGACCCGGCAATGTGCAAAGCCCCTGACCAGCGCGGCGCAGCAGCACCGCCCACCACGCGCGCTTTCGACCCACAGCCGCATCGCGGCGAGCAGGAAGCGTTGCGGTTCGCCGAGATCGGTGACGCGACGATCGAGATAGCGGTACATGGCGGCTCCTCGCCTGCGCGCGTCAGCGGCGGGTGACCTCGGCGACGATCGCGCGGCCGCGCTCGATCGCCGCGGCGGTCTTGATCTTGCCTGCCTGGATATCGTCGGCCAGCCCCATCAACCGCTCGGCGCCAGCCGAGCCGGTATCGGCGACTTCGGTGACGCTCACGCCCTTGTCGCGCGCGATCGCCGCATCCCAGGCGGTGCGGATCGCCGACCAATAATCCTTGCTCGCCGCCCAATAGGCATCGGCCGCGGCGGCATCGAACCCATTGTCCTTCACATAGGAATTGAGCACCGATTCCTGGACGAAGGGGACGATCCTGCCCTGCCCCGCGGTCCCCGGCTCCGGCCCCATCTTGATATTGTCCTGCCAGTGGATCCACCCCGCCGGCGAGGGCGAGTGGCGGTTGATCGCGAGATAGCGATCGTAGGGCGGATTGCGCACCGCATCGCGCCGCGCGAGCGGGCGCCACGTCCAGTTGCTGCGCCAGCGCCGTACCCCGCCCTCGTCGGTCCACTGGCCCCAGCCGCCGTAGCGCGGCGAATCGTCGGTCTGCCACCCCGTCTGCGACCAGCGCCCGGCGCGCATCGCGGCGGGCACCGCCTCGACGTTCCACCGCCCCTTGCCGGCATAGACCAGCACGCTTTCGGGCTCGTAGCTCCAGTCCTGCCGCCAGTGCTTGATCACCACGGGCTTACCGTTCTTGTCCTTCACCACCAGCAGATGCTGGAGCACGATGCGGCGCCCGCTGTCCTCGATCACCCGCACCGCCTCGTGCCCGCCCGACACCTTGGCGGCGATCGGGGTATAATCGGCGCGCCACGGCGTGGTTTCGCGCATGTCGAAGGTCACCTTGTAATCGCCCGCCATCGCGAGGATCGCCGCGCGATCGGCCTGGAAGGATTGCGCTTCGGCCGCCGCCTCACGTGCCTTGAGCGGACCATCGGCAAAGGCGGGCAACGGCGCGGCGGTGGCGGCGAGCAGAACGGAAAGCAGCAGGATCTTCTTCATCTTATCCCCCGAGGATCAGAAGCGGGCGGTGAGCGATGCGCTCACGTTGCGGCCCGGCTGGGTGTAAGCGTCGGTGACGGTGGAATTGGCGGCGAGCCCGCGCACATCGCTCCACCAGGCATATTTGGCGTCGAGGATGTTGAAGACCCCGGCGCGCAAGGTCAGCGCCTCGCCGACGCGGACATAGGCGGTCGCATCGAGGATCGTGAACCCGCCCGGCCGGAAGCACGGCGCACCGTTGCAGATCGTCGTCTGCGCCCCGGTGGCCGTATCGTCATAGACCGTCCGGCCGAGTTCCTTCTGTGCCGCATGGGTGGCGATGATCTGCCCGCCGAAGCGGCGTTCGGGGGCGTCATAACCGATCCCCACCACCAGCTTGAGCGGATCGATCGTCGACAGCGGTTGCCGCGACTTGTCAGGCTCGGAGACGCTCCCCTTCGCATAGCTGATCGCCATCCGCGCGGAGACGCCGCTCGGTGCGCGCAGGTCGATACGACCCTCGACGCCGTCGATCTTGACGCGATTGAGGTTGATGAACTGAAACACCGCGGGATCGCTCGGGCGGAACGACCCGCCGACGACCTGCTGGCTGATGAAATTGCGATAGCGGCCGGTGAACCCCGTCACCCCCGCGCTGACCGCGCCGCTCGACACGCGCAATCCGCCCTCCCAGGTCTCGCTGGTCTCCGGGCGCAGATCGGGGTTGGGGATCGAGGTATAGCCCTGCGCCAGATTCTGGAAGAACTGGTTCACCTGGGTCGGCGACGGCGCCTTGAACCCTTGCGCATAATTGGCAAACAGGCTCGCGCCCCCGCCCAGCTTCACCACACCGCCGACCTTGGGCGAGACGCGCGATCCGCTCTGCCCCGCCGATCTGAACCCGGGCAGCAGCGCGTCCTGCTTCGGATCGAGATTGTAATGATCGAAACGCAGCACCGGATAGAGCGTCAGCACCCCGCCGCCGACACCGATCTCATCGCCCAGATAGGCGCCGGCGAGCGTGAAATCGGTGACCGGGAAGGCGCGGGTCGGGAAAACGTCGGGCGGGGTCGGCACCGTACCGTCGCGCACCCCCTTCTGCCGCGTCACGCTGACATCGCCGCCATAAACGATGCGGTGGGTCAGCGCCCCGGTGGTGACGTCGCTGCGCAATTCGGCGCTCGCCCCGAACACGCGATTGTCGAAGGTATTGAGCCGGGTGCGATCGGCCGCGGTATAGCGATCCTCGGCGCTGAACTGGCGGTTCCGCGCCTGCTGATACCAGAAAGCGAGCTGCGCGGAGGCGAGCGCGCCGCTCCCGCTATAGCGCCAGTCGAGGCTGATGCGGTCGCGCCGCGTCTCGTCGCGCGCGGTCAATCCGATCACGCTGGTCGGTGCGGTCGGCACCGGGGCGATACCGCTCAGCACATTGGTGCGAACATGATCGTCATAATGATCGACCGCCAGCCGCACGCGATGCGCATCGCTCGGCTGCCACACGATCTTGCCGAGGATCGCGTTGGAGAAACTGTCCTGCGGATTGGGCGCGGTGCGGCGCGAATTGCGCTCCTCGTTGGTCCCCTTATTGTCGAGCTCATGCCCGTCGCGGCGGGTATAGGCGATTAGTGCGGACCAGTCGCCACTGCGTGCGGCGAGGATCGCGGTTTCGGAAAACTGGCGGTCGGCGGAATCATAGGCCACGCGGCCCAGCCCCGCGATCTGCTTCCCGTTGCGCAGGAAATCGACCGGATCGCTGGTGGTGAAGCTCACCGCCCCTGCGAGCCCATCGCTGCCGTAGAGCGCCGATGCCGGGCCGCGCAGAATCTCGACCGATTTGACCAGCCCGACATCGACATAATCGCCGCGCCCGGCGGATTGCGCGCCGAAATCGAACCCGTCGGGCACGCGCACCCCGTCGACCTGGATCAACACGCGATTGCCCTCCAGCCCGCGGATGTTGAAACCGGCATTGCCGTCGCGCCCGGTCGCGCCGTTCGCCGCGCCGAACCGGGTCGGCGCGCGCCGCACGCTCACGCCGGGCTCGAAGCGGACGAGATCCTTGATGTCGGAGGCGAGCTGGTCGGCGATCTGGCGATCGGTGATCACGCTGACGGTCGCGGGCACCTCCTCCACCTTCTGCGGTAACCGCGTCGCGCTGACGGTGATCGTGCCGCGCGGATCGACGATCACCAGCGGATCGCCGTCCTGCGCGGCCGCCGGCGTGGCCAGAACAGCAACGCAGGACGCGAGCGCGGATATGCCGGCGCGCGCTTCCGATCGGCCGATACGGCGAATGAGGTTGGACAAGGCTGTTTCCCGGTTATTTTCGCTATTGCGAATCGTTATCGATGCAACGCGGGCTAAATGCGCTGCTGGACCGGGTCAAGCATATTGTTGCGAACCGCTCGCAATTCTGTGCGGGATTTGCGCGTCATGCGCCTCAGCGCGATCAAACCGCACGCGCCCTTGTGCTGCCGCGAAGGCGGGAGCCCAGACTGGGTCCCCGCCTTCGCGGAGACACAAGAGATGGAACGGCCACCCCGGCTTACGCCGGGGCGAATCTCATTTTAGGCGCCGGTCGCCACATATCTCTCGTCACCCCGGCTTTGGGCCGGGGTCCATCTGGAGGCAGGCGTGGAGCAAGAGGTTCTGGCCACCGCGCTGCCGGCACAATGGACCCGACTCAAGACCGGGTTGGCGGGTGGATTAGCGCCGAGGGATCAGCCCTAACCGATCGCCCGCCGCCGCATCCGGATCAGCTTGGGTTCCAGATACGCCATCAGCCCCTCGGTCCCCAATTCACGGCCAAGGCCGCTCAGCTTGGTCCCACCGAACGGTGCCTGGAGATCGGATGTATCGTTGACGTTCACCCCGACCATTCCGCATTCGAGCGCCTCGGCGATCGCCCAGCCGCGTTCCAGATCCTCGGTGTAGAGATAGGCGGCGAGGCCGAATTCCAGGCCGTTGGCGATCGCCAGCATCTCCTCGATCGTGTCGAAGGCGCGCATCGCGGCGATCGGGCCGAAGCTTTCGCTCGTCATCGGCAGCGAATCGAGCGGCGCCTCATCCACCAAGGTCGGGCGATAGAAGAATCCTTCCTCCAGCCCGTCGAGCCGCGGCCGTTGCCCGCCGGCCAGCAACCGCCCGCCCTTGGCCAAAGCATCGTCGAGATGCGCCTGCGTCCGCTCGATCACGCTCGCGTTGAGGACCGGGCCGTAAGCCACGCCTTCCTCAAGGCCGTGGCCCAGCACGATCGCATCGGTCTGCGCCGCCAACGCGTCGGCGAAGCGGCGGTGGACGTCCCGGTGGACGAGGATGCGATTCACCGCGATGCAGATCTGCCCCATGTTCGAGAAGGATCGCCGCAGCGCCGCCTTGGCGGCCGCTTCCACATCGGCATCGGGCAGGACGATAAACGGGGCGTGCCCGCCGAGTTCGAGGCTCAGCCGCTTGAGGTTGCCCGCGGCGCGGCGCGCAATCTCTTGGCCCGCGGCGATCGACGCGGTGGCGGAGATCATCGCTATCCCGGGATGCGCGGCGAGCGCGGCGCCGGCCTCCGGGCCGCGGCCGGGCAGGTTGGCGAGAACGCCCGGCGGCAATCCGGCTTCGTCGAAGCAGCGGACCACTTCGGCAATCGCGAACGGCGTTTCGTGCGGCGGCTTGATGATCGCCGGGCAGCCGGCGGCGAGCGCCGGCCCCACCTTCCAGCAATAGAGATCGACCGGATAATTCCACGGCACGATGCCGGCGACGATGCCGACCGGGTGATGGCTGACGAGGTTGCGCACCTCGGGCGAGGCGCTCGGTCGGATCGAGCCGCCGACACGCCGCGCCTCCTCGGCGTAATAGTGAATCACCTCGACGCCGAAGTCGATCTCCTTGCGGCTGTCGCCGACGGGCTTGCCCTGTTCCAGCGTCAGCAGCCGCGCGATCGCATCGGCGCGTTCGGCGATGCGATCGGCGGCGGCGTGGAGGATTCGCGCGCGCGCGTCCGCGCCGATCGCGGCCCAGTCGCGCTGCGCGGCGCGCGCGGCGTCGACCGCGCGGTCGACATCCACTGCGCCGGCCAGCGCGGTGCGCCCGATCGGGCGGCCGGTCGCCGGGTCGACCACCGTGAACCACGCTTCCTTGGCCGGCAGATGCCATTCGCCGCCGTAGAAAAGCGTCGTTTCCATCTCCATCGCCCCTGCCCCGCTCATCGCGCGCTCAGCCGGCGCCACAATTCGGCGTAATTGCGGTCGTTCTGCGCGTCCGCGCTCTTCTTCTCGGTGGTGTTGGGGCTGACCATGATATGCGTTTCCACCCCGCGCGCGTTGAGCTTTTCGACCGTCGCGGCATTGATCGCCTGGCCGATCGCGATCGCGATGCTGGTCGAGGTCGCGCCGGTGCGCCCTGTCACGCCCTCGATCTCGATCCCCGCATCGCCCTTCGGCACCCCGGTGTCGATCACCACATCGGCGACCTCGAACAGCCGCTTGCCCGACGAATGGCGCGACGGCGTGCTGGTGGAATGCGGCAGGCTGGTCACCCCGATCACCTTCATGCCCTTGGCCTTGGCGCCAAGCGCGATGTCGAGCGTCACCGCGTTGAGCCCGGAGTGGGAGAAGATCAGCATCGCATCGTCGGGCAAGGTCTGGTGCGAGCTGAGGATCGCATCGCCATAGCCCTCCTGCGCGTGGATGAAGCGATATTGGCGCGCCCCCATGTCGCCGAGGACGCGGTGGAAGGAGATCATCGTGCTCTCCACGATCGGCCGGAAGCCGACCACCGTGCCGGTGCGCGGGAACATCTCCAGCGCGGCGAACGCGCCGTGCCCGGTGCCGAAGGTGAAGACCAGCCGGTCCGCCGCGATCGCATCGGCACAGATCTCCGCCGCCCGGTCGATGAGATGCGCCTGCGTTTCGAACACCGTGGCGAGCCGGGTGGAGAGCATGCGGTGATAATCGGCGATAATGGACATGGCGTGTCTCCGGTAAACGGTGGATGCTTCAGGCGGCGACCAGCGCATCGAGCGCGGCGTCGAACAGCCGGCGCTCGAGCGTCGCCATCTCGTCATCCGCGATCTTGCGCTGGGTGTTGCTATCGACGGTGGCGACGCACAGGCTCCCGGCGCTCACCCCCAACGCACGCGCGGCGGTGAAGAGCGGCGCGGTTTCCATATCGGTCACCAGCACGCCTTGCCGCAGCATGTCCTCACGCACCGACGCGACCCGCGCCTCGGTATCGGGGTCGATCGAGAACATGTCGCGGTAGAAGCCGTCGAAGCTGGCGAACCGCCCCGCGCGAGACGGCAAGCCGTGCGTCGCGACGGCGTGGCGAAGCTGCGCCACTAACGCGTCGGCCGCGGGCACGGGATCGCCGGTGCCGCCGTAGGCGATCGAGGCACCGTCCTGTCCCCAAGCCTCGGTCGCGATCAGAAACTCGCCCAGCTCGACCGGCGGCAACGCCATCGACGTGCCGATGCGCAGGAAGGTCGTCGCGCCCAGATTGGCGAGCTCATGCAGCACGATCGTCGCGATCGGGCCGCCCATGCCGAAAGCGGAGGCGGTGACCCGCACGCCCTTGTGGAAGCCGGAGATGGTGCGCAGCCCGCGATTCTCCTTCACCCAATGAACCTCGTCGAGCTGCGCGGCCAGCCGCGCGACACGCGCCGGATCGCCGATCAGCAGGGCCCGTTCGGCAATTTCACTTTGATCGCAGCCGATATACCAGGCGCGCTTGGTCACATGGGTCTCCCGTGTTGGTGTGTCGGTCAGGCGGTCCGTTGCCGCAGCAGATCGCGCGCGGCAGCCGCGCCGGCGTGGACCGCGGCGATGATATCGGTCTCGCCCGCGGCAATCGCCGCCAAGGTTCCCCCCGCCAGCGTATCGCCGGCGCCGGTGGTGTCGGTCACCGCGACCGGCGAGACCGGAATAGTGACCTCGCCTTGCGCGCGGTGGACGGTGATTTCGGACGCGCCATTGGTCTCGACGATCGTGCGGTCGCCGATCGCCCCGCCCAGCGCCTCGTCGACCCACGCCAGTTCGCGCTTGTTGCAGAAGATGATACGCGATCGGTCAGCGATCGTGTCGCGCAGCCGCGGCGGAAAGGAGACCGGGTCGTTCTTCGTCACCCAGGCGAGCGTCGCGTCGGGCCGCACCAGATCCAGCGCGTGGCGGCTTGCCGCCGGGGGCGCCACCGTCAGGCACACGAGATCGGCCGCGGTCAGCACCTTTTCCTGCTCGGGGGTGACCGTCTCGCGCCCCGCCATGCCGAAATCGATCAGGCAGGCGCAGGCGCCATTATCCTCGTAGACCAGA
>NZ_MKRR01000097.1:16472-36350 GCF_001897045.1 Sphingomonas sp. 66-10
GCATAATAATGGCACCCGCCCGCGCGCGGCCAGGCGCCGCCGCCGCGATGCCGGATCGGCGTCGTCCAATGCGGGCGATAGACGCCGTCGAGCTGGATCGGATGATCGAGCGAGGCATAGCCGACAAGCGCGATACGCGTCATCCGAGCGCCGCCTCGGCATCCGCCAGCGCGACGCTCCACCCCATATAGCGATCGATGTCCTCGACCGCCGCGGCCTCCAGATTGGTGCGATTGGAATTGGTCGCTTCGCGCGCCAGCAGGCAGCTGTAACCGAGACCGAAACCATCCTGGATCGTCGCGCGGACGCAGACGTTGGTCTTGACCCCCGCCACCACCAGCCGTTCGATCGCATTCTCGCGCAGCGTCAGGTCGAGATCGGTGGCGAAGAAGGCGCTGAACCGGCGCTTCACGACGACGAGTTCATTGGCCGGCGCGGGCTCGGGCGGGCCGAAGCCGTCGAAGAAGGCGGCGTCGAACGCGCCGTCGACGCAATGCTCGGGCAGCTTGGCGGATTCGAAATCGGCCAGCCCGGCGCGATGCCGGTCGGCGACATGGACGATCAGCCGCCCGCGCGACCGCGCATGGGCGAGCAGCCGGCGCAGATTGGGCACGATGTCCGACGCGGCGGGATAGTAATTCCCGCCCTCCGGATGCAGGAAACCATTCTGGAGATCGACGAGGACCGCGGTACGCTCGGGCGACCCCGCCTCATGCCAGTCGCGGGGCATCAATGCCGATCCGCGACCTGCGAGACCATATGGGCGACGCCGCGATCGCGTGTCAGCCGCGTCTCATAACTATATGAATCACCCACATAATTCGTTTCGACCAATTCGACGATCCGCCCCGCCGCATCATAAGCGCGACGGTTGATCGCCATCAGCGCGGTGCCGGACGGGACGCCGAGCAGCGCCGCCTCCTCCGGCGTCGCGGCGCGCGCGCGGAGCAGTTCCTCGGCATGATCGACATGGATGCCGGCTTCCTCCATCGCCTGATAAAGCGAGAAGTCGGCGGCGTGGAGCAGTTCGACGCCGTCCGCGGTCAGCGCCGGCACGCGCTCCGCGACCTGCTCCGGCACGACCGAATTGTGCAGCGCCCAGGGCGTGTCGTCGACCAGCCGCAGACGCGACAGCCGGACCGCGGGGCCGCCGCAGCCATATTGCTGCGCCTCGGCGGCGGACAGCCGCGTGAACCCCAGGATACGATGCGTCGGCACGCGTCCCTGATCGCGCACCGAATGCGAAAAGCCGGTCAGGAATCCCGGCTGACGATGCAGCGACGGCCGCGAAACATAGGTGCCATCGCCCTGCCGGCGATGCGCCAGCCCCTCCTGAAGCAGGATTTCGATCGCGCGAACCACCGTCCCCCGACTGACGCCATATTCGCGGCACAATTGCGCCTCGCTGGGCAGCTGGTCGCCCGGCTGCCAGCGCCGCGACAGGATGCCCGCGCGCAGCTCGGCCGCGATCCGGATGTAGAGCGGCCCGTGCCGCGTAAGCGCGTTGGTCATGCGCCGGAGCTTAGCATTTAAGGTTGACTAGTCAACCGTCGACAGCATGGTCGCACCTTTGAAGAGAGATATTTGTCAGGTTGACTAGTCAATCGATCATTCATAAGCCTTTGCCCGATAATGTTAGGGGGTGGGGTATGATTCCGAACGTCCATCGACTGCTTCTCCAATCGACCGCGCTGCTGCTGATCGGCACGGCCCCCGCCGTCGCCGCGCCTGCGGACCCGGCATCCCCCCAGGCCAAAGCCGGCGCCGTCGAGGGCGGCGACATCGTCGTCACGGCGCAGCATCGCGAGGAGCGACTCGACAAGGTCGGGATCACCATCGACGCCTTCGACGGCAATCGGCTGCGCGAGGAAGGCGCGACCAGCGTGCGCGATCTGACGATGTACACGCCCAATCTCGCGGTCCATCTGCCGTTCGGCGAGAACAGCTATCCCTCGATCACCCTCCGCGGGATGAGCGCGGACAATTTCAACGAAAGCGCCCCGCAGACCACCGGCGTCTATGTCGACGGCATCTATCAGTCGTCCTCGCCGATGCTCGCCTTCCAGATGTTCGATCAGGAGCGGGTCGAGGTGCTCAAAGGCCCGCAAGGGACGCTTTACGGCCGCAATACCACCGCGGGCGCGGTCAATTTCATCTCGCGCCAGCCGAGCTTCACCCCCAATGGTTATGCGCAGATCGATTTCGGCCGGTACAATTATCTCAACGTCGAAGCGGCGATCGGCGGCCCGCTCGTCGGCGATACGCTCGCCGGGCGGATCGCAACCAAGGTGGTGCGCCAATGGGACGGCCCGCAGACCGATCGCAGCGGCGGCGATCATTACGGCCAGATCCGTACCGCTTTCTTCCGCGGCTCGCTGCTCTTCACCGACAATGACGGGCTGCGCATCACCGTCACCGGGCACGGCGGAGTCGATCGCTCGGATACCTGGCCGTTCACCTCGGTCGCCGCATTGGTGCCGGCGGGTCAGCCCAATGCCGGGCAGATCTGCCCGCAATTCCTTGCCGGCGACATCGCCGGCGCGAATGCCAATTGCGTCGACGTCTCGGGCTATCACAAGCAGACGAAGAGCGTCCACGACAACCCCCGCAGCCTCTACGGCCGGCATGACAACAGCACCTACGGCGTCGTCGGGCAGATCGACTATAGCTTCGGCGCGGTCCGCCTGACCTCGGTGACGGGCTACGACCATCTCAAGCGGCGCGAGGGGCTCGACGAGGATGGCGGCGCCAATGTCGTGACCGATACGATCCGCGGCAGCACCGTCGATCAATTCTCGCAGGAATTGCGGCTCGCGTCGGACGACGACGGCGCCGCGCTGACCTGGATCGCGGGCGCTTATTATTCCTGGGACCGCCTGACCGGCAACCCGATCTTCTCGTCCGATTTCCGTGACTGGTTCGGCGGTGCGGTCGCCGATTATTCGAAGCTCTCCACCCGCACCGGCGCGATCTTCGGCCAGCTCGACTATCGCCTGACCCCGACGCTCAAGCTCACCGGCGGGTTGCGCCAGACCTGGGTCGGGCGCGATTTCACCTATCGCTCGGTCTTCACCCCGACGGGCGGCACCGGTGCGACGACCTTCGCCGGCAGCAACAAGCTCAACCAGAGCGACTGGTCGGGGCGGATCGCGCTCGATTATACGCCGAGCGACCAAGTGCTGATCTACGCCAACATCTCGCGCGGGTTCGACGCCGGGACGTTCAATTCCTATTTCCTCGGCAGCCAGGCGGCGCTTCAGCCCACCCGTCAGGAACGCGTGACGGCCTATGAACTGGGGATCAAGGCGTCGGTCGCGCCCGGCGTGCGGATCGAGGCGGCGGCCTTCTACAATCGCTGGACCGATATCATCGTCACCGCGATCGAAAATCGCACCGGGGTCAACGCCCCTTACCTCACCAACGGCAAGGGCGCCGATATCGCGGGCGGCGAGCTCAAGCTCGCGCTCCGCCCGGTCCGCAGGCTCAGCATCGACGCCGGCGCGAGCTATACCTACCAGAAGCTCGACACGCTGCGGCAGCAGAATCTGTTCGGCACGATCGTCGACCTCGCCGGTGGCCGGCTGGCCAATTCCCCCGAGTGGACGCTGAACGGCTCGGCGCGCTATGCCGCCCCGGTCGGCCGCTACACGGTCACCCCGTCAATCGACGTGAAATACGAAAGCCGCTCGCAGCGCGACCTGCTCAACACGAAAATCCTCCAGACGCCGCCGCACGCCTTGCTCAACGCGCGCCTGATGATCGAGGACGGCGCCGGCTGGCAGGGATCGCTGTGGGTGCGCAACCTGACCGACATCCGCTATGTCGCAGAGGCCTATCAGGTCGTCTCGGGCGGTTATGCCGGGCTGGTCTATAACCTGCCGCGCACCTATGGCATCAGCCTGTCGCGCTCGTTCTGACCTGAGGGGGGCGGATCGATGATTGCCGAACCCGATCGAGCGCAACCCGTCGGCCGCGGTGCCATTGCCGGCGCGATCGCGCTCTATATCGCCGGCGGGCTCTTCTGGGCCTTCCTGCCCTTCTTCGTGAGCCTGCAGACCGAACATGCCGGGATCGGCGCGGCCGAGGCCGGGCTGCTCGGCACCGCCTATCTCGCGGGCTTCACCGTCTCCTCGATGCTCGCGGTGTGGTGGGCGGGGCGGATCGCGCTCCGCCCGGCGATCGCGGGGGCGGCGGTGGTCATCGCCGCCGCCTTCTGGCTGCTGGGGGTGAGCGGGGCGTTTGCGGTCGCGCTGGCGGCCTGTTTCGTCATCGGCAATGCGATGGGCGGCTTGTGGGTGATCGCCTATCGCGTGCTCGGGCTCGCGCCGGTCCCGGCGCGCGCCTTCGCGATTGCGATCGGGCTTTCCTATCCCGCGCTCGCGCTCGTCACCTTCACCGCCGGACAATGGATCATCCCGCGATCGGGGCTGGCAGGGGTGCTGCTGACGATTGCCTTGCTGGTCGGCATCCTCAGTCTCGGCGGGACGCAGATACCGCGGCGTTTCACCCCCGCCGTCGCGGCCGACCGGCAAAGCGGTGCGGGCGCGACGGGCGCGGGGGTATTGGCGCTCGCCGCTCTATTCTTCACCGGTTTCGCCTTCGCCTGCATCTGGTCGTTCGCCGCCAAGATCGGCGCGAGCATCGGGATCGACGCGGGCGCCGTCGGCGCGGTGCTGTCGTCCAATCTGTTGCTCACCGGGTTCGGCTCGCTGGTCGCCTCGGCAACGGTCGGGCGGACACGCCACGCGCTGCCGCTGCTCGGCGCGCTGGCCGTGCTCGCGCTGTGCGCGGGGCTGTTGATGCTGCCGCTCACGCCGTTGCTGTTCGCGGTGGCGCTGGTCAGCCTCGGGTTCGGGATCGGCGCGGTGATGCCCTATCAGCTCGCGGCGATCTCCGACGCCGATCGCAGCGGCGCGCTCACCAGCCTGATCGTCGCGGTCCAGGGCGCGGGCAGCGCGCTCGGGCCGCCGCTCGCCGGGCTGATGTGGGACGCCGGCGGCCCGGTCGCGATCGCCGGCGCCGGCTTGCTGCTGATCCTCGCCGGCACCGGCTGCTCGATCCTGGCGATACGGGGCTCGTCCGTCCGCGCCTGACACCGGCCGTGGATCCGGCAGGCGCAGGGCAAGCGCGGCGGCGGCATCAGAAAAACTGTTATCGCCGTTCAGCGCCGCTGATCTTCCGATGATCAGCGATCAACTATTTGTAACGAAGTTCCATTTTCCGCCGAAGCGACGACGGTTTCGCCGCGCCTGCGCCGGGAGTTGCCGATGCCTGCCCGCGTCGCCGATCGCGGCGTTGACGGCGTTCATTCTATCGCGGCTAATCGCAATTCGAACCTTGTCCACGCGTCGCGAAATCCGGCGGCGGGCGGAGGGAAATGCCGAAACGGCTTCGGAGAGCGCGCGTATGACGAACCGGGATCCCGGCCAACACGAAACGCTCGCTCATTCGCTGCAGCCGCGCCACGTCACGATGATCTCGCTCGGCGGGATCATCGGCGCGGGCATCTTCGTCGGATCGAGCGCGGCGATCAACGTCGCCGGGCCTGCGGTACTGTTCACCTATGCGATGTGCGGCACCTTGGTGTTCGTGATCATGCGGATGCTCGGCGAGATGGCGATCGCCCGCCCCGGGGTGGGCACCTTCACCGGCTATGCGACGCTTGGGCTCGGGCCGTGGGCGGGGTTCGTCACCGGCTGGCTCTATTTCTATTTCTGGGTGGTGACGATCGCGGTCGAGGCGATCGCCGGCGCGGCGATCCTGGTGCAATTGCTCCCGATGCCGGCGTGGCTGCCCGGCACCGGGCTGATCCTCGCGACGATGCTGATCAACCTGCTTTCGGTGCGCGTCTATGGCGAGGCCGAATTCTGGCTCGCCGCGCTCAAGGTGGTGATCATCACCGCGTTCATCGTGATCGGCGCGCTGCACATCTTCGTCTTCGGCCCGGGGGTGAGCGCCACCGCGGCGGCGATGAGCGCGCACGGCGGAATGTTTCCGGCCGGCTGGGCGGCGATCTTCACCGCGATACCGATCGTCATCTTCTCGATGATGGGGAGCGAGGTCGCGACGATCGCCGCGGTTGAAACCAAGCATCCGGCCGAGAATGTCGTGCGCGCCGCGCGCACCGTGACGATGCGCATCCTGTTCTTCTATCTCGGCTCGATCGCGGTCATCGTCGCGATCGTGCCGTGGGATCAGATCGTCCCCGGCCATTCGCCCTTCGCCGACGCGATGACCCGGATCCGCATCCCAGGCGCCGCGCCGCTAATGGCGGCGGTGGTATTCACCGCGGTGACCTCGTGCCTCAATTCGGCGATCTACGTCACCTCGCGGATGCTGTACGAAATGGCGGAGCGCGGCGATGCCCCGCCGGTCTTCGCCCGCGTTTCGCGCCGGCGCGTCCCCAGCCTCGCGATTCTGGTGAGCTGCGCCGCCGGCTTCGCGATGGTGCTGATCTCGGTGATCTCCCCCGAACGCGCCTTCGTCTTCCTGCTGCAATCCTCAGGGGCGATCATCCTGTGCGTCTATCTGCTGATCGCGCTGAGCCAGATCGCGTTGCGCCGCCGGCTGGAAAGTGCGAGCGAGCCGCTGCCGGTGAAGGTCTGGCTGTTCCCCTATGTCAGCTATGCGCTCGTCGCGGCGATCCTCGCGGTTCTGGCGCTGATGGCCACCCAGCCCGATCTGCGAGAACAGGTCGGATTATGCGCGATCCTGTTCGTCGTGGCGCTGGCCGCTTACCGGTTTCGCCGCCGCACCCGATCGCTCGCCGCGCGTTCGGAAATCGTTTTTTAGAGGAAGGACCGGCATCTGGATCGATGTCAATAAGTCCGCATTATGCAACCGATGAGCTTCCCGCGACATTGACCTCACGCGGCCATGCGCCCAAGGCCTGCGGCTGGCAGCGGGAGGCAATCGCCTCCTACTGCGCCGCGATTTCGGCGCGCCCCGACCTCGACGATCCTTATTATTCGCTGGCCGATCCCAAGACCTATCGGTTCGAGGACGAGGAAGTTATCGCGATGCACCGCCAGTAGCGCGGGAAGATTTGCGGCCGATGGATCGTGTCCACCTCAATTTCGCGCCGGGCAAGGCTGCCCCGCGCCCGATCCGATCTTCATCCTCGGCCTGCCGCGTGCGGGATCGACCCTGCTCGAACAGATCCTCGCCTCGCACAGCCAGATCGACGAAATCGACGGCACGCTCGAGCTTCCCGACATCCTCGCGCTCGCCCAGCGCGCGGTGCGCACCGCCAGCTCCGAACAGGTCCGCCGCCCGCTCAACACCAGCGGCGTCGCGCAATGGAAGCCGTTCGAGCCGTGGCTCGGCCCGCTCAAGGCGGCGCTGGGGCGGCTTATCCTCCCGCCAAGAAAGGAAGAAAAATTTCGCGACAAAAGTGAGGGATAAGGAGATTTGCTGCGTATTACCGGCGTACGATATACCTTGATGAAATCGATATAACTATTTGAAATTTAATGAAGAATTCATATTGACCTGTATATACAATTGATGCTCCTTCCGGGTCATTACGAATCGGGGGAGAGTCAAAATGAGCAAGAAGGGGGCGCTGCTTTGCGCCGCGATGGTCGTCGCCTATGCGACACCGCTACACGCACAGCAGTCGCAGGCCGAACCGGCCGCCGGCAACGACACGTCGGGCGACGTCGTGGTCACCGGCTCGCGCATCCGCCGGCAGGATCTCGCGGGAGTCGCGCCCGCCACAATCGTCTCGGCCGAACAGATCGAGAATACCGGCATCGTCAACATCGAGACGGTGCTTCAACGGCTTCCGTCGGTCGCGGGCGCCGCGGGCAACCAGACCTCGGCTTATTGGACCAGCAACGGCTATGGCACCGCCCAGGTCAATCTGCGTGGGCTCGGCATCAAGCGCACCCTGGTTCTGCTCAACGGGCGCCGCCTCGTGGCGGGCGGTACGGGCGCCAATTCTTCGCCCGATCTCAATATGATCCCCGTCGTGGCTTTGGGGCGGACCGAGGTGCTCAAGGACGGTGCCTCGGCAATCTACGGCGCCGATGCGATGGCCGGTGTGGTCAATCTGATCACGCGCACCGATTATGAAGGGCTCGGCGTCAGCCTGCGCAACGGCATCACCGAACGCGGCGACGGATCGGATTTCACCGCCGACCTGATCTGGGGCATCCGCAACGAGCGCGGCGGCTTCATGGCCGCGGCGACCTATCAGAAGACCAGCGCGGTCAATATGGCGAGCCGCGCGCCCTGCTCGCTCGCCGAAACGACGCCGGGCAAGCTCTCGTGCATCAACAGCGCCTCCACGATCGGCGGCCGTGCCGTGCTGCCCAACGGGCAGCAAATCAACTTCAACCAGATCCCCGGCGGCGACGGCAATTTCTACGAGCCGTACAGCGCCGCGAAGCACAATTTCAATTCCAACCCTTTCCTCAACGCAGTGAGCCCGGTCGAACGCATCAGCACCGCTTTTTTCGCCGATTACAAGGTGACCGACGGCATCACCGCCTTCGGCGAATTCCTTTACACCTATCGCAAGTCGAACCAGATCGCGACGCCGGGCACGCTGCGCAATCTCAGGATCGCGGCGACCAACCCGACCAATCCGACGGGGCAGGATATCGTCCTGATCCAGCGCCGCCTCGCCGAGCCGGGGGGGCGCCGCTTTTTCCAGGAGACCGATACCTGGCAGGGCACGTTCGGGTTGCGCGGCAAGCTGGCGAATGACTGGGCGTGGGAGGTCGCGGGGAGCTTCGGCCGCAATACAGCGATCGATGGCTCGACCAACATCGCCAATCTCGAACGCGTCGCCAATACGCTCGATACCAGCAAGTGCAGCGCGACCGTCGGCGCGGCGATCCCGTGCGGCGATTATCTCGGCTATGGCGATCTGACGCCGAAAGTTCTCGATTATATCCTGTTCACCTCGCGCGATCGCGGCGGCAACGAACTCGCCACGGTGACCGCGGACATCAACGGCAATCTCTTCCGCCTGCCCGCCGGCCCGGTCGCCTTCGCGGCGGGCGCGGTCTATCGCAAGGAAAAGGGCTGGCGCGATCCCGATCCGCTTACCGTGCTCGGCGTCGCCAATACCAACCAGCAGGATCCGATCTCGGGATCGAGCACCGCCAAGGAAGCCTATTTCGAGCTTTCGGTCCCGGTGCTCGCCAACACGCTTTTCTTCAAGGCGCTGACGATCGACGGCGCGGTGCGCTATTCGAACTATGACCTGTTCGGCAGCGACTGGAATTACAAGCTGAGCGCGGATTGGGTGGTCAGCGACGGCATCCGCCTGCGCGGCACCTATGGAACCGGCTTCCGTGTCCCCAATGTGCCCGAACTGTTCGGTGGCGTCTCCGAGGGGAATCTCACCACGACCGATCCGTGCAGCCGCTATGCGCAGAGCGGCAATGCGACGCTGATCGCCAATTGCCGCGCGTCGGGCGTGCCGGCCAATTATGTCCAGCTCGGATCGACGATCCTCACCACCAGCGGCGGCAACCAGAAGCTCAGGCCGGAAAGCTCGACGAGCTGGACGATCGGCACCGTGCTCCAGCCGCGCACGCTCGTGCCCGGCCTGTCGCTCACCGCCGACTGGTTCGACATCGATATCAAGGATGCGATCCGCACCATTCCGGGATCGACCAAGCTCGCGGTCTGCTATGCCAGCGCCAATCTGTCGCACCCGTTCTGCGGCGATTTCACGCGCAGCCCGCTCACCGGCGAAGTCACCTATCTGTCGGCCCAGCCGATCAATACCGGGCGCGAGCAGATGAACGGGCTCGATCTCGGCCTCGTCTATGAACGCAGGATCGGCGCGGTCGCGCTGACGGTCGATCTCAATGCCACCTATCTCAACAAATATGTCGTGATGCCGTTCGCCGGCGCAGAGCCGATCGTCTTCGACGGCTTTATCGGCGGTGGCAATGGCGGCTATTCGAAATGGCGCGGCTATGGCGTGATCACCGCGGCAAGCGGCGGCGTCACCGCAACCTGGTCGACGCAATGGATCGGCAAGGCGACCGATTTCAACGCGAAGCCGGGCCAGATCGGCTATAAGACGCCCGACGTGTTCTACCACAATGCACAGCTGGCGTTCGAAATCGACGCGAAGACCCGCTTCCAGGTCGGCGTCGACAATCTGTTCGATCGTAAGGCGCCCTATATCCAGAGCTTTACCGACGGCAACACCGATACGATGACCTACGACCTGCTCGGCCGGCGGTTCTACGTCGGCATGCGAACGGCCTTCTGAAGCGTATAGGGCGATGGCACGCACAATCCGCTGGCCGCTCGTCGCACGGCGGTTCCACAAATGGCTCGCCTTGCTCGTCGGGGTTCAGGTCGTGCTGTGGACGCTCACCGGTTTCTACATGGTGGTCGTCCACATCGATACGATCCACGGCGATCATCTGGTTCGCGCAGCTTCGGCCAGGGCGGTCGATTTGCGCGCCATCGCCCCGCCCTCGCGGATCCTTGCGGCGCGTGCCGACGTCTCGGAGCTGCGGCTCCAGCATCATCTCGATCGACCGGTGTGGCGCGCGGAAACGCGGGGCGGCGCTGCGCTGTTCGACGCGCGGAGCGGGCAGCCGCTGCCCCGGCCGACCGAAGCCGATATTCGCGCGCTGGCGCGGCGCGCTTATGCCGGGACCGGCGACATTGTCTCCGTGCGGCTGCTCACGCGCGCGCCGCAGGAAATGCAGGCGCGCAAACCGCCCTACTGGCAGGTCGAGTTCGCCGGCTGGAACCGGCCGACCTTCTATCTGTCGCCGGCGACTGGCGAACTGATCTCGCGACGCCACAATCTGTGGCGCATCTTCGACTTCGCCTGGATGCTTCACATCATGGACTATGACGCGCGGACCGACGTCAACAATCCGCTGCTGCGGGTCGCGACGTGGAGCGCATTCGCCATGGCCGCGAGCGGGGCGTGGCTGCTGATCTGGGCCTTTCCACGCAGGAAGAAGAAGAAGAAGAAGGAGGCGGCGATATGAAGCGTATCCGCTTGTCGCCCTTGCTGTTCCGCCGGATCCACAAATGGGTCGGGCTGATCCTCGGCATTCAATTCCTGCTCTGGGCATTGAGCGGCTCGATGATGGCGCTGCTCGATAAGGATGCGGTCGGCGGTCACGACATGCCGGCCGAGCACGCGCTGCCCCTGCCCACGCAGACCTCGCTGATCGCCCCCGCTGCGCTCTCCGCGTCCGCGCCGATCAGCGGCCTCGCGTTGCGCACGCTTGCCGGGCGCCCGGTCTACGAGCTGCGCACGGCCAACGGCATCCGGATCGTCGATGCGATCGACGGCCGCCCCCTCACGATCGATGCGACGATGGCGCGCGCGGTCGCCGCATCGGCCAATCAGGCACCGGTGCGGCAGGTCGAGCGGCTCGCCAAGCCCAATCTGGAGGCCCGCGAGCATAAGGGTGCGATGTGGCGGGTCGATTTCGCCGACGCGGCCAACAGCAGCGCCTATGTCGCCGCCGACACCGGACGGTTGCTCGTCATGCGCGGCGATACGTGGCGGACGTGGGACTTCTTCTGGATGCTGCACAATATGGATTATGTGAGCCGCGCCAGCTTCAACCACCCGCTGATCATCGTCGTCGCCTTCGGCGTGCTGTGGCTCTCCGGGACGGGCTTCTACTTGCTGTTCAAAAGCTTCAACCGGGTCGATTTCCGCTGGCTGCGACGGCGGCGGCGCGTGGTCGCCAAGCCGGTCGGATAGGTCAGACGCCCGGCACCGAGAAGCTGGCGGAAAGCTCGAAACGATGCGCCGGATGGGTCAGGCAGGCATGCGAGACCAGCCGTCCCCGGCTCCAGGTCTGACGGATCATGATGAGGGCCGGTTCCTTCTCATCCAGCCCGAGTAACGCGCGGGTCGAAGCATCGGGCATCGCGGCGCGCACGCGGTGCTCCACCCGCTCGAGCGGGGCGATCCGCGTCAGATATTCGTTGGGCGTGGTGCGGGTGAAATCGATCCTGCCATAATCGGGGGCCGCGGATGCCAGCACGATACGATCCTCGAGCTGGATCGGCCACTCGGCCTCGTGGTGGACGATGATCGAGTGGAACAATCGCGTCCCGGCGGGAACGTGCAGCAGCGCCGCGGTCGCCACCGTCGCGCGGACGATGTCGTTCTGCACCACCCGCGCGCGATAGGCGTGGCCGCGCGCGCGGACCTCGTCGGCGATGTTGCGGATTTCGATCATATGGCCGATCGGCCTTGGCTCGGCGACGAACGACCCGCTCCCTGCTCGCCTGACCAGCATGCCGGCGCTTTGCAATTCGCGCAACGCGCGGTTGACCGTCATGCGCGATACGCCGAACCGCGATACCAATTCGGCCTCCGACGGCACGCGATCGCCCGGACATAATTCGCCGGTCCTGATCGCCTCGCTGATGAAATGTTTGATCGCCGCATAATGTGGCGTGTGAGGATTTTGCCCCGCGTCCCGCCCGTCCGTTGCTGCGTGTTTGGCGAGCGTCGCTGTCATGCGCCCGCTATATCGGCCTTGCGCAATCGGCGCCATGACTTCGGCGGCGCCATGATATCGATCAGCGCTCCCTCAGCTCGAACGGGATGCGGACGAGCCCCCGCACCTTGCTTGGCCGCCCCTCGATCACCGTCGCGGACCAGCGCCAGCGGCGCACCGCGGCGAGTGCGACCTTGTCGAGCCGATCCGACCCGCTGCTTTCGGCGACCGATATCGCGCTGACCCGGCCCTCCTCGTCGACCACGACGAGCAGAACGACGGTGCCCGTTTCGCGCCGACGTCGCGATTCCACCGGATAACGCGGGGGCTCGGCCGAGAGCAGCCGGGTATCGAGGTTGACCAGCGCCGGCGGCACGGATGCGACCGTCGCGGCTTTCGCCACGATCGGCGCGACGGGCTCGGGCGCCCGTGCGATCTCGACCGTGACGGGCGCGGTGGGCGCCTTGACGACCGACGGCGGTGCGACGACCGATCGCGGCGTGGGCGGGCGGTCGACCGCCGGCTTCGTCGGCAGTTCTACCGGCGCCGGCGGCGGTTCGAGCGGGAGGAGCCGGACCACCAGCGGCGTATGCGGCAGACGCCGGACGACCTCCACCCCGGCATATTCGAGCGCCACGATCCCCGCGGCATGGGCCGCGACGATCGCGGCAAGCGCGACCCAATGCGGCCGGCGCGCGGGCTCGTATCGCCCGCGCGCCTCCCCCTCTCCTGCCGACGGCGCCGGGTCGACCGCCCGCGAGACGGCCGATCTCGTTGCGCGCGCGCGGGGCAGGCCGGGCGAGATGATCAGAACCGCGCGTTGAGGCCGAGCTTGAACGCGGTCGGCGAGCCCGGCGTGTGGTTGGTGTTGCTGTGCGCATAGAGGAAATAGCGCTTGTTGAAGATATTCTCGACATTGAGCTGGAGATCGAGCTCGGGCGCCACGCGGAAATAGATCGCGCCGTCGAACCGGGTATAGGCCGGCATCGTGACCGCATTGTCGGTGGCCGAGAAGCGCTTGCCCTGGTGGATCATCCCGACCGCCACGCCCAGCGCCTCGATCGGATCGAACCGCGTCCACAGCGACGCCGCGTTCCTGGGCACGTTGGGGACCAGATTGCCGCGCTGGACGGTGCCCGATTGCGAGTCCAGGAATTTCGCATCGGTATAGGTATAGGCGCCGATGACGCTCAGCTTGTCGGTGATCTCGCCCTGCGCGCTGAGCTCGAAGCCCTTGGTGCGCTGGCGGCCGATCGGCACGGTCGGCGAGCGCGGGTCGTTCGGGTTGCTCAGCGCGAGCACATTGTCGCGATCGAGCTGGAACAGCGCGGCGGTGACATTGAAGGTCGGGACGATATCCCATTTCGCGCCGATCTCGTAATTATCGTACCGTTCTGGCGCGAGGTTTTCGGTCGACAGCGACAGCCCGGTGAGCTGGTCGCCCCCGCGCGGCAGATAGGTCCGCGAAAAGGCCGCATAGATCGACGCCTGTTCGACCGGCTTGAAGATCAGCCCGGTGCGCGGCGACCAGAGAATGTCGGTCGCCTCGAGATCACGGCGCTGCGTCGCGGGGAAGCCTACGGTGCGGCGATCGTACACGCTGGTCGTGATATGTTCGTAGCGGAGGCCGAGCACGACATCGACCATCGGCGAAAAGGCGATCTGATCCTGGATATAGCCCGCCGCGACCGTGGTGATGCCGCGATTGTCGTTGCTGGTCGACGTCGGCCGGAAGAGGATATCGGGGCGACGGACGCGCGGCGACGCGATCGTCGCATAAATCTTGGAGACGCCGTTGGCATTGGTCGCGGTCGGGAATAAGCCTTCGACGCGGAAATTGTCGCTAACTTGCCGCCCGAGTTCGACCCCGGCCAGCAGCGTGTGCTCGATCGCACCCGTGGCAAAGGCTACGTTGAGATCGGTCTGGTTGATGAGGTTCTGACGCTGCGTCGTCGCCTGGTAGCTCTGAATCTCGACGATCGTCCCTGCGGCATAGCTGCCGCGCGGCAATCCCTCCGGGTTGACCGAGGTCTTGGTGTTGACCGCGCCGGGATAGGTGTTGCGATATAATTTGCTGTAATCGGCATAACGCGTGCGGTTGCGGATCGACAAAGTGTCGCTGAAGCGATGCTCGATGTAGAGCGTCACCGCATCGGTATTGGTCCAGGTCGGGCTGTTCTGCGGATCGCCGAAGAACCGCTCGGGCGGCGTTTCCAGCGGGCGCCCGAGATAGGCCGAAACCCCGCGGTCGGCGACGCGATCGTCCTGAAAATGCTCGTATCCGGCGGTGATCGTCGTCTTGTCGTCGAGACTGAACGTAATCGTCGGGTTGAACCCCCAGCGGTTGTAATTGACCCCGTCGCGATAACTGTTGCTGTCCTGATAGACCCCGGTCAGCCGCACCGCCACCGCCCCGCTGAGCGGGGTGCCGACATCGAATTGCGCGCGCTTATGCTCGAAACTGCCGCCCTCCAGCCGGAAGGCGCGATGCGGGGTCCAGTCCGCGACCTTGGTGACGCGGTTGACCAGCCCGCCGACGCCGCCGCGGCCGAAGATCATCGCATTCGGCCCCTTGAACACTTCGAGCCGCTCGATGTTGTAGAAATCGCGATAGGTCTGGATGTCGTCGCGGATGCCGTCGACGAAATAATCGCCGGTGGTGGCATTGCCGCGGAAGATCAGCGTCTCGCGATTGCCCTCGCCCTGCGCGACGAATACCCCGGGGACGTAGCGGGTCGCCTCGGCGATGCTGCCCGCGGCCTGATCGAGAATTTGCTTGATCGGCACCACCGTCACGCTTTGCGGCACGTCGATCAGCGGCGTATCGGTGCGGGTGGCGCTGATGCTGCGCGATACCTTGTAGGAGGTTTCGGCCTCCTTCTCGTCGATCGCGGTATCGGTCACGACGACGCTGCCGAGCTCGGCCGGCTCTTCCTGCGCCTGCGCCGCGGCGGGCGACGCCGCCGCAACGGCGACCGCGATAGACAATGCGCGCGGTGAAACATGCGCCAAAATACTGAGTTTCATCAAATCCCCCTGCCCGCCTCGGCTATTGCGAACCATTTGCATGACGCGCTTGGCGCGCTGGCGGGCGGGGATCAACTCGGCATCGCCTACATTGGGCAATCGTATTGCAGCCCCAATGTAACCCCAATTTACAAGACGACTGTCCCGGCGCGCGCCATGTTGCCCCGGCGCCGTTGCTTGGCGCCGCGCTGGGTCGATTGGGCGATCTCGTCGGATGAGATGGTGCTTTTGCCGGCGGGCGGGCGGCGGTGGAGAGGCGGCGTATCCGCGAGTTAGGATGTGAAATGCGCGTGTTGGTGATCGAGGACGATGCCGGAACAAGGGCGTTCGTGGCGCAGGGGCTCGCCGAAGCCGGGCATCGCGTCGCGACCAGCCCCGACGGGCGCGACGGGCTGTTTCAGGCGACCAGCGGCGATTTCGACGCGATCGTCGTCGATCGGCTGCTACCGGCGCTCGACGGGCTCGCGCTGGTCAAAGCGTTGCGCGCCGCCGGCGAAGCGACGCCGATCCTGATGCTGAGCGCAGCCGGTGGGGTCGCCGATCGCGTCGAAGGGCTGGAAAGCGGCGCCGACGATTATCTGGTCAAGCCATTCGCCTTCTCCGAGCTGGCCGCGCGGCTGACGGCGCTCACGCGACGACCGGTATTGCGACGCGACCCGCATCGCTTGACGGTCGGCGACATCATGCTCGATTTCGATCGCCGGACGGTCGAGCGCGGCGGCCGGCGCATCCATCTGCAACCGCGCGAATTCGCGCTGCTTGCCGAGCTCATGCGCAATCCGCATCGGGTGATGACGCGCACCATGTTGCTCGAACGCGTATGGGATCTCGATTTCGACCCCAAGACCAACATCGTCGAGACGCATCTCTGCCGGCTGCGGTCCAAGCTCAATGCCGGCTTCGACGAAGATGCGATCGAGACGGTGCGCGGCGCCGGTTACATGATCCGGGGCGGCTAGACGCTCTGTCGCCCGCAACGTCGAGGCGAAGTTCCTGACGCACCGCCAAATCACCGGATCGTCGCCCCGGCGCAATGTTGACGTCATCTTCTTCATGCACGAGCGCGCGTCGATGTATCGGAGTTTGCGCATGAATTTCCGCCCCTTCCCGCCCCGCCCGCGTCGCTTCCACCCGCTGTTCGGCGCCTTCGCGCTGGCCGGGGCGTTGCTGGCGGGTTGCTCGGTCGATATAATGCGCGGCTATGTCGGGCGCTCGCCCGAGGACGTGATGGCGCGTTATGGCCCGCCGATCGACGTTCGCGATCTCCCCGACGGCCGGCGCGCCTATCAATGGATGCAGAGCGAAACCGAAACGAGCGGCGGCGAAGCCGTCTCGCGGGTCGAACATCGCGGCGATCATCCTCGCACCCGTGTCGAATATTCGCCCACGACGACCAGGGAGAAGCGCTGCTTCTACACTTTCTACGCTCACCGCACCCCTTATGGCTGGCGGATCGAGGATTTCAGGCGCCCCGAATTCGGCTGCTGACCCTCACCATCTTTTAAGCGCGCGCGCCGAGCGGTCACCGTTTCGGCGCGTTCGCACGTTCGGTCTCCACTCGCCAGTGGACGCGCGCGCGGCGCGCGCCTAGCAAGCTAATCGCCGCTGCGAACAAGAGAATGAACATGGTAGAACGCGCCACCCCTGATCCCGAATTCGAAGCGTTGCTGCGCCACATTCAGGAAAGCCGCGGGCTCGATTTCCGCGGCTATAAGCGCACCAGCCTGCGCCGCCGGATCACGTTGCGGATGGAAGCGGTCAACGCGGAGAACTTCGCCGCCTATCGCGCGCATCTCGAAGCGCAGCCGAGCGAATATGAGGAATTGCTCAACACCGTGCTGATCAACGTCACCTCCTTCTTCCGCGACGAAGAAGCTTGGGCGGTGACGCGCGACAAGGTGATTCCGCAAATCCTCGCCAACGCCGAGGAAGATCGCGCGATCCGCATCTGGAGCGTCGGCTGCGCGAGCGGCGAGGAGCCCTATTCGATCGCGATGCTGCTCGCCGAGGCGATGGGGATCGGCGAATTCTGCCGGCGGGTGAAGATCTACGCCACCGATCTGGACGAAGAAGCGCTCAAGGTCGCGCGCCTCGCGACCTATTCGCCGCGCGAGGTCGACAGCGTGCCCCCGGACTATCTCGAAAAATATTTCGAGCGCACCAACAATCATTACGTCTTCGAGCGCGAGCTCAGGAAGTGCGTCATCTTCGGCCGGCACAATGTCGTCCACGACGCGCCGATCTCGCGCATCGACCTGCTGACCTGTCGCAACCTGCTGATCTATCTTGAGGCCGAGACCCAGGCGCTGGTGCTGCCACGGCTGCATTATGCGCTCAACGTCGACGGCTTCCTGTTTCTCGGCAAGGCCGAGACCCAACTCGCGCGGTCCTCGCTCTTTCGGCCGGTCGATATGAAACACCGCATCTTCGCCAAGGTGCCGCAGGAATGGCGCCGCCCGATCAACGGCAGCTTCACCGCCGGCCGCGCACCGCGGCTCGACGTGCCGCTGCCCGACAGCCATTTGATGGAAGCGGTGCTCAACGAGGCCGGCACCGCCTTGCTGGTGATCGACGCCGCGGGCGCGGTCGCGCTGGCCAACCAGCCGGCGCGGATGCTGCTCGGCGTCGGCGAGGCCGATGTCGGTCGCCCGTTCCAGGATCTGCCGATCTCCTATCGCCCGATCGAATTGCGCGGGCCGATCGACGAGGCGTTTCGCAGCCGGCGCGGGGTGCGGCTCGAAGATCAGGAATATCGCCTCAACCAGAGCGAGGTGATGCGGCTGACGATCGACATCCGCCCGCTGCAGCGCGCCGACGGCAGCGTCCACGCGATCCTGCTCGCCTTTCACGATCACACCGGAATCCACACCTTACGCCGCGAACTTGAAGCGGCGCAGGAGAATCTGGAGCAGTCGATCGAGGAATTGCAATCGGCCAACGAAGAGCTCGAGACGACCAATGAGGAGCTTCAGTCGACCAACGAGGAGCTCGAGACGACCAACGAGGAGCTCCAGTCGACCAACGAGGAGCTCGAAACGCTCAACGAGGAAGCGCGCTCGTCGAACGAGGAAATGGAATCGGTCAACGAGGAACTGCGCATCCAGGCCGAGCAGGCCGCCGGCTATCGCCTCCACCTTGAATCCGTCCTCAGATCGATGAACGCCGGGATCGTCGTGCTCGACGCGCGCCACACGATCCAGAGCTGGAACCGTTGGAGCGAGAACACCTGGGGGCTGCGCGCCGAGGAGGTGGCGGGCACCAGCTTCGACAAGCTCGACATCGGGCTGCCGGTGCTCCAGTTGCGCGACAGCCTCA
The DNA here is from genome assembly GCF_001897045.1 of Sphingomonas sp. 66-10. NCBI lineage: Bacteria > Pseudomonadati > Pseudomonadota > Alphaproteobacteria > Sphingomonadales > Sphingomonadaceae > Sphingomonas > Sphingomonas sp. 66-10. The sequence goes on from NZ_MKRR01000097.1 coordinate 35,273, forward strand.
TCGCGGTGCAATCGGGCAGCGAGGAACATGCCGAGCGCCAGCTCGAAGGCGTCGATCGTCGCGGGCGGCGCATCCTGTGCCGCGCGCGGGTGACCGGGCTGATCGACGAGAACGGCGCCAATCACGGACTCGTGCTGGTGTTCCAGGACATCACCGAGGAACGCACCAACGAGGATTTCACCCGCCATCTCGGGCGGGTGCTCGGCGCGGCGCTCAATCAGATCTATTTCGTCGATCCCAAGACGCTGCGCTTCCTGCTCGTCAACGATGGCGCGCAGAAAAAGCTCGGGCTCACCACACAGCAGCTGATGCAGATCGCCCTGCCCGATATCCTGCCGAGAATATCGGCCGACGATCTTCACGCGCTGTTCGCGCCGCTGATCAGCGGTGAGCAGGCCGAGATCGTGTTCGAAACGGCCTTCCGCGCCGCCGACGGGAGCGAATTCCCCGCGCAGGCCTGCGTCCAGTATTTCCCCGACGAGGCGCCACCGATCCTCACGCTGATCGTCCAGCAGACAGGCAATCGCGCGGAGATCGGCGCGGGAATCGATCGCCGCTAGGCCTCGCCCTCGCCGAACGATTTGCGCAGGCTGATCATCGCGTCTTCGAGTGCGCTGATCAGCCTCCCCGATTCCTCGGAAGCCTCGCTCCAGCGTCGCGCCGCATGCGTCATGCCGCGCGCGACGGCGTTTTCCAGCATCTGTTCGAACAATTTGAGTCGATCGCGATGGGTGCGCACCGCGACGCTGAGCGCGCGTTCCAATTCGTCGCATTGCGCCGCCGCGAGCCCGAGCGGGGTGAAGGCATGCCCGACCTGGCAGCGAAAGCGCACCTCGCCGTCCGAGACGATGCAATTGAGCACCCCGCCGCAATCGGGGCAGGACAAATGGCTCGGATCTCCTGGGGCGACGATCTCCGGTTCGGCCACGGCAAACTCCTGTGCGGCAATGCGATCCTCGATCAGATATTCGCGCGGAATGGGAATGCTGGCGGCGGCCTCTTCATGTACCAATTGCATCAGCAGCGCGGGCAATTGATCGAGCGGCACGACATGATCGACATGATCGCGCTTGAGCGC
>NZ_MKRR01000097.1:36396-84426 GCF_001897045.1 Sphingomonas sp. 66-10
GCGCCGATCGTGCGGCTGCCATAATGGATCGCCGCCGAGCGGAACAAGGCGTTGATCGCGGGGCGCGTGCGGTTCTCGTGCGGCCCGCGGCGCATCAGGATCCGTCCCGGCCGCAACAGAAGATGCTGATCCGGCGCCGCGACATAGATGCGCCCGCGCTCGATCTCCTGCCCGTCGACCGGGGAGAGCGCGCGCAGCGGCCCCATCTTGTCGAGCAGATGTGGCAGGACGCTGCGCGCCGACGGCGACAGATGCTGCACGACGAAAATCGCGGCCGGCAGGTCCTCGGGCAGCCCGGCACAAAGCCGCTGCAAGGCACCCACCCCGCCCGCCGACGCGCCGACGACGATGATATCCCTGGTCGGCATCGTGTCTCCTTGCGTGCGGCTTAAGGGAAGAGAACGAGCCGCCGCCGCCGAAGGGTGCACAAAAACTAACTTATTTTTCTGCGTCTTTGCTGCTGATCCGCGCTTTCGTGCGTTAGGTTAACGGGAAAGCCAGGGAACGCCCAGGGAGCGCGATGCCAGATCAAGCGGATTCGACCGTTGGCGGGAGGATATTGCTCGACGAGATCGAGCAATTGCGCACCGCGCTCGAAGCCGCGATCGAAGAGAATGATCGGCTCGCCGAGGACCGCGACCGGCTGCTGCGCCGCGTCTCCGCACTGTCGCGCGATCTGCAGACGGCACATGCCGCCCGGGCGGAAGCCACCCCCGCCCCGGCCGCGCAGGTCCGCGAGCATCAGAACCAGGCCGAGATGGAATTGCGCTCCGCCTTCGAGGAGCTGCAGGTGCTGACCGAGGAATTGGAGCTGGCCAACAACAGCCTCCATCACACCAATCAGGAACTCGATGCGCGGATCGAGGAACGGACGTGCCAGATCCAGGAGATCAGCGCCGCATTGCGCTCGACCGAAGGGTCGCTGCGCACCGTCGCCGATCTGGTGCCCGATCTCTTGTGGCGCACCGATGCGGCCGGCGAGGCGGATTGGTTCAACCAGCGCTGGTTCGAATATACCGGCGATTATGCGGCCGATCCGCTCGGCAAGGGCTGGATCGAGGCGCTGCATCCGCTCGATCGCGAGTCGGCGCTGGCCTCCTGGGCCCAAGCGATCAAGGCCGGCACGCCCTGCCAGCAGCAGAAGCGTATCCGCGCCGCGGACGGCGATTATCGCTGGTTCCTCATCCGCGCGGAGCCGATGCGCGACGAGCAGGGCACGATCACCGCCTGGTTCGCCGCGGCGACCGACGTCCACGAACATCATATCGGCATGGAGGCTTTGCAGCAGAGCGAGCTGCGGTTCCGCACCCTGGTCGAAGGCATGCCGCAACTCGTGTGGCGCGCGATCGAGGGCGGGAAGTGGACCTGGTCGAGCCCGCAATGGACGCGTTATACCGGGCAGAAGGAAGAAGCGAGCCACGCGACGGGCTGGCTCGACATGTTCCACCCCGACGATCGCGATCATGCAGTCGAGGCGTGGTCGCGCGCGCCGGACGCCGGCAGCCTTGAATTCGAAGGGCGGATCTTCCTCGCCGCGGAGGGGCGCTATCGCCATTTTCGCACCCTCGCCTCGCCCGTCCACTTGCCCGAAGGCCCGATCCTCGAATGGCTCGGCACGTCGACCGATGTCGACGATCTGCTCCAGCTTCAGGCGCAGCAGGAAATATTGGTCAAGGAGTTGCAGCACCGCACGCGCAACGTGATGGCGGTGGTGCAGGCGGTCGCCGGTCGCACGCTCAAGGAAAGCCAGTCGCTCGAGCAATTTGCCGAACGTTTCGAAGATCGCCTGCAAGCACTCGCGCGGGTCCAGGGGTTGCTGTCGCGGCGCGCGAGCGGGCTGCGCGTCACCTTCGACGCGCTGGTGCGCGAGGAATTGTCGGCGCTGGTGACGCTGGACGCGGACGGCAAGGGCAGGCAGGTTACGCTGCGCGGCCCCGCTGGCGTCCCGCTCAAGTCCGCGCTGGTCCAGACACTGGCGCTGGCGCTGCACGAGCTTGCTACCAATGCAGTCAAGCACGGCGCGCTGTCGCAGCCCGACGGACATCTCGATATCTGCTGGGAAATCCGCGAACCCAAGGCCGATGAGCATCGCTTGTTCATCGACTGGCGGGAAAGCGGGATGAAAGGGATGCGCGACAGCGACGTCCTGCCGCAAAGCGACGGCTATGGCCGCGAACTGATCGAGCGCGCTCTGCCTTATCAGCTTCGCGCGCGCACGACCTTGGGGATCGACGCGGGGGGCGTTCATTGCACGATCGACGTGCAGGTGCCGGTAGGGGACCGCATCGGGGAGAAAATCGATGGCTAGTCAAACGCTGCAAGGTTGCCGCATTCTGATCGTCGAGGATGAATTTCTGCTCGCGGACGATCTCGCGCATGTCCTCGACGATGCCGGCGCGACGGTGCTCGGCCCGGTGCCCAGCGTGCGCGACGCGCTGGAGTTGATCGCGGGCGAGAAGGCGATCGATTTCGCGGTGCTCGAAGTCAATCTGCACGGCGACATGGTGTTTCCGGTCGCGGATGCGCTGGTCGCACGCAGCGTGCCCTTCGTCTTCGCCACCGGCTATGACGAATGGTCGCTCCCCGAACGTTTCTTCACGGTGCCGCGGCTGGAAAAGCCGTTCCGGCCGGAGCGGCTATCGAGCAAGCTCGAACCGCTCATCTCATGCGGCGCGCAACAACACCATTAAATTGCCCGGAAAAATCCGCACGGCTGCGATCGTGCGTTGAGCGCCGATTCTCGCCAGCTTGATGAAGCACCTAGGGGATTCGTGTGACAATTTGATTGCAGCACGATGTCTCCGCGACGGCGGATGATATTATCTTATTGAATAATAACGCCTTACTTCCGCACACCGTTCTTTGCTGCGGCGCCCGTCACTGTCCCTGAACTGTCACATAACGCGCCTATTCGCGGCGCCACGGGAGACGAAATAGCGCCATGACGCACTTGAAAGGGCGGTTTGATGAGACGGGTTCTTCTGCTTGGCGTGTCGGCGGTATCGCTGACATGCGCGACTCACGCTTGGGCTGATCCCGCCGCGGCGCATCGCTGCGTGAAGGGAAGCAAATCGCGCGCCTGCCGCGCCGCGCGGCGCGGGGCCGGCACCGACAGCAGCGTCCGCGAGGAGATCGCGCAACTCCGTGCCGAAATCGCCGACCTGCGCCAGCAGCTCGCCGAACAGACCGCGACCACCACCCGCCTCGCCGCCGCCCCCGCGCCGGCCCCCGCCCCGGTCCAGACGAGCAACGCGGCCGACACCGCCGCGATCGCCACGCTGACCGAGCAGAATGCCGATCTGCAGCGCCGCGTCGCCAAGATGGAGAAGCCCGATCGCCTGCCGTTCAAGGGCATTTCGATCACGCCCGGCGGCTTCCTCGAAATGACCTCGATCTACCGTACCCACAATCAGGGCGCGGACATCGCCTCCACCTTCAACAATATTCCGTTTCCGCAGAGCCACGTCGCCAATACGCACGAATTCCGCATGACCGCGCGGCAGAGCCGCCTGTCGCTGCTGGCAGAGGGCGATGCGTCGAAGCAGACCCACCTCGCCATGTACGGTGAGTTCGATTTCCAGGCTGCCGGCGTCACCGCCAACTCGAACCAGAGCAATTCCTACAGCCCGCGTATCCGCAACCTTTACGGCACGATCGACCAGAAGCTCGGCAGCGGCGACATCACTGCGCATGTCCTGTTCGGGCAGAATTGGTCGCTCGCCACGATGAATTCGAAGGGCATCACCCCGCGCGCCGAGGTGACGCCGCCGGTGATCGAAGCGCAATATGTCCCCGGCTTCACCTTCACGCGCCAGCCGCAGGTGCGCGTCGCGGTGGATTTCGACAAAAAATGGTGGTTCGCGCTCTCGCTTGAAAATCCGCAGACGACCTTCACCGGCACCGTTCCTTCCGGCTTCCCGGATCTCGTCACCACCGTGCCCGCGGGCAGCGGCTTCGGCGGGAACGGCATCGCGGAAAACGCGATTTCGGCCAATCGCTACCCCGACGTGATCGGCAAGGTCGCTTATGAGGGCAAATTCGCCGGGCGCACGCTGCACATCGAAGCCTTTGGCATGGTGCGCGATTTCTACGAGCGGCTGAACGGGACGAACCATGACGTCCGCGGCTGGGGCGCCGGCGGCAGCATCGGCACCCAGATCATCCCGGGCGTGCTGGACGCGCAGTTCAGCGGCACCGTCGGCGACGGGATCGGGCGCTACGGCGCCGCCAATCTCGCCGACGTGACCTTCAACCCCGATGGCACGCTGACGCCGCTGCGCGAATATATGCTGCTCGGCGGGCTCACCGCGCATCCGACCAAGATGCTCGACATCTATGTGTTCGGCGGCGAGGAATGGGAAGACGCGCATTGGTCGACCGTCAACGGGGTCAATTACGGCCTCGGCAACCCGAACTTCAACGGCACCGGATGCCTGATCGAGGGCTCGCCGCTGCCGTGCACCGTCCAGACCAGGGCGGTGAAGCAAATCACCGCCGGCTTCTGGCAGCGTGCGTTGCAGGGGCCGTGGGGCCGCGTCCAGCTCGGCCTGCAATATAGCCGCACCTGGCGCGAGACGTTCAACGTCAATCAGGGCGGCGCGCCCACCGCGACGCAGAACATGGGGTTCTTCAGCATCCGCTATTACCCGTTCTGATCGCGGGCTGAACTGTCACAAACTTGTCATCGAATGCGCGCAGAGCGGTTTCGGATGAGCGTGGGGGCTTCCAACGCGAATCAGGCCGCTCGCATTCGGCAGCTTATGGAGCAAATATGTTCAAGAAATTCGTGATCGGCACTGCGGCCGTGGCCGTTGGGGGCGCCGCGATTGCCGCCGACATCTCGGGTGCGGGGGCGACCTTTCCGGCGCCGATCTACGCGCGCTGGGCGGAAATCTACAGCCAGCAGGCCGGCCAGCGCCTCAACTATCAGGCGATCGGCTCGGGCGGCGGGATCAAGCAGATCAAGGCCAAGACGGTCGATTTCGGCGCCAGCGACAAGCCGCTGAAGCCCGCCGAGTTGCAGGCCGCGGGGCTCTATCAGTTCCCGACGGTCGTCGGCGGCGTCGTGCCGGTGGTCAATTTCAACGGGCTGCGCGCCGGCCGCCTGCGCCTTACCGGGCAGGTGCTGGGCGATATCTTCCTCGGCAAGATCCGCCGTTGGAACGATCCGGCGATCACCAAGCTCAACCCCGAGCTGAAGATCCCGGGCGCGGCGATCACCGTCGTCCACCGCTCGGACGGGTCGGGCACCTCGTTCCTCTTCACCTCCTATCTGGCGATGAAGAACGCCGAGTGGGCGAAGAAGGTCGGCGCGAGCGACGCGGTGGAATGGCCTACCGGGCTCGGCGGCAAGGGCAATGACGGCGTGACCGCGTTCGTCAAACAGACCGCAGGCTCGATCGGCTATGTCGAATATGCCTATGCCAAGCAGAACAAGCTGCCTTACGTCTCGGTGCAGAACAAGGCGGGCAAGTTCGTCGCGGCGGATGCGGCCAATTTCGCGGCGGCGGCGGCCGGTGCGCGCTGGGCGAGCGCCCCGGGCAATTATCTGCTGCTGCTCGATCAGCCGGGCGCGCAGGCGTGGCCGATCACCGGCGCGACCTTCATCCTGCTCCAGCGCAATCAGGCCAATGCGGCCAATGGCGCGGCGGTGCTGAAGTTCTTCGACTGGGCCTATAAGAACGGCGATGCCGAAGCGGCGAAGCTCGATTTCGTGCCGCTGCCGGCCGCGGTGAAGGCCGCGATCCGCCGCCAGTGGGCGACCAACGTCACCTCGGGCGGAAAGCCGGTTTACGTCTCGCGCTGACGCCAGCGACCGGACCGAGCGGCGCGCCTCGCCTCGCGAAGCGCGCCGCTTTTCGGCATTCAATGTAACGGGCAAGGAACTGGGGATGCACAATCCCGCGATCGGCGGTCGGGCGCCGCTGGGGGAAGATATCTTCCGCTGGCTGTGCCTTTCCGCCGCGACTCTGCTTCTCGCGATCCTCGCGGGGGTGGTGGTCAGCCTCGCGATCGGCGGCTGGCCCGCCTTCGCCAAATTCGGGTTGGGCTTCCTCACCTCGTCGACGTGGAATCCGGTCAGCGACATTTATGGCGCGGCGGGGCCGATCGTCGGCACGCTCGTCACCTCGTTCCTTTCGCTGGCGATCGCGCTGCCGCTCGCGATCGGGGTCGCGGTGTTCCTCACCGAATTCGCCCCGGCACGGATCGCGCGGCCGATCGCAGTGGCGATCGAGCTGCTCGCGGGGATCCCGTCGATCGTCTACGGCATGTGGGGATTGTTCGTCTTCGCGCCGTGGTTCGCTGAGAATGTTCAGCAGCCGCTGGCCAATTCGGTCACCCCCGGCTCGCTGATGGACACGCTGACCCAGGGCATCCCCAACGGCGCCAATATCTTCACCGCCTCGATCATCCTCGCGATCATGATCCTGCCCTATATGGCGGCGGTGTTCCGCGAATTGCTGCTCACCGTTCCGGCGCAGGTGCGTGAGGCGGGATACGGCATCGGCTGCACCTCGTTCGAGGTCACCGCGCGGATCTCGATCCCCTATGTCCGCACCGGGGTGCTCGGGGTGATCATGCTCGGGCTCGGCCGCGCGCTTGGCGAGACGATGGCGGTCACCTTCATCATCGGCAACGCGCACGGCTTCCCCAAGAGCCTGTTCGACTCGGGCTCGACGATCGCCTCGACGATCGCCAACGAATTCGCCGAGGCGAGCAGCGACATGCACAGCGCCGCGCTGATCGCGCTGGGGCTGGTGCTGTTCTTTATCACCTTCGGCGTGCTCGCGCTCGCGCGCCTGTTGCTCGCGAGGTCGATGCGATGACCCGGATGACCGCACGCGCCCGCCGCCGCTCGATCATCAACACGATCTTCGTCACCGCCTGCGGGCTCACGGCGGTGATTGCGCTCGGCGCGCTGGCGCTGATCGGCTGGTCGCTGCTCACCAAGGGGATCGGCGGGATCAACGGCGATCTGTTCACCATGTCGCAACCCGCGCCCGGATCGCGCGGCGGCTTGCTCAACGCGATCACCGGCTCGGTCATCCTGTGCCTGCTGGCGATGGTCTTCGCGGTGGTGATCGGGGTGCTCGCCGGCACGTGGCTGTCCGAATATGGCGGGCGAACCAAGCTCGGCCATGTGGTGCGCTTCCTCAACGACGTGCTGCTCTCCGCTCCGTCGATCTTGATCGGCCTGTTCGTCTACGAATTGCTGGTCCGCAACGTTGTCGGGCATTTCTCGGCGCTGGCCGGCTCGGTCGCGCTGGCGATCCTCGCGGTGCCGATCGTGACGCGCACCACCGAGGATATCCTGCTGCTCCAGCCCGCGGCGTTGCGCGAGGCGGGAATGGCGCTGGGTGCGACGCGCGCCTTTGTCGTGCGCAAGATCGTCTGGCGCTCGGCCGCCACGGGCCTGCTCACCGCCGGGCTGCTCGGCTTCGCACGCATCTCGGGCGAGACCGCGCCGTTGCTGTTCACCTCGCTCGGCAATCAGTTCTTCAGCGTCAAATTGCTCCAGCCGATCGCGAGCCTGCCGACCACCATCTTCCAGTTCGCGCTCAGCGCCTATGACGACTGGCAGCGGCTGGCCTGGGCGGGCGCGCTGCTGATCGCGGCATCGGTTCTGGCCATCAACATCGCGGGACGCGCGATCATCCACGGGAAATCATCATGAGCCTGCTCGATAGCGAGGCGGTCGAAACCTACGAACGATCGATCACCGCGCCCCCGGCCGACAATCTGGTGCTCGAGGCGCGCAACCTCGATTTCTTCTACGGCAAGAAGCAGACCCTGTTCGGGGTCGACCTCCCCGTCGAGAAGAACAAGATCACCGCGCTGATCGGCCCTTCGGGCTGCGGCAAATCGACGCTGCTGCGCACCCTCAACCGGATCTACGAGCTCTATCCGGGCCAGCAGGCGACCGGCCGCATCATCCTCGACGGGCAGGACGTACTGGCGGACAAGGCCGGCATCGCCCGGCTGCGGGCGCGGGACGGCGATGCGGTGGAAGTAACGCCGAACAAAATGGACCTCGCCACGCTGCGCGCCCGCGTCGGCATGGTATTCCAGAAGCCGACGCCGTTCCCGATGTCGATCTACGACAATATCGCCTTCGGGGTGCGCCTCTACAAGCGCATCCGCGGCGCGGAGATGGACGAGATCGTCGAGCGCGCGCTGCGCCGCGCCGCTTTGTGGGACGAGGTGAAGGACAAGCTCAAGGAATCGGGTCTCGGCCTGTCGGGCGGCCAGCAGCAGCGGCTGTGCGTCGCGCGCGGCCTGGCGATCGATCCCGAGGTGCTGCTGCTCGACGAGCCCGCCTCCGCGCTCGATCCGATCTCGACCGCCAAGCTCGAAGACACGCTCAACGAACTGGTCGGCAATGTGACGATCGTGATCGTCACGCACAATCTGCACCAGGCGGCGCGGCTCGCGCAGCATACCGGGTTCATGTTCCTCGGCCGGATGATCGAATTCGGGCCGACCGAGGAATTCTTCTCCGCGCCGAAGCTCAAGCGCACGCGCGATTACGTCACTGGCCGATTTGGGTGAGATAGAAGATGGACGAAAAGACCGGCAACGGCGATCGCCACACGGTCGCGGCGTTCGACGTGGAGATGGGCGGCCTGCGCGCGGCGGTGATCCGCATGGGCGGGCTGGCCGAATTCGCGCTCGCCAACACGCTCGCCGCGCTTGAGAAAGGCGACAATGTGCTCGCCGCCAAGGTGGTCGAGGAGGATAAAGCGATCGATGCGGCCGAAGCCGAGATCGATCAGCTCGTGCTGCAGACGCTGGTGCGGCGTTCGCCCTTCGCCGACGATCTGCGCGAAGTGCTGATGGCGCACCGCGTCTCGGGCTATCTCGAGCGCGTCGGCGATTATGCCAAGGGCGTCGCGCGACGGCTCGAGCAGGTCCACTCGCCCGCCGAACGGCAGGCGGCGAAGATGCTCGGCGAGCTCGGCGCGCGCTCCTACGACATGCTGGTCGGCGCGCTCAATGCTTATGCCGCGCGCGACCCGCAAAAGGCCAAGCAGATCTACGAAAGCGACGCGCGGATCGACGAGGAATATCGCCGCGTGTTCCTCGTCCTGCTGACCCAGATGGCCAACGACGCCGCGACGATCCCGGTGATCGGCCAGCTGCTGCTTGCCGCGAAAAGCCTCGAACGGGTCGGCGATCAGGCAACCAATATCGCGGAGATGGTCTATTTCACCTACACCTCGGAGAAGCTGGAATCGCGCCACACCGCGGGGTGAGCGCCACCGCCGGTCAGCGTTCGCCGGCCGGCGCGGCTTCCTTCGCACGGTAATAATCGGCCAGCACCCCGAATGCGATCTTGCGCTGGCCGGTTTCGGAAATCAGCCCCTTGCGGTTCCAGCCCTGCTGGAAATCGGGATTCTGCCGCCGCGGCGAGCGGAAATCCTTGAGGATCCACGGCGACATCCCGCGCAACGTCGGCAGGCGATCGGCCATGCGCAGCGTCTGGCGATAATAATCGGCCTGGAATTCCTCGGAGAATTTCTGCGGGCCGGCAAGATCGTGGAACCCCGCCTTGGCATCCGCGCCGAATTCGGAAAAGACCAGCGGCTTGTTCGCCGGGACATGCCACACGCTGCCCGGCAGATCGGCGAGGCGATCGGGGGTGTACCAGCCGTTATAGGTATTGATCGCCAACACATCGAGCGCGTCCGCCAGCGGATCGGCAAGCGTCATGTCGAGCTTGTCCGGCGATCGCTCGACGAGCAGCGCGGCGCTGACCAGCCGGCTGTCGTCCAGCTTGCGCACGTCCGAGACCAATGTGCGCAGGAAGGTATTGCGCGCCTCGGTCACCGGGGTTTCGTTGGCGACGCTCCAGATCGCGATCGCCGCGCGGTTGCGATCGCGCAGGATGTTTTCCGCGAGCATGTTGCGTGCGGTCGCCAAAGTATCGGGGTTGGACCACGCGACCCGCCAATAGACCGGCACCTCGCTCCACACGATCAGCCCGAGCTCGTCGGCGGTCCGCGTCATCACCTCTGAATGCGGATAATGCGCGAGGCGGACGAAATTGCCGTGCAGCCCGTCCTTGATCTCGCCGAGCAACGCGCGCGCGGCGGCCGGGGTGATCGCGCGCGTCGGATCGGTCCCGAGTTCCTCCTCATGGAGCGAAATCCCCCGCAGGAACACCGGCCGCCCGTTGAGCAGGATATCGGCGCCGCGCACCTCGATCGTGCGGAAGCCGATGCGATCGCGCCATTGATCCTCGCCGGCATCGATCGTCACGTCATAGAGCTTGGGATGTTCGGGCGACCAGCGCACCAGCCCGCGCGGCGCGGCGACGGTCGCGCGCCAATTGCCCGTCGCATCGGTCTTGCCGGCGAGGTCCAGCCCCAGCGCGGCGATGCGTAAATGCACCGCGCGGCCCGCTGCCCCGGCCCCGTCGAGATGCGCGTCGACCGCCAGGCGGCCGTCGCGCGTCAGCCGCACCCAGGCATCGTCGACATAGGTATCGGGCGTGGCGATTAGCCGCACCGGGCGGGTGACCCCGCCGTAATTTTCCCAGTCGGTGACGGGAGGCGGCACCGTCGCTTCGGTCGCCTGCGAATCGACCCCGATCGTAATCTGGTTCTCGCCGTCGCGGAGCCATTGGGTCACTTCGAACGCGAAGGGGGTGAAGCCGCCCTCGTGCCGCCCGAGCGGCCGGCCGTTGAGATAGACCCGCGTCGCATAATTGGCCGCGCCGAAGCGCAGGAAGTACCGCCCCTTGCGCTGCGCCGGCGCGGGGAAGGTGCGCTGATACCACATCAGCCCCTGATAATGACGCAATTCGGGCGCCTCGGTGAGCCACGACGACGGCAGCGTCGTCACCGGCGAGCGCGCGAGATCGAATTCGTAGAGCGTCCGGCTGTCGCGCGCCATCTCACGACGCACGTCGACATCCTGATAGCGCAATTGCCCGCGATCGGGAGGCTCACCGTGGAAGCCAGCGATCCCGGCGCGGAACGGATCGATCGAATAATGCCACGGGCCGGAGAGGTCCATGCCGCCGCGCAAGTCCGCCGCGACGAGCCGCGGGCCGGATGCCGCGGTGGCGAGCGGCAGTGCCGGCGCGTCGGCGGTCTGCGCCAGCACTGGCGCGGCCCCGAATAGCATCGTCGCGATCGCGATCCCGATCCGCATCTTCCACTCCCCTTTTTCGCGTCAGCCGCGGGCGAAGGCGATCCCGCGTTCGACCCCGCGCAATTCCGCCAGCCCGCGCATGCGCCCGAGCAGCGAATAGCCCGGGTTGGTCCGCCGGTTGAGATCGTCGAGCATCTGGTGGCCGTGATCGGGGCGCATCGGGATCGAACGCCTCTCGCGCCGCTGCAGCGCATGCACCGCGCCGATGATCGCGACCATATTGGCGTCGCCTTCAAGATGCGCCGCCTCGTGGAACCCGCCCCCCGCCTCGCGCTGCACCGCGCGCAGGTGAAGGAAACCGATCCGGCTTCCCAGCCGCTCGACCATGCCGGGCAGATCATTGTCGGCACGCACCCCGAACGATCCGGCGCAGAAGCACAGCCCGTTCGAGGCATTGGGCACCTCGGCGAAGAGATGCGCGACATCCGCCTCCGTGCTCACCACGCGCGGCAGCCCGAAGATCGGGAACGGCGGATCGTCGGGATGGACGACCAGCCGGATGCCGACCTCATCCGCCACCGGGCAGACCGCCGCGAGAAACGCGACATGGTTCGCGCGCAGCCGATCGGCATCCACCTCGGCATAATCGAGGATCGCGGCGCGGAATTCGTCGATCGTGAAGCTTTCCTCGCTCCCCGGCAGCCCGGCGAGGATCGTCGCGGCCAGCGTTTCGCGCGCGTCCTCGTCCATTGCGTAAAAGCGCCGCGCGGCCGCCTCGAGCGTGGCGGCATCATAGTCCGCCTCGGCGCCCGGCCGGCGCAGGATATGGAGATCATAAGCCGCCAGCACCTCGGGCTCGAAGCGCAGCGCAAGCGCGCCGTCCGGCAGCGGCCATGCGAGATCGGTGCGGGTCCAGTCGAGCAGCGGCATGAAATTATAGGTGACGACGGTGATGCCGCACGCCGCCAGGTGGCGCAGGCTCTGACGATAATGATCGATCAATTCGTCCCAGTCCGGCCCGCGCGTCTTGATCCCTTCGTGCACGGGGAGGCTTTCGACCACCGTCCAGCCGAGCCCCGCCGCGGCGATCATCTGCCGGCGCGCCTCGATCGCCGCGCGCGGCCAGACCGCGCCGTTCGGCACCTCGTGCAGCGCGGTCACCACCTCGGTCGCGCCGCACTGGCGGATATCCCGTAGCGATACGGGATCGTCCGGGCCGAACCAGCGCATCGTCTGCGTCATCAACATGCCAGAAACCACTCCTCCGGCCCGGTCTTCATCCGCTGCCCCTCAGAAATTGAAGCCGAGCCGCAGCCCGCCGTACCGCCGGAAATCGCGCGGCAACACCGCCTGCGTCGCCTGCAACCCGCCGAAATTGCCCGCAGTATTGACCAGCGACGGGAAATATTGCTGGTCGAACAAATTGTTGATGAAGCCGACCAGTTCCCAGCGGCGCTGCTCGTCGCGCACGCCCAGCCCGATATTGACGATATGATAGCCGCGCTGGAAGGTCTCGGGGTCTTCCGCGACATAATAGACGCTGCTCTGATATTGCCAGTTGAGCTGCGCCACCCCGCGCAGATCGTGGCCGAGCGACGGCGAATAATCCGCCCCGACCGAGAATTTCCACTTCGGCGCCTGTATCGCGCGCGCGCCGGTGAGGTCCTGATAGGCCGGGCGTGCCGGGGTCGTCGGGGTTGCGGGCACCGCCGGGACGCAGCCCTGTGCCTGACTCTGGTTCGGCCAGCATTGCGCGACCGGGAACGACGTATATTTCGCGTCGAGATAGGCCAGCGAGCCGGTGAGGGTCAGATCCCCCAGCCGCGCCGAGCTATCCAGTTCGAGCCCCTTGGTATTGAGGCGGCCAACATTGGTCAGACGATAGTTGGAGGTGCCGTCCGACAGCGTCTCGATCGTCTGCGCCTGCAGATCCTTGTAGGTCGTATCGAAATAGGTGAGGTTGACCGTCAGGCGCCGGTCGAAGAACTGGGTGCGCGCACCGATTTCCTTGTCGCGCGACCGCTCCGGCCGGATCGGCCCCGCCGCGGCGCGATTGGCGTTGAAACCGGTGGTCAGATCGTAAGTCTGGCCCTTGTAGCCGGTCGAATAGGTGCCGAACAGCATCAGCGTCGGCGTCAGCTCATATTTCAGGCTGACGCGATAGGTGCCGGCGGTATCCTCCGCGCTGCCGCTGTAGAAGGTATGCGCGAGATTGTCGCGGAAGGTATAGGAAACCCGCTCGTTCTGGACCCGCCCGCCGCCGGTCAACGTCGCGTGCGGCAGGAACTCCCAATCCGCCTGGACGAACCCTGCGATCTGGCGCGAGCGCGACGTCGCATCCCAATTGGCGAGCGAGAATTGCGGCCCGCGATAGAAGGGCCGCTCGAAATTGACCCCGGCATAATAGACGCCGACGGTATAGCGGAACGGCTTGTCGCCCGGCGACAGCAGCCGCACTTCCTGCGTCAGCAGCCGCGAGCGGAAGGTGCCGATCTGGTTGTTGCTGCCATAAGGCCCCGGCGCCGACGTATCGTCCTGATCGAGATAATCGTTGAGCCGGAACTTGTCATAGGAGCTGATCGAAACGAGGTTCATCTCGCCCAGCCCGCCCTCGGTGCGGATATAGCCGCCATAGCCGTAATATTTAGTGCGCGAATTATAGTTGTTGCTGATGTCTTGATTGGTCTCGCTGATCGTCACGCCCGGGAAATTGGTCGCTTCGTTGAGCCCCGGCTGATTGCGCAGCAAGGCATTGGGGTTCATGCGGACGAACGGACGGCCGACGGTGGTGTTGCCGTTGAGATAATTGGCCGAAGCGGTGACGGTCACATTGGGCGCCGGCTCCCAGCGCAATTTGCCGCGCAGGTTCACCGCCTCGCGGCCGTTCACCCACTGGTTGTTGAAGAGATTGTGGACGTTGCCGTTGAAGTTCGAATAGCTCCCCGAGACGATATAGCCGAGCTGCTCCGAAATCGGCCCGGAGATGCTGAAATTGCCGCCATATTCCTGATCGGTCGTCGCCAGCAGATTGGCGCGGACATGCAATGTGTCGGTCGGCGCGCGGGTGATGATGTTGATGAGGCCGGCCGACGCCGACTTGCCGTAGAGCGTGCTCTGCGGCCCGCGCAGCACCTCGATCCGCTCGACATCGGGCAGATCGGTGAAGGCGCGCGCCTGGAAGGCGAGCGGCACTTCGTCGACCAGCACCGCGACGCTCGGCTCGACCCCGATGCCGAACGCGAAGGTGCCGACGCCGCGCAGCGACACATTGGCATTGACCGGGTGTTCGGCGGGACGGACGGTGAGCGACGGCGCGACATTGCCGAGATCCTGGAACTGCCGCACTCCGGCCAGTTCGAGCTGGCTCTGCCCGAGCACCGAGACGGCGAGCGGCACGCTCTGCACATTTTCGGCGCGCTTCTGCGCGGTGACGATGATGTCGCCCATCCCCGGCGTCTCGGCGGCGGGCGGCGGCGGCGGCGCGGCGGGCTGCGCGGTCTGTTCGGCATTGGCGGCGGTGTCGGCCAGTGCCGGCGATGCGCCCATCACCAGCGCGGCGACGAGCGCGGCGCGGCAGGTCGTATGGTGGAATCCAGCCATTTCATCCTCCCCTCAATAGCGAGTCGCGGGCTCTTCGACCCGATCGTCTGGGGCGGCAGCTAACAAATGGCCTGACCACATGCAAGCCTTAGTCGGCGATATTGTCCTTGCCACCTCGCCGAAGCTTCGCTGCCTGTTGCCCGTGCAGCACACTGCTGCTAGGCTCGCCAATGACTTATGCCGGCACAAAGATTGATCAGGCCAGTTGGGCAACCCGCCGCCGCGTCGGACGCGCCGGACGGCCGCAAACTCTATCAGCAGGTCGCCGCCGCGGTGGCGGAAGCGATCCAGCGTGGCGAGTTCGGCCCCGGGCAGCGCATCCCGTCGGAGCGCGAACTGGCGGAGGAATATAAGGTCAGCCGCCCGACGATCCGCGAGGCGATGATCGCGCTCGAGGTGATCGGTGTGGTACGCTCGCGCCACGGCTCCGGCATCTTCGTCGCGGACAATCCGCCGCTCGACACGCCGATGATCGGGCTCGATATCGGCGCCTTCGAGCTGACCGAGGCACGCCGTCTGTTCGAGGCCGAGGCCGCGGCGCTGGCCGCGGTGACGATCACCGATGCCGAGATCGCGACGCTGGAGCGGCTGATCGGCGAGATGGAGCGCGAAAATCAGGCGCATGTCTCGGGTGAACATGCCGATCGCGAATTCCACCTGACGATCGCGCGCGCCACGCGCAATTCGGCGGTCGCCGATGTCGTGCAATCGCTGTGGGATACGCGCTACAAGGCGCCCCTGTGCATGCATATGCTCGAACGCGCGCGCAGCGTGGGGGTGCAGCCGCGGATCGACGAGCATCAGGAAATCCTCGCCGCGCTGCGCGAGCGCAACCCCAAGGCCGCGCGAAAGGCGATGCGCGACCATCTCGGGCGCGTGATCGACGGGCTGCTCCGCGCCACCGAGATCGACGCGCTGGAGCGCGCCCGCGCCGAGGTGGAAGCGAAGCGCACCGATCTGGCGAAGCGCGTCGCGGTCTGATCGGATCGCGCCGCGTCAGTTGATGATTTCGGCGCGCCTGTCCGACTGTAAGGTCGCCAGCCTTTCTCTCCACATCTCAAGCGCTTCGGGCGTCAGTCTGGTCCAATCTTTGGCCTCTCCGACGATCTTGAGCGGGGCGCTGCTGCGATACGATCGGGTGGGATTGCCGGGAAACTTCTTGTCGGTCACGTTCGGGTCGTTCTCAAACGGCCCGGTCGGTTCCACGGCATAAACACGCGGAATCGCGTCGCCTCCGACGAGTTCCGCCGCGATCTCGGCGGCGAGCCCGGCACCGTCCACGAGCGCGGTGAAGTAGATGTGGTTCATCACCACCTCAGGCCGATAGTTCGACCGATATCCCGGGGTGAGGAAATCACCCACGCGCAAATCCGCGATCGTGCCGTGAAAGAACGGCCCCTCGTCCAGAACGTCGCTCGTCGTCATCACCTTACCCTGAGCCGCTAGACCCGAACCGTCATGCCCCGCCGTCCTTCATGCTCGGCCGGCACCCCGCCCTCGATCACCAGCGCGCGCGCCTCGCCCGGCGGGAGCAACAGCGTGATCGCATCGTCGCCCCAGCTCCCCGGCCCCTCGCGTCGCACCGTCGCCACGATACGCGATGCATCGGCGTCTCCGCTCACCGTCCAGCGATCGCACGGGCCCTCGCCGTCGCCGGCATCCTCGACGAACGAACAGGCGAACGCGCCCTCGCGCGGGGGAAACAGCCACAATCCGCGCCGATACGGCCCCGGGTGCCACCCACCTTGCGCCAGATCGACCGCAATCCCCGATCCGGCACGGGCGAGCAAGGGCGGCGGCCCGTCGAGCGGTGCGTCGAGCGTTGCGGTGGTGCCGCCGGCGAAGCGCGCCCCGCTCCACACATCGACCCACTCCGCCCCCGTCGGCACCCGCACCGCGCGCATCGCAGCACCCGGCTCGATCACCGGCGCGGCGAGCAGATCCGCCCCGAGCAGATGCTCGTCATTCTCCGCCCACGCCGCCGGATCGCCGGGAAAATCCATCCACACCGGCCGCACCATCGGCGCATAATCGGCATGATAGCGGTGCAGCAGATCGTAGAAGAACGGGATCAGGCGCTGGCGCAGCGCCATCAGCCGCCGGATCGCGGGCAGCGCCTCGGGATACATCCACGGCTCGTTGACGGTGCGATCGTCGTTCCAGCTGTGGATGCTGAAGCGCGGCATCAGCACGCCGGCCTGCACCCAGCGCACCAGCAGCTCGGGCGACGGCGCGGGGCCCGAAAACCCGCCGACATCATGCCCGCTGTTCGACACTCCCGACAAGGCCAGCCCGATCGCCATCCGCGCATTGTAGCGCAAGGTCTTCCATTCGGTGCGATTGTCCCCGCTCCACGTCTGCGCATAACGCTGCAGCCCGGCCATCCCCGATCGCGTGACGACATAGGGCCGCAGCGCGGGAAAGGCCTCAGCCTGTGCCCGTCGCGATGCGCGGGTCATCAGCAGCGGCTGAACCGGGCGCATCGCGGCGGCGGGACGCGCCGTGCCGAAGCCGGCGAAGCGCGCGCGCTTATCCCAGATCTCATATTCATTATTGTCGTTCCACGTCGCGACCATGCCGTGATCGAGCAATGCCCCCTTCACCTGCGCGCGCCACCAGTCCGCCGCGCGGGGATCGGTGAAGTCGATATAGCTCCCTGCCTCGTCCCAGAATTGCGCCTCGACCGGGCGCCCTTCCTCATCGCCGACGAACACGCCCTCGGCCGCGGCCTCGGCATAACGCGGGTGGCTCAGCAGCAGCGCCGGCTTGATATTGGGCACCAGCACGATCCCGGCATCGGCATAGCTTTGGACGAAGCCCGAGGGATCAGGGAATTTGTCGCAATTCCAATTGAATACATAGCGCTTCTCACCGATCGAGGTGTAACCGGACGAAAGATGGAACGAGGTGCAGCCGATATCGTGCTCGGCGAGCTTGTCGATGAACCCCGCCATCTGCACCGCGGCATCGGGCGCGTCGGTATAGCTCATCGTCGAGCCCGAATAGCCGAGCGTCCAGCGCGGCATCAGCGCGGGGCGACCGGTCAGCCAGGTGAAGCGCTGCGTCACCGCGAGCGGATCGGGGCCGGCGATCATCCATAGATCGAGGTCCCCGCTATCGGCGACCATATGGCGATAGGCGCCGTGATAATTGTCCAGCTCGCGCCCGAAATCGAAGGTGACGTCGGCAACCGTGTCGTAAAAGGCGCCGTGGCACCGCCCCTCGGCATCGGCCACCAGCAGATAGGGGATCGATTTGTAGAGCGGGTCGCTGTGCTCCGCATCATAGCCCATCGGATCGAGATTGGTCAGACGAAAGCGTCGCCCGGCGCGATCGCAATCGCCGGTGCGATCGCCCAGCCCGTAATAGCGTTCGCCCGGGCGCCGCACGCAATAATGATGCGCCCGGCCGTCCCACCAGCCGAAATCATAGGCCTGCGTCGGTCGATCGCTGGCCATCATCTGCCACGCCGTGCCGTCATAATGCGCCCAGGTGCAATGCAGCCCGCGAAGCGCGATCGTCACGCGCAACCGCGCGGTCTCCACGACGAGCGTGTCGCCGTCGGTCGCCACACCGAAATCGGGGCAGGCGAAGCCCGACACGCTCATGCGATCGCGCCCCGGCTCGGCGATATCCGCCGCGCCGGGGGCGATCGCCCAACTCGGTGGGCTGGTCAGCGTACCGTCGGTGAGCAGCAGCAGCCGCGCGATATCCTCCTCGAGCACGAAGAGATGCGCCACCGCGCCGGTATCGGCCGTGAGGGTCAGCCGGCCGGGCGCACGGTCGACGAGCGCGAACAGCGGCGGATTGGACAGGGTCGCGCGCTTCATCACTTGGGCTCCGCAGGAATGAGATGTTTGAGGCTGAGGATCAGCACCGCGGCGCCGATCAGATCGAACACCGAAAGCGCGGCGAACAGCGGCGCATAACCGATCCGGTCGGCGAGCTGGCCGATCAGCAACGAGAATAAGAGGCCGCCGATCCACCCCGCCTGCCCGATGAAGCCATTGGCCGTGCCGACTTCCTCCGCGGTGAAGACATCGGCCGACAAGGTATTGATCAGCACGGAGATCATCTGATGCGCGAAGCCCCCGACGCAGAACAGCGCGATCGCCGTGTAGGGGCTGACGGCGAGCCCGATGCACCCCGGCGCGATCATCAGCACCGCGGCGAGCGCGATCCCCGCGACCCGCGACTGGATCAGCCGCACGCAGAAGCGGCGCATCAGGAACGGCGAGAGATAGCCGCCGAGCACCCCGCCGAGATCGGCGGCGAGGAAGGGCAGCCAGGCGAACAGCGCGATCTGCTTCAGGTCCATCCCGCGTTCGTTCGCGAGATAGAGCGGAATCCAGAAGCTGAAGGTCTGCCACGCCGGCTCGGCGAGGAAGCGCGGGATCGCGATCGCGCGGAACTTGGCGGTGCGCAGGATCTCGCGCGCGGTCGCGCGGCGCGGCGGCACCGCCGGGCGGTCGGCGGCGATCAGCGCCTGCTCCGCGGGCGTGATCGCGGGATGCATCGCCGGGCTGCGGTAGAATGCATACCAGGCGGCCGCCCACAGCAGCCCGACCGCTCCGGTGACGATGAACGCCACCCGCCAGTCCGCCCATAAGGAAACCGCGATCACCACCGGCGGCGCGAGCAGCGCGCCGAGCGAGGTGCCGGCGTTGAACCACCCGACCGCGACCGATCGCTCGCGCGCGGGAAACCATTCGGCGATCGCCTTGATCCCGGAGGGCACCGCGGCGGATTCGGCGAGCCCGAGCAGCCCGCGGAACAGCGCGAGCCCGAGCCACCCCGCCGCCAGCGCGTGGAGCATATTGGCGACCGACCACGCCACGCCGAACAAAGCGAAGCCGGCGCGCAGCCCGATCCGGTCGACGATCGCCCCGGCGACCGGCTGCATCACCGTATAGGCAAGCTGAAATGCGCCGACGACATAGCTATATTGCTCGGTCGACATGCCGAGCCCGGTCTTGAGCTGCGGCGCGAGCACCCCGAGCGAATTGCGCGCGAGATAATTGGCGATCGTGCCGACGCAGATCAGCGCGACGATCCACCAGCGCAGGTGCGGTATCCGCCGCATGGACCTCCCCTCTCCCCGCCCATCCAAGGCGGTGTCGCCACCCGCCTAGCCAATTCGCCGGCATTTGTCGATATTGGTCAGGCCAGTTGTTCTTCGGTCGCGATAACCCTGGTGCCGGCGGCGGCGCAGGCGGCGGCGAGCGCCGGATCGTCGAGGCGATCGGTGACGAGATGATCGATCTGCGTCAGATCGGCGATGCGCACCGGCGCGGCACGGCCGAACTTGCTGCGATCGGCGGCGAGCACCACGCTGCGCGCCTGGGCGATAATCGTCTGCGAGACGCGCACCTCGTCGATGTCGAAATCGAGCAACGTGCCGTCATGATCGACCGCCGACGCGCCGATCAGCGCGATATCGACGCGGAAGCCGCGGATGAAATCGATCGCCAGCGCGCCGACCACCGCGCGATCGCTGGCGCGCACGCGGCCCCCGGCCACCACCACCTCGATCGTCGGGCGATCGGCGAGGATATCCGCGACGTTGAGATTGTTGGTGACCACCGCAGGTTGCGATGATCGACCAGCGCGCGCGCGATCGCCTCGGTGGTGGTGCCGATATTGATGAACAGGCTCGCGCCGTTCGGCACCAGCCCCGCCGCCGCGGCGCCGATCCGCGCCTTGGCCTCGGCCGCGACCTGTCGCCGCGCCTCGCGGTCGAGATTGTCGACCCCCGACGTGACGACCGCCCCGCCGTGCACCCGCGACAGCAAGGCGCGGCGCGCGAGCAGGTTGAGATCGCGCCGGATCGTCTGCGGGGTCACCCCCAATTCGCTCGCCAGCGTGTCGACCGCCACGCTCCCGGTGTGCCGCGCCAGATCGAGGATGCGCTGCTGGCGCCGGGCGACGACTTCGGGGAGTTCGGTCGCCATCACGCCTGCGCGAGATAAGCGCCGAGCCGCGCGGCGGTGCCGGGCGGCACGTGCAGCGCGAGCTTGCTGCGGCGATAGAGGATATCCTCCGCCGTCCGCGCCCATTCGCGCGTGCGCAGATAATCGACCTCGCGCATCGTCAGCCCGCCGCCGAGATCCTCGCCCAGATCGGCCATGCCCCGCGCGGTGCCCAGCAATATCCGGGCCTTGGTGCCGTAAGCCCGCGCCAGCCGCAGCACCAGCGCCGGCGGGAGATCGGGCCACTCGCGCTGCAATTGCGCGACGAAGGCGTCGAGATCGGCGCCGGGCATATCGCCGCCCGGCAGCACCGCGCCCGCGGTCCACGCCGCCCCCGCCTCGGGAAAGAAGCGCGCGAGCTCGCCCAGCGCATGTTCGGCGAGCTTGCGATAGGTGGTGATCTTGCCGCCGAACACGCTCAGCATCGGGGCGCGCGCCTCGCCCGCATCGAGATCGAGCACATAATCGCGCGTCACCGCCGAGGCATTGCCGGCCTTGTCGTCGTAAAGCGGGCGGATTCCGGCATAGCTCCAGACGATATCCGCCTCGCCCGGGGCGTTGCTGAAATAGCGCGCGACCGTCTCGAGCAGATAATGCGTTTCCGCCGCGCTGATCGTGGCGTCCGCCGGGGCGCCGTCCCACGGTTCGTCGGTGGTGCCGACGAGGGTGAACGCGCTCTGATAGGGAATCGTGAAGACGATCCGCCGATCGGGATTCTGCAGCATGAAGGCATGCTCGCCGGCATAGAGCCGCGGGACGACGATATGACTGCCCTTCACCAGCCGCACGCTGCGATGCGCCTCGGCATCGGGCACCCGCCTGAGCACGTCCGCCACCCACGGGCCGGCGGCATTGACCAGCACGCGCGCGCGCACGGTCTGCTCGCCCGCCGCATCGACGATCGTCGCGACCCAGCCGCCGTCCTCGCGCCGCGCGGCGAGAAGCTTGGTATGAGTACGGATATCGGCGCCGCGATCCGCCGCGTCGCGCGCGTTGAGCACGACCAGCCGACTGTCGTCGACGCGGCAATCCGAATAGACGAAGCCCTTGCCGCGCGTATCGCGCAGCCCCGCGCCATAAGGCGAGCGATCGAGCCGGATCGTCTCCGTCCCCGGCAACTTCTTCCGCCCGCCGAGATGATCGTAGAGAAACAGCCCCAGCCGCACCATCCACGCCGGCCGCGGCGATTGCGTCTGCGGCAGCACGAAGCGCAGCGGCGAGATGATATGCGGCGCCATCCCCCACAGCCGCTCGCGCTCGACCAGCGCCTCATGGACCAGCCGGATCTCACCATATTCGAGATAGCGCAGCCCGCCGTGGATCAGCTTGGTCGAGGCGGAGGAGGTGTGCGCCGCAAGATCGTCCTGCTCGACCAGCAGCACCGAAAGCCCGCGCCCCGTCGCATCGCGCGCGATCCCGGCACCGTTGATCCCGCCGCCCACCACCAGCAGGTCGACCGTCGCTTTTGCTTCGCCGTTCAATTCGTCTGCACCGTTCATCTGTTTCGTCGTGACCGATAGCATCGCGCGTGACAAAGCAGAAACTGGATGATCAAATTAAAATGCTGATCGCGACAAGGAATCGTCATATCGAGCAGCGTGACCGCACGCGTCGGATCGCGCACCAAGCGTAAGAGCCGGATTCATTTGACGTATTCCCCGGCGCTATTATTCATGGCGCGTACATGAATCGGGGGTTGCAATGAAAGTGAAGTTTGCGTTGGCGGTGCTCGCATGCACCGCTTTGACTGCGTGCGGCGGCGGGGGCACCAATAGCCCGGGCACCACGCCGGGGCCGACCCCTACGCCGACACCCACCCCGACCCCGACCAACACGACGCTGACCGATCTCAAATACAGCCAATCCTTCGCCACCGACGCCGGCAGCAGCACGCAGACGCTCGACCTCACCACCAAGACGGTCATCACCGGCAAGCCCACGGCGGGCGCGCTGACCGTCAGTTACGACGCGCAATCGAACAGCTATACGGTATCGACCAACGGCCGCAGCCAGGTCTTCGCCCCGGGCGACAGCATATCGGGCGAGCCGAACGAGGCACGCTACTTCAAGGACGGCACGGCCGAGCGCAATTACCTCACCCTGGTCAAGACGCCCTATACCGGCAAAGATCCGACCCAATATGTCGGGCTCGGCTATTGGCAGCGCAACACCACGTCGGGGACGCAGCAGAATCTCGATTTCGTCGCTTTTACCTACGGGCTCGACACGCCGGCAGCGAACATGCCGCGCACCGGCACCGCTGCCTTCACGATCGACGTCTTCGGGCTGGCCTCTTTCCCCGGCTATGAGCCGCGTTCGTTCCAGGGCCGCGGGACGTTCAGCACCGATTTCGGCGCCGGTATCTTCTCGGCGCACAGCTATGTAACCGAGACCGAACTTACCTCCGGGCAGGGAACGTCAGGCGGTGGTATAGAGCTGACCAGCGCAGGCAACCTTTCCGCGTCGAAAGGCACATTCAGTGGCAACATGTTCTATGGTGGGGCTCGCGGCACCGCAGGGGGCCAGCTGAGCGGGCGCTTCTACGGCCCCGGGGCGGAAGAGCTAGGCGCGAGCTTCTCCGGCGGCGACGGCAACGGCGGCGTCGTTAGCGGCGCGTTCACCGGCCAGCGCGGCGGCCAAGTGGACAATCTGACGTTGACCAATCTGACTAAGGCGCAATTATTCTACGTGCCGTTCGCGTTGCTCACTACCAACACGCTCGACGGTCAGGCCGGGCTGTACAGCGTCAGCACCTACACCACGAGCGGCCAGCTTAACTGGCTCAACAGCGAGACCTTCACCTACGGCCCCGGGTTGTCGAACCTGCCGGGCGGGCAATTTACGATCAACGACAAGGTCGCGAGCAGCGATCCCAATTTCACCGCCTATCGCAAGACGTTCAATGGTCAGGACGTGTCGCTCGAACTGTATCGCCCCGGCAGCGGCAACACCGAACTGGCACTGACCTATGCCAGCCTCGGGCGCTGGGCCACGTCGAGCAAATCGGGCATCGTCAACGAAACCGACCGCGTCTATTTCGTTTATGGCCTCGAAACCCCGACCGGCCTGCTGCGCGCCAAGACCGGGACGGCCAATTATGCAGGTATCGTCTATGGCGCGGGCGCGAACAAACAGGCCAATGCGACCTATGACGTGACCGGAAGCTCGCGTTTCGCGGTCGATTTCTCGGCGCAAAGCTATAGCGGCGCGCTGGCGCTCAGGGGCGCCGGGACCAATGGCACCCCCTCGATCGATTTCGGCAGCTATGATTTCGGCGGAACGATCATGAGCAGCGGGGTGATGCCCGCGCCGATCTCGAAGGGCGGCGTGACGATCGCCGGCGAACTGCGCCCGGTTTTCTACGGTCCCGACGGCAATGAGATCGGCGCCACCTTCTATTTGACCACCCCGACCGGCGTGCCCGGCGCGGGGACGACGATCGCCGGCGCAACCGTCGCGCGGAGGCAGTGAGGCGCGATAGGCGCGCGGGGATCGCATTAATCGCGGCGGCGGTGTTTTCCGCCGCCCCCGCGCGTGCGCAACAGAGCGAGCCCGGCGCTTCCCCTGCGCCAGCCAATCATCTCGCCGCGCCAGATCTGTTCGCGCTTGCCGATCGCGCGAAGGCGACGGGGCAGACCGACGAAGCCGCGACGCTTTACGATGCGCTGGCGCATGACGCGAACCCCGACGTGCGTGCGGAGGCGCGGTTTCGCAAAGCGATGATGCTCGCCGAGCTCCGCCGTTACGGCGACGCGGCGGTGGCGTTGCGCGCGCTGCTCGACGAACAACCGGGGGCGGTGCGCGCGCGGCTCGAACTCGCCCGGGTGCTGGCAGCGATGGGGGACGAGCCGGGCGCGCGCCGCGCGTTGCGCCAGGCGCAGGCCACCGGGCTTCCCGAAACCGCCGCGCTTACCGTCGAGCAATTCGCGCGCGCATTGCGCTCCGCGCGGCCGTTCGGCGCGTCGTTCGAGCTCGCCGCCGCTCCCGACAGCAACATCAACCGCGCGACCCAGGCGCGGACGCTCGATACCGTCATCGCCCCGCTGACTTTGTCGAAGGATGCGCGCGCGCAATCCGGGGTAGGATTGAAGATCGGCGGCCAGGCCTTCGCGCGGATCGATCTCGCCGACGGGCTGGCGCTGCTGCCGCGCGTTGCGGGGATAGGAAATTTCTACCGCGAGGGTGCGTTCAACGACGTGTCGGCGTCGGCGCTGCTCGGGCTCGAATGGCGACGCGGCAGGGACCGTATCAGCCCGTCGCTGGGCGAGACGTGGCGCTGGTACGGCGGGCGGCCCTATGCGCGGACCGCCGCGGCGTCGCTCGACTGGCTCCATCCGCTCAACCGACAGAGCCAGCTGCTGCTCCACGGCGGGATTTCGCGTGCAACCTATGTGCGCAACACGTTGCAGGATGGCACGATCTACGATGCGACGCTCAGCTATGAGCGCGCATTGAGCGCACGGCAGGGTATCGGACTGACGCTCAACGGCTATCGCCAGACCGCGCGCGATCCGGGCTATGCCACCTGGTCGGCCGGCGCGTCGACATTGGTGTGGCGCGATCTGGGCAAGGTGACGCTGGTGGCGTCGACCGGGCTCTATCGGCTCGAGGGCGATGCGCGGCTGTTCCTGTTCGCGCAACCGCGGCGAGAATGGCTGTTGCGCAGTTCGCTGTCGGGCACATTCCGCCAGCTTACATTCGCCGGCTTTGCGCCCAATACGCGGTTGGTACTCGAACGTAATTGGTCGACCGTCGGATTATATGATTACCGCCGCATCGCAGTGGAATTAGGGGTGGCGCGGGCCTTCTAGCCGAAGGCGGCCCGCGCGATCGCCGCGCGAGCCGCCTGCCCCCGTTCAGCTTTGCGAGTCGTCGCTCGGCGCGGGTGCGTCCGCGTCGGTGTTGGCATCGGCATTGCCGTCGCCGCCGAGCATTTCCTTGACCTTGCCGACGCCCTCGAAACCGGCGACCGCGGCCGCCGCCTTGGCAAGCATGCCGGCATTGGGGTCGACCGCCTCAAGCGCCTTGTCCGCCGCGAAGGCGCCGGCGGCTTCCTCGATGAAATTGGTGATTTCACCCATCTTTACGCTCCTTACAGACCGGGATCGGTCCGTCGAAGCATCCGCCAACCCTGCGGGGGAGTCGAATGAATCATCGGTCATAACTTCCCCACAGTCCGGCCAGACGGCAGCGGAGTCGCGCGCTACATGATCATCAGGCCCAACTCGCTCAGGAACTGCGCCGCCTGATCGCGCGAGATGATCGCGCCGCGGAACCGGCTGGCATCCTGCCGCCGCACCCCGCCGATATCCGCACCGCGC
This sequence comes from Sphingomonas sp. 66-10, assembly GCF_001897045.1. NCBI lineage: Bacteria > Pseudomonadati > Pseudomonadota > Alphaproteobacteria > Sphingomonadales > Sphingomonadaceae > Sphingomonas > Sphingomonas sp. 66-10. The sequence continues at coordinate 62,384 of NZ_MKRR01000097.1, forward strand.
AGATCGGCGCCCTCGAACCGCGCGTCGTCGAGGATCGTCTCGCGCAGGCTGCAGGCCTCGAACGAGGCCTCGCGAAAATCGCATCTGCTCAGGTTTGCGTGGGAGAAATCGATCCGCCGCAGCTTCGCCTTGCGGAAGAAGCGCGCGTTCATCTTGGCATTGATCAGAAGCGTCTCGTCGAAATGGACGTGGAGCGCCCGCGCGTCGGTGAGGTCGGCGCCGGTGAGCTTGCACCGCTCGATCCGGGCGCCCTCCAGACATGCGCGTTTGAGCGAGGCGTTGTTGAAATCGCACGCGATCAATGTCGCGTCGGTGAAATCCGCGCCGGTGAAATTGGCGAAGGCGCTGCGGCATGATTGCCAGTCGGTGCGTTCGAGCGTCGCGCCGGCGAGATCGGTCTTGCGGAAACTGCAGCGCTCGAACGTCCAGTCGGAAAGATCGAGCCGCGACAGGTCCACCGCTTCGAGATCGCAGTCGACGAGCTTTTGCGGCGCGCCGGCGAGGCGCTCGATCGCGCGCCGGTCGAGTTGCTGTCCGCGAAGGGCGCTGTCGGCGAAAAGATCGTCCACAGCGCGGGATTATCCCTTCACCACCGGGCGAAGCGCGTCGGTCTGTTCTCCTAGCAACGGCGCGGGGCGCGCAGGCGATTTGTCCTGCGCCGCGAACCGCACCGGCGAGACCATCGTGAAATAACCGCCCTCGCTCGGATGCTCTTCGCGCGAAAAGAAGCCGGTGGCGGCAAGGTGCGGGTCCTGCATGATATCGGCGAGATCGCGGACCGCCTGCGCGGGGATTTGCGCGGCATGGCATCGCGCGAGCAGATCGGCGGTCGCGAAACCGGGGGTCAGCCGGGCGATCTCGCGATACATCAGCGCCATATTCTGCACTCTGGCCTTTCGCGTGGCAAAACGCTCGTCCGCGAGGAATGCGGGATTGCCCAGTATCTCAAACGATTTGATCCAGGCATCGTCGTTGTAGAAAACGATGCTGATGAACCCGTCGGCGGTGGGGAACGGCTGCCGGTCGGGATCGAGCTGGCGGGAATAGCCGACCGGGCCATTGGGCGGATCGAAGGTCAGCCCGCCGAGATGCTCGAGCAGCATGAAATGGGTAAAGGCCTCGAACATCGGAATTTCGACCTTCTGCCCCTCGCCGGTGCGGAGCTTGTGGACGATCGCGGCGAGCACCGCATAAGCGCCGTGGAGCCCCGCCACCTTGTCGGCGATCAGCGACGGCAGATAGCGCGCACGCGGATCGCCGTCGACGCGCGGCAGCAAGGTCGCGGTGCCGGTCGCGGCCTGGATCACGTCGTCATAGGCCTGGAGATCGGCATAGGGCCCGTCCTGCCCAAAGCCGACGCAATGCGCGTAGATGATCTCGGGGTTGAGCGCCTTCACGGTCGCATAGTCGAGACCGAGCCGCTCGACGGCCTTACCGCGGACATTGAGCATGAAGACGTCGGCGTCGCGCAGCAGCTCCTTCATCGCGGCGAGATCGTCGGGGCTCTTGAGATCGAGCGTGATCGATTGCTTGCCGCGGTTGAACGCCATGAACCCCGGGCTCATCCCGGGCGTGACCGCCGCCTTCGCCGACCAGCGAAAGGCGTCGCCCGCGCCGGGCGCCTCGACCTTGATCACCTCGGCGCCGAGATCGGCGAGGATTTGCGTGCAATAAGGCCCGAAGACGACGCTCGTCAGGTCGACGATCCTGATCCCCGCCAGCATCGGCTTGCCGTCAACCGCGATTGTCATGCGCCGCTCCGCTCCTGTTTCGACAAAGGGAGAGGAAACAGGCGGTTCGATCAAGCCTCAATCGTCGTTCGGGTGCGGATCGCGCATCACGCGCCGGGCTTGATCCCCGCGGTCAGCACCCGGATGACATTGCCCCCCATCACCTTGCGGATGTCGTCGTCGGAAAAGCCGCGATCGATCAGCGCCTGGGTCACCGCAATCACCTGCGACGCATCGAATTGCGTCGTCACCGCGCCGTCGAAATCCGATCCCAGCCCGACATGATCGATCCCGACCAGATCGCGGACATGCGCGATCGCCTTCGCCACGTCGGCGGGCCTGGTCGAGCAGATCGCGCCGTCCCAATAGCCGATGCCGATCACCCCGCCGGTGCGCGCGACCCCGCGGATCTCCGCGTCGGTGAGGTTGCGGTTGACCTTGCACGTCGCCTGCACCCCGCCGTGGCTCGAGACGAGCGGGCGGCGCGCGATCGCGATCAGCTCGGCGACAGTCTCGTGGCTGGCGTGCGCGACATCGACCAGCATGCCGAGCTTTTCCATCCGCGCGACGACCTGTCGCCCCAAAGGCGTCAGCCCACCCTTCGCGATCCCGTGCATCGAACCCGAGACATCATTGTCGAAGAAATGCGCCAGCCCCGCCATACGGAAACCCGCGGCATAGAGCCGGTCGAGATTGTCGAGCCGGCCTTCCAGATCCTGCAGCCCCTCGATCGAGAGCATTGCGCCGACCACCGGCCGACCCGCGCGGCGATCGGCGACCAACTTGTCGAGATCGGCCGCGGTGGTGACGACGCGCATCTGCCCGTCCGACCGCGCGGCGAAGCGCTTGAGCTTCTCGGCATGATAGAGCGAGCGTTCGAGCAGCGAATTCCACGTCCGCACCGGCTGCATATCGGCGATGACGAGCGCGGTGACCTTGTCGGTATCGCCCGAATTGCCGTCGTAATTCTGGTTCCGCGGCGCCTTGGTCACCGAAGAGAAGACCTGCAACGCATAATGGCCCGCCTGAAGCCGCGGCAGATCGACCTGCCCGCGATCCGAGCGTTTGAGCAGATCGCGTTTCCACAACAGGCTGTCGGCATGCATGTCGGCGACATCGAGCGTCTTGTGCAGCGCTTCGGCGTGCGCGCTGACCTTGAGTTCGGTCGGCGCGACCTTGTTGGCCGAATTTTCGACGACGCCCGGCGCGAGCGTGAAAAATGTGATCGCACCGAACACGAGCACGGCCAATAGGATGATGCCGATCCTGCGCTTCATTGTCGCCTCTCCGATGGTCTTGCCGGTCTTTGCTCGCCGGCCGTCGATATCGATTGGATTCCTCATTCCACAGAAGGAGTCCATATCGACAGCCGCATGGGCCACCCTATCTCAACGTCCGAGCGCTCCGTCAGCTCAGCCGCGGCAGCGGCATGCCACAGAAAGAGACCTGATAAGGCGCGCCGTTGACGACCTTGTCGAACCACAGCCGGGTCACCCCGCCGACGTCCTTCTTCGGCGACCAGAAGCCCCCCGGCCGGCGGACCAGTTCGCCCACGCCTTCGAGGTGGAGCGCCTTGCCGCGCGCCAGCAGCGTGACCCGCTCCGCCGTATTGCCCGTGGTATAGACCCCCGCGAGCGGCTTGAGCGCCGGATCGGCGGCGGGCTGCTCGGGCGCACTGGTCCGCGCGAACCATTGCTCGCCCCACCACAGACCGGTGGCGCGATCGCCCTTCACCTCGAACGTCAGCAAATGCCGGTCGAACAACGGATGATCGGTCGCCAGTTCGTTCTCGCCCGACAGTTCGACGCGTCCCTCGGACCCGCCGGCGACCAGCCGCACCCCGCCCGGCACCGCCTTCAGCTCGAACGAGCGACCCTCGGGGCCGAACCAGCGGCCGAGCAGCGGCGCGGGCTTGTCGACCTTGCGATAGGCGAGCGGATCCGGCGCGGCGGGAAGCGGCTTGCCGTCGCGCACCGCGCGGAGCAATTCGATCGCATAAGCGGTGGTCTTGCGCGGGCGATACGGCCCGACGCGACCGTTGACGCTGGCGAAACAGCCCACCCCGGCGACCGGATCGACGTGGAACGAGGAGGTGAACAATTCCATCCCGCCGGTGTGGTGGAGCACCGGTTTGCCGTCGATCTTCACCTTGGCGAAGCCGCTTGCATAACGCGCGCCGGGGCCGAATTCGTCGAGCTCCATATCGTTCGCGAGCAGCGCCTTGGCGTGCGCATCCGACATGATCGGTGCGCCCGTCCCGCGCCCGAGCGCGAGCACGTAACGCAGATAGCCGAGCATCGCATCGCTCGAAGCGGCGACCGCCCCCGAGGCGAAATCGCCCTCGGCGAGCAGCCCCGATACCATCGGCGATTGCGTCATCACCGGGCGATCCTCGATCATCGGGACATAGCCGGTGGCGTAACGCTTGCGATCGGCGGCGAGCAGATGTGCGGTCGCGTCGGTCATCCCCAGCGGGACGAGCACCCGCTCGCGGATCACCTCCGGATGCGGCCGCCCGGTGATGCGGGTGATGATCAGCCCGAGCAGCAGATAGCCGATGTTGCTGTACGACGCGTGCGATCCCGGCGCGAAACCGTTCCACAACCGGCCGTCGGGCGAAACCGGGAAGAGCGGGGCGTCATGCGCGAAGCCGGCGGCGTGGTTGAGCAATTGCTGGGTCGTGATCGGCGCGTCCGGCAGCGGCACGCCGTCCAGATAATGCGAGATCGGCAGATTGAGGTCGAGCCGGCCTTCGTCGGCCAGCGCGTGGATGCACAAAGCGGAGATCGATTTGCTGATCGACCCGATCTCGAACAGATGATCGGCGCGCACCGGCACCTTGTTTTCGACATCGGCCCAGCCGAGCGCGATCGTCGCGGCGAACCCGTCGGCGTCGACGATGCCGATCGTCATCCCCGGTTGTCCGACCGCGGCGAGTTCGGCGGCGGCATAGTCGCGCAATTTATCGAGCGCCGCGGCATAATCCCGGCCCTTCGACTTTATCACGAGCGTGGCGGGGGTCGCCGCGCGGGCGATCCCCGGCAGCGCGCTTGCCATCATGCCGGCAACGCCCAGTCCCAGCGCTTCTCGCCTGCTGCTGATCATCGATTCCCTTTCGATATTGGTCACTTGGCTTCCACCCCCGGCGCGGGCCGGGATGGGCATTCAGACAGGATGCTCCGGCTTACGGCGGTCTTCATGACGCCGAGCGGCGCGGCTTCCGCCTACGACGTGCTGGCGCCGCAGCGGATTTTTCCGCAAATCTGGCGTGCCAAGACTCCGCGACTCCGCCAAACGGCGCGCGCATCGACCCTTCGCCCGAATTCGGGCACACCCCCTTCCCCTGCGTTCATCCCGACACCTGCTCCCCGTTTCGGCGGTGGATGCGCGGGTCAGAAACTGCCGCTCGATTATCTTATCGGATAATATTCTCTTATTGGAGAAAGGTCAACGCGCCCGCCGCGATCACTTCCTCAACGCGCGGACGAGATCGCGAGCTTGATGCCGAAGGCGATGAAGATCCCGCCGGTCAGCCGATCGAGCCGGCGGATCGCGCTCGGCCGGCGCAGCAGCCGCCCGAGCGGCATCGCCGCCGCGATGAGCGCCGCAAACCAGATAAGCGAGAGCAGCACGTGGACGCAGGCGAGGAAGAAGGAATAACGCGCGACATCGATATGCGCCGGCACGAACTGGGGCAGGAAGGTTACGTAGAACACCCCGATCTTGGGGTTGAGCAAATTGGTCAGCAGCCCCCGGGCGAAGGCGTCCCCGCCGGCGGGCGGGGTAGCCTGCCCCGGATCCAACGCGGTCCGCGGCGCGATCAGCAGCTTCGCGCCTAGCCAGCACAGATAGGCCGCGCCGATGATCTTGACGATCGTATAGGCCAGTTCCGACGCCTTGAGCAGCGCGCCGAGCCCCAGCGACACCGCCCCGCCCCAGATCAGGCACCCGACGGTGATCCCCAGCCCGGCGAGGATCGCCGGGCGGCGGCCGTCGACCGTCGCGGTGCGGAGCACCATCGCGGTATCGACGCCCGGCGTGACCGTCAGGATCGACGCTGCGGCGAGAAACGCGAGAAACAAAGGAAGATCGGCCACGGCCGGCGTGTAGCATGTCCCGACGAGGACGCCCACGCTTTCGCGGCACGGTTAGGTCGTTACCGCCGCAGCGTTCGCAATGCCGCGACCAGCCGCTCGACGTCGTCGCTGCTGGTGAAGACCACCGGCGTCACGCGGACGCAGGCACCGCGCGCGGGGCCGTCGCGTTCGACGGTGAAGATGCCGAAGCGATCGAGCAATTGCTTCGCCAGCGCGCGATTGTCGGCCATGCTGGTCATCCCCTTCAGCCGGAACGAGGTGAGCGCCGAGGTCAGCCGCGGATCGCTCGGCGTCAGCACCTCGATCCCCGGCATGTCCCGCGCCTGTTCGGCCCACAGGTTGCGCAGATGACGCAGCCGCGCCTCCTTGGCGCGGACGCCGATGCGGTGGTGGAAATCGAGTGCGTCGCCCACTGTCAGCAGCGCGGCGATATCGGTCGTCCCGGTGTGGATGCGCTGCTGGATCGTGTCGCGCGCCCCCGGATCCTCGCCGATGCTCAGGTCGATCGCGTCGAGCCGGTCGCGCTTGATGTAGAACAGCCCGACGCCGAGGGGGGCGCCGATCCATTTCTGGCAGGTGTAGCCGATAAAGTCGGCACCGAGATCGCCGACCTTGAAATCGAGCTGCCCGAAGGCGTGCGCCGAATCGACGATGACATCGACCCCGCGTGCCCGTGCCATCGCGACGATCTCGCGTACCGGCACCACCAGCCCGGTGCGGTGGCTGACATGGGTGAGCAGCATCAGCCGCACCCTAGGGTGCGCCTTCAGCGCCGCCTCATAGCTGTCGATGATAGCCTGATAGGTCGCCGGTTCGGGAAGCGCGATCGTCACCACCTCAAGCCCGCGCCGCCGTGCCACCGAGCGGAACCCGGCCTGCATGCTGTCGTAATCGAGATCGGCGTAGAGCAACTGATCGCCCGCACGCAGCCGGTTGTAACCGCCGATCAGTCCGAGCAGCGCCTCGGTCGCGCCGCGGGTGAAGGCGATCTCGTCGGGCGCGGCGCCGATCTCCGCCGCAACGCGATCGCGCAGCGCGATCGCATCCGCCCCGAAACCACGCCGCGAGTAGAAGGATGTCTCGGTATTCACTCGCGCGAGGTGCCGCTGATAGGCGGCGAGCACCGGGCGCGCCATCGCCCCCCAATTGCCGTTCTCGAGCTGGACGATGCCCTTGGGCAGATCATATTGCGCGGCGATCGTTCGCCAATAAGCTTCGTCGGTCGGCATCGCCCCACCCGCAAGAGAATCCCCGGCCAGCGCGCGGACCGGTGCGGCGAGCGTAGCCGCCGCGACGCCCGCGCCCAAGAGTTCGCGGCGGGTGGAGCCGTTGGTCATTATCGCCGCCCCTCTCAATAACGCCATTCGAGGCGGAGATAATAATTGCCGCCATTGGTGTCATAGGGCGAGTTGCGCGAATAGACGAGGCCGCGGCTGGCCTGGAACAACGCCTTGTCGGGATAGGTGTTGAACAGATTTTCCGCGCCGACCCGCACGTTGACCTGTTTAGTCACCTGATAGCCGATCGACGCGTCGAAGAAGGCGATCCCGCCGAACTTCTGGAAGATATCGCCGGTCGCGTTGCCGCTCGAATCGGTCCACGAACCATAATAGCGCCCGCGCGCCGTCAACGTGACATCGCCGATGTCATAGGTGATCGTCGCGCTGGCATTGTGCTTGGGCAGCCCCTTTTCGAAGATCGTGCGCTGCATCAGGTTGTTCGCCGCGGTGAGCGAGCCCGAGGTCACCTTGGTATCGGTATAGGAATAGGATGCGGTGGCGTTGATCCGCCCGCCGCCGAGCGCGTGATTATAGGATACCACCACGTCGACGCCGCGCGTGCGCGTATCGAAATCGTTGGTGAAGAAGTTGATGTTGGTGAAATCATTGGCCCCCGCGACGCCGAGCGCGACGAGCTGCTGGCGGATCGCCGGGGTGACGACGAAGGTCGGCGACAGGCTGAAGCGCTTGGTCACCTTGATCTGATAGAGATCGAGCGACCCGCTCAGCCCGTTCGCGGTGCGCCACACCAGCCCGGCGGTGGCGGTCTTCGATTCCTCCGGCTCGAGCGGCTTGGCGCCGAAGAACGCCGCGACCGGATTGAGCGGCGAGAGCCGCCCGGTGGTGAAGAGCTGGAGCGTCCTGGTATCGAGCCCCTGGCTGATGCTGGTCGAGTTGAGCTGGCCGGGGCTCGGCGCCTTGAACCCGGTCGAATAGGCGCCGCGGATCGCAATCCCCGGCGCCAGCTCATAGCGCGTCGAGAACTTGTAATTGAAGGTATTGCCGAACGTATCGTAATTTTCGTCGCGCAGCGCGGCTTCGACCGTCCAGGCGCTGGTCAGCGGCACCTGCACGTCGAGATAGCCGGCATAATCGGTCTGGCTCCACGATCCCGCCTGCGTCGGCCCGAAGCCGGGGAAGCCGTTCGACTGCGCGGCCAGCCCGGCGGCGGCGCCCGGCCCGACCATATAGGAGGCCGGATCGCCCGCGACGATCTTATAGGTTTCCACCCGGCGCTCGGCGCCGAACGCGATATTCACCGGTTGCGGCAGCCCGGCGACGTCGAGCCGATAGACCGCGTCGGCGTTGAGGTTGAATTCGCGCTGGATCTGATGCCCGAGGTTGAAGTTGAACGGGCTTGCCGGCCCCAGCGAGGCGTTGATCGAATTGTTGAGGATGAACTGCGTGTCGTTGACGCCGTAAGACCCGCTGACATCCCAGGTGAAATTGGACGATCCCTTGCCGCGCAGCCCGGCTACCGCCTGCCCGTCGTTGGCGCGGATGCCCTCGCGCGGCGCGAACCCCGCCGGATAGATTTTGCGCAGATCGAAACCGGGGAAGAACGGCGCGCCGGGCTTGCCGAAGATATTGTCGTTCACCCCCGGGGTCGGGTTGCGCCAGTTGATGTCATTGGCGCCGCGCGTGCGGGCATAAGTGCCGAAGGCGTAGAGTTCGAGCGCGTCGCCGATCGGGGTCGCGGCATCGACCGCGAATTTGAGCGCCTTGAATTCCGGGTTGCCCCAATGCTGCACCGGATTGGGCACCGCGATCTGCGGATTGGCGGCCTGGAAGGCGATCGCGTCGGGGCGCTGCGCGGTGCGCGAGGTGGCGTCGGAATCGCTATATTCGCCAGTGACGACGACATGCCCGCCGCCGTTGAGCGCGAAGCCCGCGCGCCCGCCGAGCTGCCATTGCCGGCCGTCGCCGCGATAATATTGCGAGCCCTGGCCGTAGACCGAGAAACCCGGCTTGTCGTCGAGGATGATATTGATCACCCCGGCGATCGCATCCGAGCCATATTGCGCCGACGCGCCGTCGCGCAGCACCTCGACATGGCTGATGTCATAGGACGGGATCTGCGCGAGATCCGCCGCCTGCGCGCCGCCCGCGCCGCCGTTGAGAAAGGCCGAGCGGTGGAAGCGCTTGCCGTTGACCATCACCAGCGTCATGTCCGGCGACAGCCCGTCGAGCGATGCGGGACGGACGAACTGCGGGCCGTCCGACGACGGCAGACGCTTGACGGTGAAGGTCGGGACGAGCTGCGCGAGCTTGGTGTCGAGGCTGCTCGACACGGTCGACTGGATCGTCTTGGCGGAGAAGACATCGACCGGCGACAGCGCGGAAAACTGGGTTTGCGCCTGCGACCGCGTACCCGTCACGATGACGGTATCCGCGCTGTCGGCGGTCTCCGCCGCCGGGGCGGCCCCGCCGTCTTCGGGAAGCGCGCGCGTCTCCGCAGCCGCCGGCACCGCCAGCGAAGAAACCAATAGCAACGCATTGAACCGCGCGCAGAACGACGCCTTCATATCCCCGTGTCCCTCCCGGATGGTGAGCGCGGAGCTATGGCGAGGCTCAATGACGGTAAGGCTACGCCTCTGTTAAGGAAAAGAGAAAAGCCGGGCAGGCCGACGAAGCCGCACGCTCAGTGATGATGCGCCGTTGCGCAGCGCACGTCGAAATCGCGCGCCAGTTCGGCGAGGCTCACCGCACCCAGCCGCTCGATCAGCAGCGCCTCGGCCTGATGCAAGGCATCCTCCAGCGCATCGTTGACGACCTTCTCCACCGCGCAACCCGGATTGGGATTTTCGTTGCCGATCGCAAAGATGCGCGGGCCGCCCACCGCGCGATGGACATCGAGCAACGACACTTTCGTGAGGTCCGCAGCGATCGCCCACCCCCCGCCATGCCCTTTTTCCGACCGCACATAACCGGCCTCGCGCAGCCCGGCCATCGTGCGGCGGACCACGACGGCGTTGGTGCCGAGCATCCGCGCGATCGCATCCGACGTCAGCGGAGCTTCGTGTCGCGCCATATGGAGTAGCACGTGGAGCATGCGGGAAAGGCGGCTGTCGTTACGCACCTCGCGATCCTCTTCGTCGCGGCCGGGATTGGCAAGTCGGGTCGATCACGATACTTTTAATGTTACGTGATTCGTGGAGTGCCGACAATGCGACAATTCGAGAACCCCGCTCATTGGGACAGCGCCGCGCAGCATTATGAGCGAACCGCCCACCCATTCACCGCGCTTTATGCGGCGGCGGCGCTGGCACGCGTGTCGCTGACCCCCGAGAGCCGCGTTCTCGATATAGCGGCGGGCACCGGCGCGCTGGCGCTGGCGGCGGCGCGGACCGGGGCGCAGGTGCTCGCGACCGATTTCTCGCCCGGTATGGTCGCGCGCATCGCCGCCGCGGGGCTGCGCAATGTCGAGACACGCGTGATGGACGGTCAGGCGCTCGCGCTGCCCGATGCCGGGTTCGACGCAGTGTTCTCGATCTTCGGGGTGATCATGTTCCCCCATTGGCGCAAGGGACTTGCGGAGATGGCGCGGGTTACACGTCCGGGCGGCACCGGCGTGGTCGCGACCTGGCAGGCGCGCGGCGCGGCGACCTTCCTTCTGCTCGGCCAGATCCGCCAGAAGCTGTTCCCCGAGCGCGAGGGGATGACGATGCCGGCCGGCGTGCAGGCGCTGAGCGATCCGGGCGACTTTGCGCGCGAGCTGGTCGCGGCGGGATATCGCGATCCGCAGATCGAAAGCGTGACCCACGATTACGCGCTCTACATCGCCGCACTCGCCGATCCCGATACTTTGTTCGGCATGTCGCCCGACTGGACGAGCCTCACCGATGCCGAAAAGGCCGCGGTCGTGGCCGAGGCGCGGCGGATGGCGGGCGATCGCCCGGTGCTGCCGATCCCTTCAACCGCATTGGTTGCGGTGGCGATCCGATGAGCTGTCGAGCGACCCGCCCCTTTCCTTGTGTCCCGCGAAGGCGGGGGACCCAGGCTGGGCTCCCGCCTTCGCGGGAGCACAAATGAGGTTCGCGCTCGCTCTCCCCCGAAGATCGGGACCCCGACTCCCCGGCGAAGGTCGGGATGGAGGGGACGTGTCCCCAATTTGACGCGATGCTTTACGAGGCCGCCACCGCCGCCTGCTGCGCGGCGAACCACGGCGTCAGGCGGCGCAGGGCCTCCTCGACGCGATCGGTCGACACCGCGAAGCTGAAGCGCACGAAGCGATGCCCCTCGACCGGATCGAAATCGACCCCCGGCGCGGTGGCGACTCCGGTATCGACCAGCAGCCGCATGCAGAAATCCATGCTGTCGTCGGTCAGATGCCCGATATCGGCATAGATATAGAAAGCCCCGTCGGGCGGCGCGATCCGCCGCAATCCCAGCGCGGGCAGCGCGGCGAGCATCAGCTCGCGGTTGCGCGCATAGGTGCGGATATGCCCTTCCAGCTCGTCGCGCTCGTCGAATGCGATCAGCCCGGCATGCTGCGCCAGCGACGGCGGGGTGAGGAACAGATTGCCCATCCGCGCGCGCGCCGCGTCGATCAGCTCGGGCGGCACCACCAGCCAGCCGAGCCGCCAGCCGGCCATGCTGAAATATTTGGAGAAGCTGTTGACGATCAGCGCGCCGGCGTCGTCGCGCAGCATCGACCGCGCGGGGCCGACATAGCTCAGCCCGTGATAGATTTCGTCCGAGACGATGCGGATGCCGCGCCGGCGGCACACCGCGGCGATCGCCGCCATTTCCTCGGGCGCGACGATCGTCCCGGTCGGGTTGGCGGGGCTGGCGAGGATCAGCCCGTGCGGCGCGGGGTCGAGCCGTTCGATCGCCTCGGCGGTGACCTGGAACCTTTCCGCCTCGCCGCAGGGGATTTCCACCGCTTCGAGATGCAGCGCCTTCACCGTGTTGCGATAGGCGACATAGCCGGGCCGCGCGAACGCCACCCGCTCGCCCGGCGCGAACACGCACGACAGAGCGAGAACGAGCGCGGGCGAGGCGCCGCAGGTCAGGATGATCTGCTCGGGGTCGATCGTCAGCCCCTGCGTTTCGGCATAATGCCGCGCGATCCGCGCCTTGAGCGCGCCGCTCTCCCAATAGCCCATCGGATCATGGTCGAGCACATGATGCGCGGCGGCGATCGCGGCGGCGGGTGCGCCGGTGGAGGGCTGGCCGAATTCCATATGGATGATCGAGCGCCCCTCCGCGGTCAGGCGATGCGCGGTGCGGCTGATGGCGATGGCGTGGAACGGATCGATGATAGCGGACATGCGAACCACTTAACGCCAGTAACGGCGAATTGCGATCTCAAGCTGGATCGCGGCGATAACCGGAGGGCATGCTCCGCCGGCACAAAAAGCTGTGGAAATCGCCCGCGATTTTCGGCTAAGCGCCGCGCAGCATGATCACGGCACGAGCCCTTCTTACGATCCTTGCGACGGCGCGACTTACCGCCGGCGCTTCGGTCGTGCAGGGTCGGAGCAGCCGCATTCGAATTACGAGCTGCCGGATCAACTGATCCGGCGCGCCGTCCGCGCCGCTGCACCGGCGCATCTTTCATTCGAATGATGAGTGCTTTTCCATGTCCAATGTCATGTCGCGCGCGGCGTCTGCGCGCCGGAATCAGTCTGCCGAAACCAAGGTGCCGCGTGAGCGGATCGTCACTTTGTCGGTCGCCGCCGACCTCTGCCCGCAGGCGCTGCTCCGCGTGCTCGGGCTGATCGCGCAGCACAATATCCTCCCGCTCTCGATCGCGGCGGAGCGGCTCGAGGGGGTGCAGCATTTCGCGGTCGACGTCGACAATCTCCCCGATCACGCGCTGGCGGTGCTGCTCGCCAAGATCGAGGCGATCGTCGCGGTGCAATCGGCGTCGGTGCGTCCCGCCGAGCGGGCGCGCCTGCCCGCCTGAGCGACCGGCGCGCTTTTTTCTCCCCCTCTCCTGCCACTCCGGCTCGAGGCCGGGTGGCGGCGCGCGTTTACGTGCGGCGCCCCTCCCGAAACCAGATCCCCGCCCTTCGCAATCTAATTTGATCATTGACATGATCGAAAAAGATCGAGATTGAACGATTGTGGAAAGTCGCCGTGTGAGCGATTCCGCCCGCCGGACGACGCGCGGAAAAACAAGAGTTCGAACGATTCAGACGGGGAGGATCTATGAACACCGAAGTTCGACCGCAGCCTAATTCACGTCGGGCGACGCTCGCCGGGCTCTCGACGCTCGCGATCGCGATGATGCTGGCCACCGCCGGCACCGCGCAGGCGCAGACCGCCGCCGCGACCGACACGATCGGCGCGCAGCCCGATGCGCAGCCCACCGAGGATCAGGCCGATGTCGTCGTCACCGGCACGTTGCTGCGCGGGGTCGCCCCCACCGGCACCAATGTGATCGGCATCACGCAGGACACGATCGTCGCGCGCGGCGTCAATTCGTCGAACGATCTTCTCGCCAAGATCCCGCAGGTCGGCAATTTCGGCACGATCCCGGTCGGCCTCGCCAATTTCGGGCTGCCGATCGTGCGCCCCAATATCCGCAACCTCGGCGCATCGGGCGGCAACACCACGCTCGTGCTGCTCAACGGCCAGCGCGGGGTCGGCGCGGGAATCCTGCAGACCACGATCGATCCCTCGATCCTGCCGCCCGACGTGCTCGAGCGTGTCGAGGTGGTGCCCGACGGCGGCTCGGCGGTCTATGGCTCGGATGCGATCGGCGGGGTGATCAACTTCATCACCCGCAAGCGCTTCGACGGCGTGTCGGCCAATATGCGCTACGGCTTCGTCGGCGATTATCGCTCGGTGGACGGCAATCTCACCGTCGGCAAGGATTGGGGCAGCGGCTCGCTCTACCTCTCTTATGCCTATGTCTGGCACAATGAGATCTACAATAAGGACCGCGACTATACCTCGCCCGATCTCCGCGCGAAGGGCGGCAGCGATTTCCGTGTCACCACCTGCGCGCCGGGCAATATCCAGGTCGGCGCGACCAATTACGCGCTCCCCGGGCTCGTTGCCGGCACGGTCAACAAGTGCGACCCGAATGCCTATGCCACACTGTTCCCGCGCGAGCGGCGCAATTCGGTGTTCGGCTCGTTCACCCAGCGGCTCAACGACAGCGTCAGTTTCTCGGCAACCGCTTATTGGTCGCGGCGCGACACGACCGTGAGCGAGGCACCGGGGATGATGTCGGGCACGATCTCGGTGCTCAACCCGTTCTTCCGCTCAATCACCGGCGAATTGCAGCAGAATGCGTCTTTTTCGTTCGCCGACGTCTTCGGCAACAGCCTGAAGAGCCGCCAGCGCTTCGAATCCTACGGCGTCACCCCGGGCTTCTCGTTCAAGCTCAGCGACAAGTGGCAGCTTCGCGCCGAGAGCAATTTCGGCCGCAGCTATAATCAGGTGCGCGAAGGCGCGATCGACACGACGACCGCCACATTGGCGCTCGCCGGGCTAATCCCCGGGATGGCACTCAACCCCTATAACCTCTCCGCCAGCAGCCCCGCCGCGCTCGCCGCGATCCGCAATTACGAGAATTACGGCGATGCGACGCAGGAAATGGCCGATGGCCGGCTGATCCTCGATGGCTCGCTCGCCCAGCTTCCGGGCGGCGACGTGCGCCTCGCAGTCGGCGCGGAATATTATTATGCCGGGCTCGCCTCGCGGATCGCGCAAGGGGCGGTCGGGTCCTATGCAAATGTCAAAACCTCGCGCACCTCGCGCGACGTGCGCTCGGCCTTCGGCGAATTGATGATTCCGCTGATCGGGCCGGAAAACGGCAGCCCCGGCCTACGCGGGCTGCAGCTTTCGGGGTCGATCCGCTACGACGATTACAGCGATCAGGGCGGCACCACCAATCCGAAGGTCGGCATCAATTACAAGCCGATCAGCGACCTGACGATCCGCGGCAATTACGGCACCTCGTTCAACGCGCCGAGCCTCGCGGATACCAGCAGCACTTCGGATTCACGCGCGACCGCGCTCCCGTTCAGCCCGTTCATCGCGCCGGGGGCGAGCCCGCTCAACCAGTTGCGCTCGACCGTCGTGCTGGCGGGGGGCAATCCCAAGCTGCGCCCCGAACGCGCGCATACCTGGTCGGTCGGGTTCGACTGGGCACCGAGCCGGATTCCCGGCCTCGCGCTCAACCTCACTTATTATAATGTGCGGTTCAAGGACGCGATCGGGCTCGTGCCGTTCACCCAGCCGACGTTGTTCACCCAGCCCAATTTCGCCGGCTATTATATCGTCAACCCCACGCTGGCGCAGGCCAAGGCGCTGGTCGGCAACCTCAATGTGGTCGGCGCGCCGAGCATCGACTCGCTCTATGCCGGGGGCAAGAGTCCGTATATCGTGATCGACGCGCGGCGTAACAATCTCGGCGCGGTCAATACCGACGGGCTCGATTTCAACCTGTCCTATGTCCGCAAGACCGGGTTCGGCGCGATCAACGCGAGCGTCGCGGGCACCTATACGCTCAACCGCAAATCGCAGGCGGTGGCCGGCGGCCCGTTCGCCGACGATCTCGAGAACGGCGTCGGCCGCCTCTCCTTCGTCGCTACATTGGGTGGCAAGGCGGGCGGGTTCGTCGGATCGGCCTCGTTCAACTACAGGGGCGGTTATCCGATCCTCCTCGTGCCGCAGCAGACGCGGGTGGACGCCTTCAAGACCGTCGATCTGTTCCTCGGTTACGATCTCGGCGAGCACGGCTTCGTCAAGAATGCGATGCTGACCGTCAACATCGACAATGTGTTCGATCAGGATCCGCCGTGGCTCAACACGTCCGCCGCCTATACCAATGGCACCACGCTGGGTAGGCTCGTAACGTTCGGTATCCGAACCAAATTCTAGGAGGGGGTCATCAAGCCGGTATCATTTCCGTGGTCGATCCCGACGATCGGCGTGGCGGCCCTGCTCGCCGTTGCCGCAGCCGCAGAGGGGGCCGATCCCGCCCCCTCACGGCTCACGGTTGAATATACCGACGCCGCGCTCGGCATCGACGAACCCGCGCCGCGTCTCGGCTGGCAGCCGAGCGCGCGGCGGCAGATCGCCTATCGCATCCGCGTCGCAGACAGCGCCGGGGCGCTCGAGACCGATCGGCCATTGTGGGACAGCGGCCGGATCGCCTCCGCCGCCAACGCGCAAATCCCCTATGCCGGCCCCGCGCTCGCCGCGCGGACGCGTTATTGGTGGCAGGTCAAGACATGGGACGCCGACGGCCGCGAAAGCGGCTGGAGCCGGCCGGCGTGGTGGGAAATGGGGCTGCTCACCCCCGCCGACTGGTCCGCGCAATGGATCGCCGGCCCCGCGCGCCGCGATCACGATTGGGCCGATCTCCGCTTCACCAGCGATCTGACGCTGACAGGCAATTCGATCGACCTGCTGTTCCGCGCGCGCGCCGCGGGCAAGACCTATGGCGAGGCCTATGTCTGGACGCTCGCCGAGGAAAAGACCGGCGCGGTGCTGATCGCGCGGGTGCGGCATTATCCGGGCGGCTCGAGCTCGGGGGTCAAGCTCACCGAATTGAAGCGCGTGCCGCTCACCGGCGTCACCTTGAAGGGCGTCCGCCACCGCATCACGATCACCGCGCGCGGCACGAGCATCGTCACCGCGATCGACGGCAGGCAGGTCGATACGATCACCGATGCCGCGCAGACCCACGGCACGATCGGCTATTCCTCGCGCGACGCCAAGGCCGCGACGATCCACGCCGTCGAGGTGACCGGCACCGGCAGCCCGGCATTCGCGACGCGCTTCGCGGCCAACGACAATCCATTCGTCGGCGGCACGGTCGAGGCCGACGGGCTGGTCGTCGCGGCCGGGGTGCCGAATATCGATATCGTCCTGCCGATCGAATCCCCCGCCCCGCTGGTCCGCAAGGATTTCACGCTGCCGGCGAAGCCGATCGCCGCGGCGCGGCTCTATGTCGCCGGGGCGGGCTGGCCGCGCGTCCACCTCAACGGCGGCACGATCGGTGCGAGCGCGATGGCGAGCGGGTTCACCGCCTATGACAAGCGCGTCCTCTACCAGACCTATGACGTCACCGATCGCGTCCGCGTCGGACGCAACGTGCTCGGCGCCGAACTGGGGCGTGGCTGGTATGGCCTCACCGATCCCAATGAATGGTATTTCAACGAGGCACCGTGGCACGGCGAGCCCGCGCTCAAGACCCAGCTCGAGGTGACGTTCGCCGACGGCTCGCGCCAGACGATCGCGAGCGATGCGAGCTGGCGAACGATCTCTGGCCCGACGCTCAACGATTCGCTCCACCGCGGCGAGCGCTATGACGCGCGGCTGCTGCCGGCCGGCTGGGACATGCCCGGCTTTGCGGGCACGGGCTGGGGCGCGGTACAGACCGTATCCGGGCCGAAGGGGGTGTTGCAGGCCGCCAATGTCGAGCCGATCGCCCCGGTCGCGGACATCCGTCCCGTCTCGCTCAAGGAGGTGAAACCCGGCGTCTGGGTCTATGATTTCGGGCGGATCTTCGCCGGCTGGACCGCGCTCGACGTCAGCGGGCCGCGCGGCGCCACCGTCTCGCTCGTCGCGAGCGAGCGTATCGGCGACGACGGGCTTGTCGTCCCCGCCTCGGGGCTGATCGACGCGCAGCTCCAGACCGATCGCTACACGCTCGCCGGCAAGGGACGCGAACATTGGGCGCCGAGCTTCGGCTATCGCGGCTTCCGCTATGTCGAGCTACGCGGCTTCCCCGGCACCCCGACATTGGCGACGCTGACCGGCAAGGTCGCACATTCGGCGGTCGCCGCGGTGGGCAGCTTCACCAGCGCCGATCCGCTGCTCAACCAGATCGATCAGGCGGCGATCGCCACGATCCTCAACAATATGCACGGCTATCAGACCGATACGCCGACCTATGAGAAAAACGGCTGGACCGGCGACGCCCAGGCATCGGCGGGCGCGGCGGCGCGCAGCCTCGATATCTCGCGCGTCTGGACCAAATGGCTCACCGATTTCCCCGATGCGCAGGCGGCGAGCGGCGAGCTCCCCGAGATCGTCCCCGCCACCCCCTTCTACGGCTATGAGGGGACGCCCGGCTGGTCGTTCGTCTGGGGGCCGTCGACCCCGTGGGACGTCGCGGCGATGATCCTGCCGTGGGAATTGTATCAGACGCAGGGCGACACCCGCATCCTCGCGCGGATGCACGAGATGCAGAAGCGGCTGGTCGATTATACCGCCGCCGTCTTCAAGGCGCCCGACTATCGCCACAACACCGGGCTCAGCGAATGGAGCGCGCCCGGCCCGCTCGATATCTTCGCCACCAACAATGGCGGGATCGATGCGATCACCGTGGCCTATTTCTTCCACGAGGCGGATCTGCTGGCGAAATCCTCCGCGGTGATCGGCAATACCGCCGATGCGACTCGCTATGCCGCGCTCGCCGCCGATATCCGCCGCGCCTATAATGCGCGTTATTGGGATGCCGCGAACGGCTGGTATCGCACGCTCGACGACAAGGGCGCGGCCAAGGCGCCCACCCAGTCGCAGAATATCCTGCCGCTCGCCTTCGGGATGACGCCCGCGGGGGCGGAGCAGAAGGTTGCCGATACGATCGCGCGCGATGTCGAGGCGCGCGGGCTGCGCGCCGGGGTTTATGGCACGCGCTATCTGCTCGATATCCTCAGCGATTACGGCCACGCCGACCTCGCCTATCGCGTCGCGACGCGCACCGACGAGCCGAGCTGGGGCTATTGGATCAGGAACGGGCATTCGACGATGTTCGAGGCGTGGACGCTCAAGGCGCGCTCACTCGATCATCATTATTTCGGGTCGATCGCGGACTGGATGCGCCAGCGGCTCGCCGGCCTGCGCCCCGGCGCGCCGGGCTATCGCAGCGTCGTGATCCGCCCCGAAATCCCGCGCGGGCTCGCCTCGGCCGCCGCGACGATGGCGACCCCGCAGGGCGAGGCGCGCGCCGCGTGGCAGGTCGACAACGGCCGGCTAAGCCTCACCGCGACGATCCCGCTGAACGCGACCGGCGAGATCTGGGTGCCGGCCGGGTTCGGCGCTGTGGGTTCGGCGCCGGAGGGTGCGACCTTGCTGCGCAAGACCGATGCCGCGACGGTATACGCCACCGGCCCGGGCAGCTTCACCTTCGTCACCGGGGATCATCGATGAAAGCCGTTCTGCCTGCGCTCGCACTGCTGCTCGCCGCCGCCGCGCCGGCCGATCAGGCCCCGGTGGTGCGCACCGACGGCGGCGCATTGCGCGGCGCGAGCGCCGACGGCATCGCCAGCTTCAAGGGCATTCCCTATGCCGCGGCGCCGGTCGGCGCGCTGCGCTGGCACGCCCCCGCGCCGGTCGCGGGCTGGACCGGCACGCGCGACGCGACCGGCTATGGCAATGATTGCGTCCAGTCGCGGATGCCGGGCGACGTCGCCAACAGCAATCAGCCGATGAGCGAGGATTGCCTGTTCCTCAACGTCTGGACGCCCCGGCCACGCGCCGGCGCGAAGCTGCCGGTGATGGTCTATATCCACGGCGGCGGCTTCTCGACCGGATCGGGCAGCGCAGCGATCCTTGATGGGACGCGGTTAGCCGCGCGCGGCATAGTGGTCGTGACGCTCAACTATCGCCTCGGGCGGTTCGGTTTCTTCGCCACCTCCGCGCTCACCCGCGAGGCGGCGGGCGGCGCGACCGGCAATTGGGGGCTGATGGACCAGATCGCCGCGCTCGACTGGGTCAGGCGCAACATCGCGGCGTTCGGCGGCGACGCGGCGAACGTCACCGTCTTCGGCGAATCCGCCGGCGGGGAATCGGTCGGCCGGCTGATGGTCTCGCCCGCTGCCAAGGGGCTGTTCGTCAAGGCGATCGCGGCCTCGGGCGGCGGGCGGGATAGCTGGCCCGATCTCGCCGCGGCCGAGGCGAAGGGCGTCGCCTTCGCGACCAGAGAGAATGTCGCGCCCGACGATCTCGTCGCGTTGCGCGCGCTCCCCGCCGACAAGGTGCAGGGCGGCATCAACCTGCTCAACGGCGACGAGGCGCATTATTCCGGCCCGATCACCGACGGGCGCATCGTCACCGGCGATACCGACACCTTGCTCGCCGCCGGTGCGGCGCGCGGCATCAGCGCTATCGTCGGCTCGAACAGCGACGAGCTCGGGTTCATCCCGGCGCCCTTCCGCAAGGCATTCGCCGAAAAGGCCAGCGCGACGCTCGGCCCCGCCGCCGACGCGGTGCGCGCAGCTTATGGCTCGGCGGAGAATTATGAGCGCCACGTTTCGAGCGACCTCACCTTCACCGAACCCGCCTTCTCGCTCGCGACGCGCGCGACGAAGGCGGGGGCGCCGACCTGGCTCTATCGCTTCGGCTATGTCGCCGAGGAAAAACGCGCGTCGCTGCCCGGCGCGGTCCATGCCTCCGACGTGCCGTTCCAGTTCGACAATCTCGCCGCGGCCGGCATCAAGCCGACCGCGGCCGATCTGGCGGCGGCGAAGCAGGTCGCCGATTACTGGACGCACTTCGCCAAGACCGGCGATCCCAACGCCAGGGGCCTGCCCGCCTGGCCGCGCTTCGTGCCGGCCGCACCGGTGATGCTGCGGATCGCCGGCGACAAGACCGACACTGCCCCCGCCGATGCGCCGACGATCAAGGCGATCGCCGCCGCGCGTGACGCGGCGAAGAAGAAATGAGGAAGCCAATGATGCGTATCCTTGCCCGCTTGGCCGCGCTTCTCGCGCTGGTCGCTGGCGCCACGACGGCGCAGGCGCAACAGGCGATCCGCCTGTGGCCCAATGGCGCCCCCGGATCGATGGGCGCGATGCAGCCCGAGACCACCGCGACCAAGGCGCCCTATGGCCGGATTACCCGCAACGTTTCCGATCCGACGCTGACCGTTTTCGCGCCCGATCCCAAGATCGCCACCGGCACCGCGGTGATCGTCGCGCCGGGCGGCGGCTTCCACATGCTGTCGATCGAGAATGAAGGCGATGGCGTCGCGAAATGGCTCAATAGCCTCGGCATCACCGCCTTCGTGCTGCGCTATCGCCTGCTCCCGACCAATGACAATTTCGGGATGGTGCTGTTCGGCCGGCTGATGAACCGCAAGTCGCTGGTGCAGGCGATCACCCCGCTCCGCCCGCTCGCCACCGCCGACGGCGCGGAAGCGGTGCGCTACGTCCGCGCCAATGCCGCGAAATACGGGGTGAAGCCTGATCGCATCGGGATGATGGGCTTTTCCGCCGGCGGCGCGGTGACGGTGTGGACGGTGATGGCCGCCAAGGCGGCCAGCCGCCCCGATTTCGTCGTGACGATGTACCCCGGGGTGGTGGGCGATGCGTTCAACGTGCCGGCCAAGGCGCCGCCGCTGCTCGCGATGGCCGCCAAGGACGATCCGCTCGTCGGCACCGATCCCGTGCGGGTCGTCGACGCGTGGAAAGCCGCCGGGGCGGAAGCCTCGCTGATCACCTTCGCCAACGGCGGCCACGGCTTCGGCATCGCCAAGAGCGGCAAGGCCTCCGATGCCTGGACCGGGCAGGCGCAGGCGTGGTTCGCCGCGAAAGGATTGCTCCGCAAATGAACATGCATGTCGGTACGCTCGGCGCGCTCGCCGCTTTGCTCCTCGCCTCGGGCAGCAACCTCGCCCCCGTCGCGGCAACCCAGCCCGGCACCCCCGCCGGCGGCGCCTGCGCGGCGCTCACCGGGCTGACGCTCGCCGACGGCAAGGTCGTCGCGGCGGAGGAAGTCGCGAAGGGCGCGATGGTCACCACCAAGGAGGGGGTGCCCGGCCTCCCCTCGCAGGTCGCCTTCTGCCGCGTCCGCGCGACGCTCACCCCCACGCCGCGGTCGTCGATCAAGGTCGAGGTGTGGCTGCCGCTCACCGCGGCGTGGAACGGCAAGCTGCTGGGTGCGGGTAATGGCGGCTATGGCGGGAGCATGTTGCTGCCCCAGCTCACGATGCAGGGCGCGCTCGCCAGGGGCTATGCCACCGT
>NZ_MKRR01000097.1:84491-86878 GCF_001897045.1 Sphingomonas sp. 66-10
TCGCCGCCGGCACCGGCCGCGCGGTGATCGCGGCTTATTACGGCAATGCCCCCAGGGCGGCCTATTTCCAGGGCTGTTCCGACGGCGGACGCGAGGCGCTGATGGAGGCGCAGCGTTACCCGGAGGATTATGACGCGATCATCGCCGGCGCCCCCGCCAATGCCTGGACGCGGATGATGGCTGCCTTCATGCGCGACGACCGCGCGGTCTTCGCCCGCCCCGAATCCGCCATCCCCAATGCCAAGCTCAAGCTGCTGCAGGATGCCGCGATCGCGCAATGCGACACGAAGGACGGAGTGAAGGACGGCGTGCTCGACGATCCGCGCGGCTGCGGCTTCGATCCGGCGGTGCTCCAGTGCAAGGCGGGCGACGAGGCCACGTGCCTCACCGCGGGTCAGGTGACCGCGGCACGCACGCTCTATCGCGGCGCGCTCGACGCCAAGGGGCGGCCATTCTTCCCCGGCTATATGCCCGGCGCGGAGGCGGTGCCCGGCACCTGGGACGTGTGGCTCACCGGCCCCAAGGCGCAGCACGGCGTGTTCGCCACCGAATTCTACCGCTACATGGTCCATTCGAACCCCGAATGGCAGCCCGGCGCGTTCGACTTCGCGCGCGATTATGCCGCCGGCCGCCGGCTCGCGCCGCTGCTCGACAGCGACAGCCCGGATCTCGGCGCCTTCCTCAAGCGCGGCGGCAAGCTGATCCTCTATCACGGCTGGAACGACGCCGCGATTCCGCCCGAGAATACGATCGCCTATTTCGAGGCGGTGACGAAGCGCCTGCCCGCCGAGGCCGGCAAATCGGTGCGGCTGTTCATGGCGCCGGGGATGTCGCATTGCCTCGCCGGCCCCGGCCCCAATGTGTTCGACGCGCTCGGCACGCTCGACACATGGCGTCAGGGCGGCCCGGCGCCCGAGACGATGATCGCGACCAAGTTCGACAACGATCTGTTCGGCTATCTCGGCTTCCCGGCCAAGCCGCTCCGCACCCGCCCGCTCTGCGCCTGGCCCAAGGTCGCGCGCTGGACCGGCAAGGGTTCGACCGACGACGCGGCCAATTTCACCTGCGTCGCGCCGGGGATGAAATCGTGACGCTCACCCTCAGCCACGTCCACGGCACCCAGGCCCCGCCGCTGATCGAGCATACGATCGGCGAGGCGCTGGCGCAGGCCGCGGCGCGCTGGGGCGAGCGCGAGGCTCTGGTCTCGGTCGAACAGGGCATCCGCTGGACGTTCGCGGAACTGCTCGATCGCGCCGATGCGTTTGCCGCCGGGCTGCTCGCGCTCGGGCTCGAACCGGGCGAGCGGATCGGGATCTGGGCGCATAATTGCGTCGAATGGGCCGTCACCCAATTCGCCGCGGCGCGCGCCGGGCTGGTGCTGGTGACGATCAACCCCGCCTATCGCACCAGCGAGGCGGCGTTCACGATGGCCAAGGCCGGGCTTGCCGCTTTGGTGTTCACCGATCGCTTCAAGACCAGCGATTATGCCGCGATGGTCGCCGAGATCGGGCCCGACCTCCCTGCGCTGCGCCGGATCGTCTGCATCGGCACCGCGACGCATCCCGGCTGGATCGCGTTCGATGACGTTGCGGGCCACGCCGACGACGCCGCGCGCCAGCGGCTCGCCGCGATCGGCCCGACGCTCGATGCAGGCGACGCGATCAACATCCAGTTCACCAGCGGCACCACCGGCCACCCCAAGGGCGCGACGCTCAGCCACCGCAACATCCTCAACAACGGCTTCTTCGTCGGCCTCGCCCAGCGGCTCCAGCCCGGCGACCGGCTCTGCATCCCGGTCCCGCTCTATCATTGCTTCGGGATGGTGATGGGCAATCTCGCCTGCCTCACCCACGGCGCGACGATGGTTTATCCCGCCGCCGGTTTCGACGCGGGCTCGGTGCTCGCGACGATCGAGCGCGAGCGCTGCACCGCGCTTTACGGCGTACCGACGATGTTCATCGCGCTGCTCGGCCACGCAAAGCTCGACCGGACCGACCTGTCGTCGCTGCGCACCGGAGTGATGGCCGGCGCGGTCTGCCCCGAGCCGCTGATGCGCGGGGTGATCGAACGGCTCCACATGCCCGAGATCACGATCGCTTATGGCATGACCGAAACCAGCCCGGTGAGCTTCCAGACCGCGGTCGACGATCCGTTCGATCGCCGCGTCGGCTCGATCGGACGGGTCCAGCCGCATCTCGAATGCAAGGTGGTCGGCGAGGACGGCGCGACGCTTCCGGTCGGCACCCCGGGCGAGCTGTGCACCCGCGGCTATTCGGTCATGCTCGGCTATTGGGACGAACCCGAAAAGACCGCCGCGGTGATCGATGCCGCGGGCTGGATGCATTCGGGCGATCTCGCGGTGATCGACGCGGCGGGATATGGCACCG
>NZ_MKRR01000097.1:86887-99671 GCF_001897045.1 Sphingomonas sp. 66-10
GCGAGATCGAGGAATTCCTCTACAGCCACCCCGCGGTCGAGGACGTCGCGGTGATCGGCGTGCCCGACGAGCGGATGGGCGAGGAATTATGCGCCTGGATCCGTCTGCGCGCCGACAGTGCCGGCGACGAGGAAGAAATTCGGGCTTTCTGTCGCGGCCGGATCGCGCATTATAAGGTGCCACGCTACGTCCGTTTCGTTGATAGTTTTCCCACCACCGTGACCGGCAAGGTCCAGAAATATCTGATCCGCGAGGCGATGATCGCTGAGCTGGCTTTCGCAACCACCAACCAAGGATGACCAAGATGAAGCCGTTTCTGATCGCCGCGCTGCTATTGCCCGGCACCGCTTTCGCCCAGGCCGCGCCGGCGCCGGCCCCTGCCGCCAGCCCGACCGCCGCGGCGGCGAAGCTCACGCTCGACACGCCGATCCAGGACATCGTGGCGGATGCGCAGGGCAAGGCCGTGATCGACAAGCATCTGCCGGGGCTGATCGGCCTGCCCCAATATGAGATGTTCAAGGGGCTCAGCCTCAAGCAGCTCCAGCCCTATTCGGACGGCAAGCTGACCGACGAAATCCTCGCCAAGACCGCGGCCGACCTCGCCTCGATCAAATAATGACGAGACCGCTTATTGTTGCCAGCGCCGCGGTTGCGGCGCTGGTCGCGGGCACGCCGGCGCTCGCCCAGACCCAGAGCGACAGCATGACCTATCGCCAAAAGGCTGCCCCGATCGAGCCGCGCGTCGACGATCTGATGCAACGGCTGACGCCGGAGGAAAAGGCATCGCTGCTCGCCGGTGCCAGCTCGATGACGCTGCAATCGATCCCGCGGCTCGGCATTCCCGCGATCAAGGTAACCGACGGCCCGACCGGGGTACGCTCGCCCGAGGGGCATCCCGCCACCGTCTTCCCGGTCGGTGTCGCGATCGCCGCGACGTGGAACCCCGAACTGGCCAGGACGGTGGGCGCCGCGATCGCCGAGGAAACGCAGGGCTATGGCGCCGCGGTGCTGCTCGCGCCGACGGTGAACATCGTCCGCACCCCGCGCTGGGGACGCAATTTCGAGACCTATTCGGAGGATCCGCTCCTCGCCGGCAAGCTCGCGCTCGGTTATGTCGCCGGGGTGCAGGGCAAGAATATCGGCGTCTCGCTCAAGCATTTCGCGGTCAACAATCAAGAGACCAACCGCTTCGTCGTCGATTCGGTGATCGATGAGCGCGCATTGCGCGAAATCTATCTCCCCGCCTTCGAAATGGTGGTGAAACAGGCCGATCCCTGGTCGGTGATGGCCTCGTACAACAAGATCAACGGCATTTATGCAGCCGAGAACCGCTGGCTGCTGACCGATCTGCTCAAGAAGGAGTGGGGCTATAAAGGCTTCGTCGTGTCCGATTGGGGCGCGACCCATTCAACCGCCGCCGCGGTCAACGCCGGGCTCGATCTCGAAATGCCCGGTCCGCCGAAATGGTTCGGCGAGAAGCTCGTCGCTGCGGTCCGCGCTGGCGAGGTAAGCGCGGCGCAGCTCGATGACAATGCGCGCCGTATCGTGCGGCTGATCGTGCGCAGCGGCGCACTCGACGGCACGCAGCCCAAGGGCGAGATCGGCGGCGTCCGCCACCGCGCCGTCGCGCGCGCCGCCGCCGAAGAAGCGATCGTGCTGCTCAAGAACGCCGGGATGCTCCCGCTCAAGCCCGGCATCAAGACGCTCGCGGTGATCGGTCCCAACGCCGATATCGCGCGGATTCAGGGCGGCGGCAGCTCCGCGGTGACGCCGTTCGACAAGCTGGCGACCCCGCTCGAGGCGATCCGCGCCGCGCTGCCCGGCGTCGCGGTGGTCTACGAAAAGGGCGTCGACAATGAGGAATTGCCCCCCACCGCCGCGCCCGCGCTGTTCAGCCCCGCGGCCGACAGCAGCGAAACCGGGCTCCAGGCGAGCTATTTCGCCAGCAAGGATTTCAGCGGCGCGCCGGTGAAGAGCGAGCGCGTCACCGATTTCACCAAGCGGATCAGCGCCAATATCGCGAGCGCCGCCGCGACCGGCTATGCCGCGATGCGCTGGTCGGGCGTGCTGCGCGCGCCCGCGACCGGGACCTATGAGTTCAGCGTGCGCGGAACGGGAAGCGGCGTACTGACGCTCGACGGCAAGACGATCCTCGACAAGGCGACCGCGTCGATCCCCGACAATCGCGACGTGATCGGCTTTCCGGTGCCCAACCGCATCGTCAGCGTCACGCTGGAGGCGGGCAAGCTTTATCCGATCCAGCTCGATTACGTGACCGGGCAGACGCCTTATGAGGCGCTCAAATTCGGGATGCGGGTGCCGCGCCCCGATTTCGACGCGGCGGTCGCCGCGGCGAAGCGCGCCGATGCCGCGATCGTCATCGCCGGCTCGGCGTCGCTGACCGAAGGCGAGGGCTATGATCGCGCGACGATCGATCTGCCCGGCGAGCAGGACAAATTGATCGCGGCGGTGGCCGCGGCCAATCCCGCGACGACGGTGGTGATCAATGCCGGCGCGGCGATGACGATGCCCTGGGCGGACCAGGTCTCCGGGATCGTCGGCATGTGGCTCCCCGGCCAGGAGGGCGCGGCGGCGCTCGCCGATATCCTGACCGGCAAGGTCAATCCGTCAGGCAAGCTGCCGGTCACCTTCCCCAAGCGCAGCGCCGACGATCCCGCGCTGCTGACCGATATCAAGACCAGCTATGCCGAGGGGCTGCTGGTCGGCTATCGCGGTTATGAGGCGCGCGCGGTGACCCCCCTGTTCGCCTTCGGCCACGGGCTGTCCTACACCAGTTTCGGCTATGACGCGCTCGTCGCGCCCGCGACGGTCGCGCCCGGCGCCCCGGTCAACGCGCGGCTGTCGGTCCGCAACACCGGCAAGCGCGCGGGCAAGGAGGTCGTCCAGCTCTATGTCGCGCGCGCCGATCGCACCCCCGATGAGCCGATCAAGCAACTCGCAGGCTTCGCCAAAGTGGCGCTGAAACCCGGCGAGAGCCGCACGGTGACGCTCGCGCTCGATCCGCGCGCCTTCGGCTTCTGGGACAGCGCAACGCATCATTGGGTGGCGCGCGCGGGCCGCTATCGACTGCTCGTCGGCGGCGCGTCGGACGATATCCGGTTGACGCGCGACATCGAGGTCACGGCGACCGCGCCGATCGACTGAACCGGCGGCCCAATTCAGGAACATTGTAATAACTCAATCTTCAATCTGTCGCATGACTGCAACGAATCCGTCACGGGACTGAATTAGCGCCCCGCTAGCCGTTTCAGGCCAAAGGGGCGTTTTCATGAAGTTCGCGCATCACACGCGCCAGCACCTGCTGGTCGCGACCGCCATCGCTTACGCATTGACCACCGCCGCGGCCTATGCCGAACCGGTCGATGCGAGCGCCCCCGCCGCGGCGACCGAAACGCCGGACAGCGGGAACAACGGGATCGCCGAGGGCTCCGACGTCATCGTCACCGGGACCAAGGCGAACGAGATCGCCCCGGTCACCGCCTCGCTCCAGACGACGCAGCCGCAATCGATCGTCTCGCGCTCGTTCATCGAGGATTCGCTCCCCGCCACCGCCGATTTCAACCAGATCGCGCTGATCGCGCCGAGCGTTTCGAATTACGGCAGCGCCAACGGCACCGGCCTGTCCGAATCCAAGGCGCAGATCCGCGGCTTCCAGGACGGCGAATATAACGTCACCTATGATGGCGTGCCGTTCGGCGACACCAACGATCCGACGCACCATTCGAATACCTTCTTCCCGTCGAACACGGTCGAGACGTTGATCGTCGACCGCGGCCCCGGCAACGCCGCGACGCTCGGCCAGGCGACGTTCGGCGGGAACATGAACCTGTTCAGCCGCGCGACGCGCGACACCGCCGGGTTCGAGGGCAAGGCGGCCTATGGCACGTTCAACACCTATCTGCTCCGCGCGGTGGCGCAGACCGGCGCGATCGACAAGCTCGGCGGCACCGAGGCGGTGTTCAGCACGCAATGGGTGAAGTCGGACGGCGCGCGCACCTACAGCCCGTTCCGGTCGTGGAACGTCTTCGGCAAGGTGATGGTCCCGCTCGGCGCGCATGCGCGGCTGACCTTCCTCGGCACCTATAACGTCAATCGTTTCAACCAGCCCGACAAGGACGGCGCGACGCTCGACCAGATCAGGCAGTACGGCAAATATTACAGCCTCAACAACGATCCGACGAGCCAGGGTTATTTCGGCTATAACCACACCCGCAAGACCACCGATTTCGAGATCATCAAGTTCGAGGCCGATCTTGGCGCGAAATCGAGCTTCGAGAACCGCGCTTATACCTATAGCTACGACAATGAGACGCTGAGCGGCAGCGACGTCACCGCTTACGGCCATCTCGACAAGAACGGCCAGCAGATCGCCGAGGTGAATACGGTGACGCTGACCCCCGGCGCCAAGGCAGTCGCCGGTGTCCCCGGCTATACCAAGACCAACAAATACCGGATGTACGGCGATATCGCCAAGGTCCATCTCGACTTCGGGTTTGTCACGTTGACCACCGGCGCGTGGATCGAATGGTCCGACACCTATCGCCAGCAGCGCGACGTCGATCTGGTGACGATGCTGCCCAATTATGTCGAGAAGAAGGTGAGCAACCCGGCCACCAAGGTGGCGACGCCGCAGAACATCAAGTTCGACCAGAACAGCAATACCAACCACACCGAAGAGTTCGTCGAACTCGAACTGCGCCCGATCCCCGGCCTGAAGATCACCCCGGGGTTCAAGCATGTCGATTTCAACCGCCGCATCGACGCCGATTATAACCAGACGACGCGCTACGCCCAGCGGGTGAGCAGAAACTATAGCGCCGACCTGCCGTTCGCGACGATCAACTATGCCGCTACCCCGACGCTTTCGGTCTATGCGCAATTTGCCAAGGGCTTCCTCGCCCCCTCGCTCGGCGTGCTCTATGTCGACACGCCCGGACGCTCGACGGTGGCACCGGAAAAGTCGACCAATTATCAGGCGGGCGTGGTCTATCACGGCCAGCGACTGAGCATCGACGCCGACGTCTACAAGATCGACTTTTCCAACAAATTCGCCTCGCTGACCTCACCCGACCCCGGCGTCGGCACGATCTGGGTCAACCAGGGATCGGTGCAGTACAAGGGCATCGAGGGCCAGATCACTTATGCCTTCCCCGGGGGGCTCGCGGTGTTCGCCAACGGGTCGCGCAACTATGCCAAGACCGACAACCCCGGCTTCATGGCGCTGCAGGTCGCCAACGCCCCCGAATGGACCGCGGCCGGCGGTATCCTGTTCAAGCACGGCCCGATGGTCTTCTCGCTGATCGACAAATGGACCGGCCGGCAGTGGTTCACCGATCCCAGCCAGATCGTCACCGGCGATACCAAGTCGTTCAACGCCTATGACGCCTATCGCAGCAACGGCTATAACAGCGCGATCCTGTCCGCGCGTTATGAACTCGGCCCGGTGCGGTTCGGGGTCGAGGTCAACAATCTGTTCGACTCGAAGCGCGTCACCAATATCAACACCGGCAAGACAGCGGCGGCCGACCAATATTTCTACCAGGTCGGCCGCACCGTGACCGGCGACATCACGGTGAAGTTCTGACGCCGGCGCCGTTGCCCGCGAATATGCGGGCAACGGCGGTTACGCCGCGAGATAATTGCCGACGCCGATCACCACGGTGGAAAGCAACAACGCGCCGATCCCCAGCCACACCAGCCACCGCGTTCCCGCGCGGACCCCGGCCCATTCGCGCAGCGCGAAGCCCCACAGCGTCGAGAACAGGATGATGCTCGCCATGTGCAGCGTCCAGGAGGAGAAACCGTATTTCCCCATCTGGCTCTCGCCCATCGTGTAGAAGAAGAACTGGAAATACCACAACGTCCCGCCCAGCGCGGCGAGCAGATAATTGCGCAGCAACGGCGGCTTTTCCGCCGTGCCGCGCCCCGCGAATTGCCCCGCCGACCGGTTGCGCAGGATCAGCCAGCCGCACCAGATGAAATTGGTGGTGAAGCCGCCGAGCAGCACCACGCACAGCACCGGCAATCCCTGCCACAAGGGATCGGTCCCGGCGGCAATGCTCAGCGCGCGGATCGGCTGGCCGGCATCGAGCCCCCAGGCGAAACAGCCCGACATGATCCCGGAAAAGACCGCGATCGCCAGCCCCTTGGGCAGGTTGAACTCGGCGACGCTCTGGCTGGCGGCGGCGCCGGCCATGTCGCGCTCCTTGCGCCGCCCGGCCAATGCCACCACGACGATGCCGGCCAAAGTGATCGCGATGCCGACGAAGGTCATCTGCCCGCTCGCGGTTTCGGCGAGCGCGCCGAGCGTCCCGCGGAAGATCGGCGGCCCCATCGTCCCGATCATCGTCGTCAGCCCCAGCGCCACCGCCATGCCGAGCGACAGCCCCAGGTAGCGCATCGTGAGCCCGAAGGTCAGCCCGCCGAACCCCCACATCGCGCCCCAGAACCAGCACCAGAACCAGGTCGATCCCGGGGTGCGGGCGAGCACGCCGAAGAGATCGTGGGTCTGGATCGAGGCGAACAGCCAGGGCGCGATCAGCCAGGAAAATACCCCGCCGACCAGCCAGAATATCTCCCAGGACCAGATGCGGATGCGACGATAGGGAACATAGAAGCTGGCCGACGAAAGCCCGCCAAGCCAATGAAACAGAACGCCAATCAGCGGGTTTCCGCCCATTCCTCCCCCCCTTTTGCGATAATATGCTTATCGATCTCGGCGATGCGGGTAACCCCGGTCAGCCCCATTGCGACGCGCATCTCTGCCGCGAGCAGATCGAGCACATGCGCCACCCCGGCCCCGCCCGCGCCGCCGAGCGCCCAGGCCCAGGCGCGCCCGAGCAGCACGCCCTTTGCCCCCAGTGCGAGCATCCGCACCACATCGAGCCCCGAGCGGATGCCGCCGTCGGCGAGCAAGGTCAGCCGGTCCCCCACCGCATCGGCGATCGCGGGGAGCGCGCGCGCGCTCGACGCCACGCCGTCAAGCTGGCGCCCGCCGTGGTTGGAGACGATCACCCCCTCCACGCCGCGCGCCGCCGCCTCGCGCGCATCCTCCGGGTCGAGGATGCCCTTGAGCACGATCGGCCCTTTCCAATGCTGGCGCACGAAATCGAGATCGTCCCAGCGCGTGCGCGGATCGAAATTGTCGCGCATCCAGGCGAAGAAGTCGTTGAGCCCGGTCTTGCCGGCGAGCACCGGCACGACATTGCCGAGATGATGCGGGTGCCCCCACAATCCGACATCCCACGCCCAGCGCGGATGCGTGAGCGCCTGCCCGAAGCGGCGGAGCGATCCCCCCAGCCCCGGCGCCCCTGCCAGCCCCGAGCGATAGTCGCGATAGCGCGTCCCGGGCACCGGCATGTCGACGGTGAAGATCAGCACCGGGCACGCCGCCGCCTGCGCCTGCTGCATCAGATCGATCATGAAGCCGCGGTCGCGGATCATGTAGAGCTGGAACCAGATCGGCGCGCGCGCCCCCGCCGTCACTTCGGCCAGCGGGCAGGCCGAGACGGTCGACAGCGTGAACGGCACCCCCGCCGCCTCCGCCGCGCGCGCTGCCTGCACCTCGCCGCGGCGCGCGTTGAGCCCCGCGAGTCCGACCGGCCCGAGCGCGACCGGCATCGCCAGCCGCTGCCCGAACAAGTTGGTCGACAGATCGATATCGGCGATGTCGCGCAGCACCCGCTGGCGCAGCGCCACCGCTTCGAGATCGGCGATGTTCCGCCCGAGCGTCACCTCGGCATAGGAACCCCCGTCGATATAGTCGAACAGGAAGCGCGGCAGCCGACGGCGCGCGAGTTCGCGATAATCGGTGATCGATGCGGCCTTCATGATGCCTCGCTATTCCTGCGCCATTGTGAGCGCGCGCCAGCGTGCGGCGTAAGCGGTGAGATCGCAATCGAGCGGCTGCACCGGAACGAGCGCGGCGGGCGGCGCCAGCGCCGGATCGATCAGCCGCAGCGCGCCATAAGAGACGTCATTATGCTGGTTGGAGACGAACACGCGCAGATCGGGTCGCAACGTCGCGAGCGTCCGGACGAACGCCTGCGCCTCGCCGAACCGCCCCTCGACCAGCACCCGATCGCGCGCGCCGATCAGATCGAGCGCGGCATCGGCGACCAGCGCCGCATAAAGGCAGACCGCTGCGCGCAACTCGATCGATCCGGCCGGCCGGTTGATCCAGCGCGAGGTGCCGTCGGGGAACGGCCCCACCCCCGGCGTCAGCGTCGGCAGCACCATCGCCCCCGCCGCGACGACACCGGGCAGCGCGGCGATGATCGCCGGCTGATCGGGGTTGATATCGACACGGCGCGCGTCGATCCCGGTCAGCAATTCGATCTCGCGCCCGCCCATGAAGCGCGCAGAGGGAATCGGGGTGCCGTGAACGTCGATATTGACCAGGCAGTCGCGCGCCTCGGGCAATGCCGCCGGATCGACGCTTGCGCCCTTTCCCGGCGTCCGCATCGCGA
Source organism: Sphingomonas sp. 66-10 (assembly GCF_001897045.1). NCBI lineage: Bacteria > Pseudomonadati > Pseudomonadota > Alphaproteobacteria > Sphingomonadales > Sphingomonadaceae > Sphingomonas > Sphingomonas sp. 66-10. The sequence continues at coordinate 95,377 of NZ_MKRR01000097.1, forward strand.
CGAACCACGTCCCGGTCGAGAGGATCGTCGCCTCACGTCCGGCGATATCGGCGAAGCCGCGCGCGGCGAGCAGCGCCGCGTTGGAATCGTGCAATCCGCAATACACCGCGGTGTCGGCGGGCAGGCCGGTGTCGCTAGCCCAGACCGCGCCGATCGTGCCGATCGCCTCACCGGCGTGGCGCAGCGGCGCCAGGCGATCCGCCCAGCCGCGCCGCACCGCCAGTGCCGACGGCCGGCCCGACGCCGGGCACCATAGATCGCTGTGACAGCCGAGGCTCGTCACTTCCGACGCAGCGACCCCGGAGAAACGCCACGCCCAATATTGCGGCCAAAGCAGGATCGTCGCGTCGCCGCTCAGCAGCGCGGGATCGAGCGTGTCGAGGAAATGGAGCTGGCGCCCGAGGTTGAGCCCGTCGGCCAGCGCGGGTGAGCCGGTCTGCGCAAACGGATCGCGCTGGGCGTGATAGGTCGCGGCGCACCCGGCCGGGATCGGCTGCTCATAATCGAGCGGCGGCGCAGCGAGCTTTCCGTCGCGCACGATCGCCGCGGCGGCGCCGTGGCCGACCGGGATGATCCGCGCCACGCGCCCCAGCCCGGCGAATTCGCGCAGCACCCCGCGCGCCCATTCCTCGATCCCCGCCGCGTCGAGCGCCCGCACGCGCGCGCCGCCGATCGTCGCTTCGATACGTTCATTGGGCCGGGTCCGGCGCGCGAGCATCGCCCCGGATTCGTCCCACAGGCTGAGCTTCGACAAGGTTTTACCCAGATCGAGCACCACGCTCAGCCCACCCCCCAATATATCCTCCCGTTCTCGTGATGATTGATATTTAGCGAAGTTGATTGCATATGGCTAGGCACTTTGATAGAGCGACCCGCGCCGAACAGCGCGGCTGGGGAGAGTGATTCCGGATGCTTGAACACGAGACAAGGGAGCGCCACGCGGCGTCCGCCATTCCGTTCGCCGTGCCGCGCAACCGCTGGTCCGACGCGGAAGCGGCGGGCAAATCGCCCGAGGAATTGCTGCTCTATCGCTCGAACCTGCTCGGCGCGGACCTGACCGTGACCAATTTCGGCGGCGGCAACACCTCGGCGAAGATCGAGATGGTCGATCCGCTCACCGATGCGCCGGCGACGGTGCTGTGGGTCAAGGGATCGGGCGGCGACATCGGCTCGATGAGGCTCGACGGCTTCGCCACGCTCTATCTCGACAAATTGCTCGGGCTCGAATCGCGCTATCGCGGGGTTGACTTCGAGGATGAGATGGTCGGCTATCTGCCGCATTGCACCTTCAACCTCAACGCGCGCGCGGCCTCGATCGATACCCCGCTCCACGCCTATCTCCCCTATCCCCACGTCGATCATGTCCACCCGGACGCAATCATCGCGCTCGCCGCCTCCAGCGCGGGCAAGGCCGCGACCGACGCGATCTGGGGCGGCGCGATCGGCTGGCTGCCGTGGAAGCGCCCCGGCTTCGAGCTCGGGCTCCAGCTTCGTCAACTCGTCACCGAACAGCCCAGCCTGCGCGGCGCGATGCTCGAAGGGCACGGCATCATCTGCTGGGGCGATACCGCCAAGGCGTGCTACGACAATACGGTCGCGCTGATCGCCGACGCCGCCCATTACCTCAACGAGCGCCTCGCGCTCGGCCCCGCCTTCGGCGGCGAACGCGTCGCCCCCCGCCCCGCCGCCGAGCGCGCCGCCATCGCCGCGCGGCTGATGCCCAGGCTTCGCGCGCTGATGCCGGGCGAGCGCGGCAAGATCGGTCATTTCTCCGACGATCCCGAAACCCTCGAATTTGCCGGCAGCCGCGATTTCGCGCGGCTCGCGGCGATCGGCACCTCGTGCCCCGATCATTTCCTGCGCACCAAGATCGCGCCGCTCGCGCTCGATCCCGCGCGGCTCGACGACGAGGCCTATCTCGCACAGGCGCTGGAGGATTATCGCCAGCTCTACGCGGCTTATTACCAGCGCTGCGCGGAGCCGGGCGATCCGGCGATGCGCGATCCCAATCCGGTGGTCGTGCTGGTGCCCGGCGTCGGCCGCATCACCTTCGCCGCGGACAAGACCACCGCGCGCCTCGCCGGCGAATTCTACGGCAATGCGATCAACGTGATGCGCGGCGCCGAGGCGATCGGCGATTATGTCGGCCTGCCCGAGAAAGAAGCCTATCGCATCGAATATTGGGCGCTCGAGGAAGCCAAATTGCGCCGCATGCCCAAGCCCAGGCCGCTGGTCGGCCGCATCGCCCTGGTCAGCGGCGGCGGCGGCGGGATCGGCGCGGCGACGGTGCGGCGGCTGCTGGCCGACGGCGCCTGCGTGGTGCTGGTCGACCGCGACGCCGAGGCCGCCGAGCGCGTCCGCGCCGAAATGGCGCAGGCGTTCGGCAAGGATGTGGTGCGCGCCGAAACCTGCGACGTCACCGACGAGCGACAGGTCGCCGCCGCGTTCGACGCATGCACCCGCGAATTCGGCGGGCTCGACATCCTCGTCGCCAATGCCGGCATCGCCTCCTCCGCGTCGATCGAGGAAACCAGCGTCGAATTGTGGCGGCGCAATTACGACGTGCTGACCGAGGGCTATTTCCTCAGCGCGCGCGCCGCTTTCCCGCTGATGCGCGCGGTCGGCGGCGGCTCGATCGTGTTCATCGGGTCGAAGAATGCGCTCGCCGCGGCGGTCAACGCCTCCGCCTACGCCTCGGCCAAGGCGGCGTCGCTCCACCTCGCGCGCTGCCTCGCGCTGGAAGGCGCGCCGCACGGTATCCGCGTCAACACGGTCAATCCCGATGCGGTGATCAAGGGCTCGCGGATCTGGGACGGCGACTGGCGCAAGGAACGCGCCGGCGCGCACGGCATCGATCCCGGCTCCGAGCTCGAGGAACATTATCGCAATCGCTCGATGCTCAAGCGCGACGTGCTGCCCGAGGATGTCGCGGAAGCGGTGTATTTCTTTGTTTCCGAAGCATCTTCCAAATCGACCGGAAACATCGTCAATGTCGACGCCGGAAACGCCCAGGCATTCACCCGATAAGCAGCGAGAGAGACGGGCAATGGCGAAGGAACTGCCGCTTTCGGCCGATCAGATCGAAAGCCACAATGCCGCGCGCCTCGATGCGCTGCACGACGATTACGACAGCCTGGGCCGCGCGCTCGCCCGCCGCGGCGTGGATATCGATGCGGTCAAGGCGCGTGTCGCAGGCTTTTCGGTCGCGATCCCGAGCTGGGGCGCGGGGCGCGGCGGCACGCGCTTCGCCAAATTCCCGATCCCCGGCGAGCCGACGACGATCCACGAAAAGCTCGCCGATTGCGCGGTGGTCCACCAGCTTTCGACCGTCACCCCGCGCGTCAGCCCGCATTTCCCCTGGGATTGCGTGAGCGACTATGCGGCGCTGCGCGAGGAGGCCGCGGCGCTCGGGCTCGGCTTCGACGCGATCAATTCGAACACCTTTCAGGATCAGCCCGGCCAGAAATTGAGCTATCGCGACGGCAGCCTGTCGGCGGGCGACGCCGGGGTGCGCGCGCAGGCGGTCGACCATAATATCGACTGTATCGAGATCGGGCGGCAGCTCGGCTCGACCGCGCTGACGATCTGGGTCGGCGACGGCACCAATTTCCCCGGGCAGCAGGATTTCTCCAAGTCGCTCGATCGCTATCTCGAGGCAGCGGCGCAGGTCTATGCCGCGCTGCCCGACGACTGGCGGATGCTGCTCGAACACAAAATGTACGAGCCGGCGTTTTACTCCACCGTCATCGCCGATTGGGGATCGTCGATCCTCGCCGCGCAGGAGCTGGGACCCAAGGCGAAATGCCTCGTCGACCTCGGGCATCACGCGCCCAATGTGAACATCGAGCAGATCGTCGCGCGGCTCCACCGCTTCGGCAAGCTCGGCGGCTTCCACTTCAACGACAGCAAGTACGGCGACGACGATCTCGACAGCGGCTCGATCAACCCGCACCAATTGTTCCTCGTCTTCAACGAGCTGATCGAGGCCGAACTCAACCCGCGCGACGGGTTCGACCCGGCCTATATGATCGACCAGTCGCACAACGTCACCGATCCGATCGAGAGCATGATCGCCTCGGCCGAGGCGATCGCCGGCGCTTATGCCAAGGCGAGCATCGTCGACCGCGCCGCGCTGGCCGAAGCGCAGGATGCCAACGATACGATGCTGGCCTTCCTCACGCTGCGAAAGGCCTATCGCACCGATGTCTCGCCGATCCTCGCGATGGCGCGGATGGAAGCCGGCGGGGCGATCGATCCGATCCCGGCCTATCGCGCGAGCGGCTGGCGCGCGCGCA
>NZ_MKRR01000097.1:99729-111241 GCF_001897045.1 Sphingomonas sp. 66-10
GCATGTCGAAGAACGTGATAGCCTGATCCTCAATCTGATCGGGAAGACCGGCTTCGTGTCGTTCAAGAGCCTGGAGGCGTCGATCCCCGCCTCGCCGGCGACGCTGCGCCGCGATCTCGACCGGCTCGAGGCGAAGGGCGTGATCCAGCGCGTGCGCGGCGGGGCGCGGCTGGTCGAGGACGAGGCGACGGGCGAGCGCGGTGACGTCCAGTCGCTCGCCGGGGTGCCGTTCCACGAGAATATCGATCGCAACCGCGCGCAGAAGGAAGCGATCGGCCGCGCCGCCGCGACGCTGTGCAAGCCGGGTGAATCGATCATCATCGACGGCGGATCGACCACGCTGCAGATGTGCAACCATCTCGCCGATCTGCATCTCCAAGTGCTGACCAATTCGCTCCACGTGGTCAGCGCCTTGCTGCCCCAGCCGGGGACGCGGATCGCGGTGCCCGGCGGATCGGTGTTTCGCGAGCAGAATATCATCCTCGGCATCGGCGGCGAGGAATGCATGCCACGCGTTTATGCCCCGCGGCTGTTCATGGGCGCGGCGTTCGTCGGCGCGCAGGGGGTGATGCAGGCCGATGTCGTGCTCGCCGCCGCCGAACGCCAGATGATCGACCGCGCCGAATGGGTCGCGCTGCTGGTCGACAGCTCGAAATTCGCCGCGCCCTCGGGATCGGTGGTGTGCGGGCTCGACGAACTCGATGTGGTCGTCACCGATGCCGGGATCAGCGATGTCCACGCGCGGATGATCGAACAGGCGGGCGTGGAGCTGATCATCGCCTGATCGGCAGCGGGCGCGGCGCGAGCGGCTCCACCCCACCGGCTGTTAAATCTGGATCACCCACCACCGTTCGCCCTGGGCTTGTCGAAGGGCGGCCCGAACTCTCGGGCGGTAGGACGCCCTTCGACAAGCTCAGGGCGAACGGTTTTCCTCTATCCGCACGATGCTCTGGCCGCCGCGCTGCCGGCGCAATGGCCCGGGCTCAAGGCCGGGGTGACGGAGACGTGCGACCATTTGTCGCGAATTTCCGCCGAACGTCGATCACCCCTAGCGCAACCGCTTTGCATGTCTTATGTATGGATCATTGTATGGCTCAGGAGCGAGCAATGACCGAAGAAATTGGCGGCGACAAGTTCAGGTGGATCCTCAAGAGCGGCTGGGAAGGGCTCTGCCCGCGCTGCGGCAAGGGCCATATGTTCAAGGCCTGGCTCAAGGTCAGCGACAAATGCGAGGTGTGCGGCCTCGATTATCGCTTCGCCGCGCCCGACGACGGCCCGGCGTTTTTCTCGCTGTGCATCGTCGCCTTCCCGCTGATCTTCTTCGTCGTATGGCTGCAGGTGGCGTTCGATCCGCCTTATTGGGTGCATCTCGTTACCTCGGTGCCGCTGATGCTGGCGGGCTGCGCGCTGCCGCTGCGCCCGATCAAGGGCTGGCTGGTTGCCTCGCAATATGTGAACAGGGCTCAGGAAGCCGGGACGGGCCGGCTGTGGGCGCAGCTTCACGGCCGCGACTATGAAGCGGGGAAAAGCGACTTTGACGACTGAGCTTTGGTTGCCGGCCCTGATCGACGGCGCGGGCGCCAAATATCAGGCGATCGCCGATGCGATCGAGACCGCGGTCGCGACGGGGAGGCTGCGCGGCGGCGACCGCCTGCCCCCGCAACGCGAGCTGGCGAGCAGGCTCAAGGTCGATCTGACGACGGTGACCAAGGCCTATGACGTCGCGCGGCAGCGCGGGCTGATCGAGGCGAAGGGGCGGCTGGGCAGCTTCGTCCGCGAACCCGGCGACACCAGCTTCGCGCAATTGCCGCAGGTTGATACCGGGATGAACATGCCCCCCGATCTGCGCGAGGGCGCGATCGGCAAGGCCATCGCCGACGGCACCACCGCGCTGCTGCGGCACAGCTCGGGCGCGCGACTGCAATATCAGCCGCCCGGCGGCGCGTTGCAGGACCGCATCGCCGGGGCGGAGCTAATCGCGCAGATCTGCACCGCGACGGTGGCGGAGCAAACGGTGCTCACCGCCGGCGGCCAAAATGCGCTCCACGCGATCCTCGCATCCACGCTCGAACGAGGCGATGCGATCGCCTGTGGCCGTTACGTCTATTCGGGGCTCAAGGCGCTGGCCGCGCGGCTCGGGCTGCGGCTCGTCGCGTTGCCCGAGATGAGCGCGGCGGCGCTGAAAGAGGCCTTGCGCGGCGAATCGATCCGCGCGCTCTATCTCGTCCCGACCAACGACAATCCGACCGCGCATACGTTGACCGCCGCGGCACGCGAGGCGCTGGCCGAGACCGCGGTCGCCGCCGGGCTGCAGATCATCGAAGACGATGCCTATGGGCTGCTGGCGGGCGATCGGCTGCCGACGCTGACCGCGTTCGCCGCGGCCAATTCCTGGTATGTCGCGAGCACGTCGAAGGTCATTTCCCCGGCGTTGCGGGTGGCGTTCGTCCGCGCGCCGACGGTCGAGGCGGCGCTTCGGCTGGCGGTCGACGTTCATGAGACGACGATCATGCCGCCCCCGATCAACGCCGCATTGGTCAGTAGCTGGATCAGGCAAGGCGCGCTCCAGACGCTTGTCGCCGAGATGCGCGACGAGGTGCGTGCCCGGCGCACGGTCGCCGGCGAGGCGCTGGGCGATATCGCTTATGCCGCGCACCCGGACGGCTATCATCTCTGGATCGGGATCGCCAACGGCGCGACCGGACGCGAACTGGCCGAGGCGATGCGCGGGCACGATCTGCAGATCATTCCCGCCGGCCGCTTCGCGGTCGACGATGCGCCTGACGATGCGATCCGGGTTTCGCTCGGCGGCGCGGCGGATCGCGAGGGGCTCGCGCGCGGCCTGCGGACGTTGCGCGGGCATCTGGTTTCGCCGGCACGGTTCAATCCGGTCGTGGCGTAAGGCGGACACGGTCCTGCCGCGCGCACACCCGTCACCCCGGCCTTGAGCCGGGGTCCATCGGGAGGCAAGCGCGGAGCAAAAGGCTCTGGTCGCGGAACCTGAGGCACGATGGACCCCGGCTCAAGGCCGGGGTGACGAAGCACTCAACACAATCCGCTCGAAAGAAATTCGACGTGCCGGCGGGAGTTAAGCCTACCGCCCCTCTCCGCCAGCAACCTGCCACACGCGAAACGCACGCCCCCGCCCCTGCGCCACGAGCGGTTGCGCATCGTCGCTCACCAGCGTCGGCAGCGCCGCCTCGACCGGGCGCGATTGCCGGACGGTGCGGATCTGGTCGGTGCGCGCCTGAACCGTCGGGCCGGCGTCGAAAATGTCGCAATAACCCTCGTAGACGAAGCCCTCCGCCTGGAGCAGCTTCAGCGCCGGCACCGAATTGTCGTGCGGCCGTCCGATCGCCGCGCGCGCCGCCGCGGGCAGCATGCTGGTGTAGATCGGATAGCGCGGCATCAGATCGGCGATGAACTGGTTGCCGTGCATCGCATTGTGCAGATCCGCCTCGAGGAAGCCGCTGCCGAAGAATGGCCCCGCCACCGCCTCCCAGAACGGGCTCGACCCGTCTTCGACCCAGCCGCGCAGATCGGCGATGACGGCATCGCCGAAGCGCCGGCGATGCTGGGCGATGAACATATAGCGGCTGCGCGCGAGCAACGCGCCGAGCCCGCCGGCGCGCGCATCGGGGTGGAGGAACAGCCCGCCGACCTCGGACGCGCCGTCGAAATCGTTGACGAGATGGAGGATCTCGGTCGAGAAACTACGGTCGAGATCGCGCGACACATGCGTCACCCGGCTGACCTTGTAGCTGTAGAACGGCCATTTCGCGCCGAGCCGCGAAAACAAACTCGCGGTGCCGAGCACGCGGCCGTCCCCCGATTGAAGCACGAGGAGGTAGAATTCGTTCGCCGGCGTCGCGATATCGGCCGCGAGCGAAGCCTCGCTCCACGCGATCTTTTCGGCGAGGGTTTCGCGATCGGGGGGCAGATTGGTCATCCCGCCCCCGGTCAGCGCGGCAAGCGCGAGCAAGGCGTCGAGATCGTCGGCGCGCACCGGGCGCACGAACGGCAGGTCCGCGCTGCGATCGAACCACGCCGGCGCGGTCACAGCTCGCCCGCCTGAAAACCGAGCGCGGACAATAATGCCGCGCGCGCCGTCTGGCATTGATGCCAGAGATCAGCCTCGCCCAGATCGTCCGGCGCGATCCGCTCGGGCCAGTGGCGCGCGACCATCGCCTCGATCAGGTCGCAGCGGCGCTCATCGAGCAGGAACCGCGGGTCGATCGCCGCCTCCGCCTCGGCATCGACCGCGACGCGCAGGCGAAGGCAGGCGGGCCCGCCGCCGTTGCGCATCGATTCACGGACGTCGACCACTTCGAGCTGGGCGATCGGATTGTCAGCCGCCCTGACCTCTTCGAGCCACGCCCAGACCTCGGGGGTCTCGTGCGCTTCGAGCGGGAGGATCAGCGCCATTCCGCCCGCAGCGAGCGTCACGAGCTGCGAGTTGAACAGATAGGAGCGGATCGCCGCATCGAGGCTAACTCGCCCGGCCGGGGCTTCGATGATCACCGCACCCGGCACTCTTGCCAGCAGATCGCGATAGACCGTATCGCGATCGGCGAAGGCGTGTTCGTGGGTGAACAGCACATTTTCGTTCGCCACCGCGACGACATCATTGTGGAACGCACCGGCGGCGATCGCGACATCGCTTTGCCGGACGAGCGCGATGTCGCCCTCCGCCAGCCCGTGCCGGCGCCCCACCGCGGCGCTGGCGGCACGATGCTGCCGCGCCGGAAATGGCCCCGACGAGCGCTCGCCGTAAACGAACATTTCGAGGCTGCGATCGGCATGCGACCGGCCGATGCGCATGAAATTGGCCGCGCCTTCGTCGCCCAGCCCCACCGGCAGCGCGGGGTGAACCGCGAAATAGCGCGGATTGGCGAACGCCAGCCGCAATTGCCGCAACGTCTGATCGTGCTCGATGCTGCGGTGGAGCATCGTCGACAGATTGGCGACGCTCAAATGGCACCGCCCGTCACGTGTATCGGGCGCGGGCGAGACGGTGGCGGCGTTGGCGGTCCACATCGCCGAGGCGGACATCGCGTTGCGCAACAGCGCAGGTTCCTGTGCCCAGGCCGAGCGGCACACCGCAGTGTCGTCGCCGGCGAAGCCGAGCGCGCGTAGCCAGCCGATGTCCGGCCGGGCATGCGGCAGGAACACCCCCTGCGGCAGCCCCAGCGCGAGCATCCGGCGCATCTTGGCGAGCCCTTGTAGTGCGGCCGCGCGCGGCGCCGAAACGCCCCCCGCATTCTTCGCCGACGCGATATTGCCGAGCGACAGCCCGGCATAATTATGGCTCGGGCCGACCAGCCCGTCGAAATTGATCTCACGCATCGGCGATGCCCTTGATATCCGCGGTCAGGTCGGCGAGCCGCCCGGCCTCGAAGCTCGCGACGGGATAGGCGCAATAATCGGCGGCATAATATGCGCTCGGGCGGTGATTGCCCGACGCGCCGACCCCGCCGAACGGCATCGCGCCGCTCGCCCCGGTGGTCGGCCGGTTCCAGTTGACGACCCCGGCGCGCGCGCGGCTGAGATAGCGCGTCCAGTGCGCCTCATCCTCGGAGACGAGCCCCGCCGCGAGGCCGAAAGCGGTATCGTTGGCGGCGCGGATCGCCCCGTCGAAATCCGCCACCCGCCGGACCTGGAGGACGGGCGCGAAAATCTCCTGATCGGGCACGTCGATCCCGGTCACGTCGAGGATCACCGGCGTCATGAAGGCGGGCGAATATGCCGGCAGATCGCGCGTCGCCAGGACTGGCCGCGCGCCCGCGTCGACCAGTCCCGCCACCGCGGCGCGCGCGCGGTCAGCGGCGGCGGCCGAGATCAGTGGGCCGAAGGTCGGTTCGGGTGTCATATCCCACGGCCCGATCCGCATCCGCCCGGCAAGCGCGACGACCGCCTCGACGAAAGCTTCACCGATTGCGCCTTCCGGCACGATCAGCCGCCGCGCGCATGAGCAGCGCTGCCCCGCGGTGATAAACGCAGATTGCGCGACCACCGACGCCACCGCCGCCGGATCGCCGTCCCACGCGATCAGCGGGTTGTTGCCGCCCAGTTCGAGCGCGAGGATCACATGCGGGCGATCGAGCATCGCGCGGCGCAGGATCGTGCCGGTCGCCGCCGAGCCGGTGAACAACAGCCCGTCGATATCGCCCGCGATCAGCGCCGCGCCGGTGTCGCGCCCGCCCTGAACGACTGACAGCACCGCATCAGGCACCCCCGCCTCGCGAAACAGCCGCGCCATCAGCGCGCCGGTCGCCGGGGTTTCCTCGGACGGCTTGAAGACGATCGCATTCCCCGCGAGTAGCGCCGGGACGATATGCCCGTTGGGCAGATGCCCCGGGAAATTATACGGGCCGAGCACCGCCATCACCCCGTGTGGCCGATGCCGTAGCACCGCATGGCCGAACGGCTGCGCATTGGTGCGCGATCCCGCGCGCTCGGCCTGTGCAGCGATCGAAATCTCGACCTTGCCGATCATCGACGCGACTTCCTGCCGCCCCTCCCACAGGGGCTTGCCAGTTTCGCGCGCGATCGTCACTGCGAGTTCTTCCGCGGTCGCTTTCAACCGGTCGGCATAAGCCCGGACGATTGCAATCCGCGCGTCGAGATCGGTCTCGCACCAATCATCGAATGCGCGCCGCGCGGCGGCGAGCGCGCGGGTGACGGCCGCGGCATCGTCGACCGCACCTTCCCACAGAATCTCGCCCGTCGCGGGGCAGGTCGATCGCAATATCTCGCCCATCATTTCTCTCTCATGCGGATTTGACATGATTTCCCACCTTACGGGGGATAAACAGTCCTGTTATGCGCATATGCATATGAGTATCACGCATGAGATATGACGACCGCCGCCGATTGCCACCGATGGCGATGCTGCATTGTTTCGAGGCGGCGGCGCGGCTCGGGTCTTTCTCGCGCGCGGCGGAAAGCCTGCATCTGACGCAAAGCGCGGTCAGCCGGCACATCTCCAATCTCGAACAATGGCTCGGCGCCGCGCTCTTCGCCCGCACCGGGCGGCGGGTGGCGCTGAACGAGACCGGCCATGCGTTCCTCGAAGATATCGGCCCGGCGCTGGCCGGAATACGCCGCGCGACCGGCAGGCTGATGGACCCCGAGCCCGAACATATGATCGAACTCGCGGTATTGCCGAGTTTCGGGATGCGCTGGCTCGCGCCGCGGCTGCCACGATTGACTCAGGCGCATCCCGATCTAGTCGTCAATCTGTCGGCGCGTACCGATATCTTCGATTTTACGCGCGAAGCCTTCCACGGCGCGATCCATGTCGGCGGCGCCGACTGGCCGGACGCCGAACATGACCTGCTGTTCAGCGAACTTGTGGTACCGGTCGTCGCACCGGCATTGCTCGAACGCCACCCAATCTCTTCGCCGGAAGACTTTCTTCACGTTCCGCTGCTCGTGCAGTCGCAGCGCAGAGATGCCTGGGCGCGCTGGTTCGCGATGTTCGGTCTGCCCGGGCCGGAAATCGAAAATCTTCCCAATGCCAGTCATTTCCTGATGCTCGCGCAATCCGTGAAAGCCGGCGGGGGCGCGGCGCTGTTGCCCAGCTTTCTCATCACCCCGGAATTGACTGCCGGGGAACTGATTATCCCGTTTGATGCGCCGCTGATCGAGGAGCGCAGTTATTGGCTCGCCTTTCCGGAAAGTAGCAAACGGATCAAAGCCTTCGCACTTTTCCGGGAGTGGTTGCGACGGGAATGCCAAGATCCCGATTAGCCCGACATGCCGATCAACGTTCGATCCGACATTCAAAACCGCCCGAATTTACAAAAAAAGGGGGTTTTTCTTAGTCGAAAAGTAATCCAAGTATCGCATGCCCGCTAATCCGGCCTTTTCTCGATACGGAGTCCCAGATGGCAGAGAATGAGCAGCCCGATCTCACGCAGCTGACGGTACAGTTGCTGAGCGCCTATGTCTCGAACAACTCAGTCCCGAACGAGGACCTCGCGAAACTGATCGCGGCGACGCGGACGGCGCTGGGCGGGGCGAGCGAGCCAGCCACGCCCGCCGCGCCGGAATTCGAACCGGCGGTGACGGTGCGCAAGAGCCTCGCGTCGCGCGATCACATCCTCAGCCTGATCGACGGCAAGCCGTACCGCAGCCTGAAGCGCCATCTCGGCTCGCACGGGCTGACGCCGGCGGAATATCGCGAGCGCTACAAGCTTCCCAAGACCTATCCGATGGTCGCCCCCGGTTATTCGGAAGAACGCCGCGAAGTCGCAAAGCGCCTCGGGCTCGGCCGCAAGCCGACTGCTCCGGCGGCGGCGCCTGACGCGAAGACGACAGCGGCTCCCGCTGCGGCGCGCCCTGCGCCGGCCAAGAAGCCCGCCGCTGCGAAAGCCCCGGCGAGCGCGAAAGTAGCCGCGCCGGCCGCCGCCAAGACGGCAAAGCCGAAGGCCGCCGCGCCGAAGAAGGCGACCACCGCCCCGGCGGCGGCAACCGCCAAAGCGTCACCTGCGGCGGCAGCGCCCGCCAAGCCCGCGAAGCCCAAGCGCGCCGCCAAAAGCAGCGTCCCGAAGCCGGCGGCCGCCCCGAAACCGGCAGCGGCCGCAAAACCGGCAACCGCTGCGAAGCCGGCGGCAGCAGCAAAGCCGGCAGCCTCAGCGAAGCCGGCGGCCGCACCCAAGGCTGACGGCGCGGCGGCGCCCGCCAAGAAGCCGCGCAAGCCTAGCGCACCCAAACCGGCGGCAAAGCCAGCGGCAGAGCCGGCAGCGAGCTGACCAATAGGTGGTGCCTGCTCATCTGGAGCGGGCACCACCCGACATACGCGACGATTGCCGCTTAAAATGCGATCTTCGCGCCCAGCGAGAAATAGCGCCCGATCACGTCGTAGAAGGGCGAATAAAGCGATCCGTTAGGCGGCTGCTTGTCGAACAGGTTCGACACATTGGCGTAAATCTCGATCTTGTCCCTTCCGTCCGACGCGATTTTGGCGCGCGCGAGGAGATCGACATACGAATAAGGCGCGATGTGGTTATTGACCAGATTGACCGTCGAGTTGAAGTTTCCCGGCGAGATATAGCGCATCCGCAATTGCGCGCCGAATAGATCGCTAGCGTATTCGGCACTTGCGTTGAGCCGCCACTTCGGGACCCCGAGGCTGAAGGAATCGCCCTGCGATCCGGCATATTCGATCGTGCTCACGCCGTCGTTGACCCTCAGACTATCAACCCAGCTCGCGCGGAGCCGCAACGTGATCGTCCCCGGCGGCCCAGCGGCGACGCGGAGCGGGAAGGTCTGCGAAAGATCGGCGTCGATCCCGTCCATGCGATATTCCGACAGGTTCACATAAGCGGTCGTGATGCGGACGATATTGCCGTCCGCATCGCGCTCGACACGCCCGCACAGCGCCTGATTTCCGTTGTAACAGCGGACGACCAGATCCTGCGCGGAGATCGTGGTGATTACATGATCGATACGGATCTTGTAATAGTCGAGCGAAAGACGAAATCCGCGCAATCGATGCGGCGAATAAACGAATCCGGCGGTGAAGCTGGTTGCGGTTTCCGGGCGCAGATCCGGATTTCCGTTGTTATTGGTGAGGGCATAGATGCTGACGTTCTTCACCGGATCGATGACGGTATTGTAGCCGATCGTCGACTGAGTGAAGAGTTCGGACAAGTTCGCCGAACGAATGTCCCGCGACCGCGCGAGCCGCACCTCGAAACCCGGAAAGACCTCATTCGTCACGCCGAGCTTCCACGACCAGATCGCGCCGGTGGTATCGTAGCTCGACAGCCGCGCCGCCGCATTCACCTCGAGCTTGTCGAACATCGGGCGATCGCGAAGCAGCGGCACGAGGATCTCGCCAAAGGCTTCCTTGACGGAGAAACCGCCGTTCATCGGGGTGAAGTTGAAGGTGCGGAACGCGCGCGCGAGATCGAAATCGCCGACCGTCTGCCGGACCGTTTCGCGGCGCGCCTCCAGCCCCATGGCAACCGAGACCGCGCCCGCCCAGAGCGTCACCGGCTCCCCGCGCAAGCTCACGCCGCCGATGTCGAGCCGCGTCGTCGAGCGCTGACGCGGCGTCCCCAGGACGAAGCGGAGCGCCTGCGCCGACGGTGCGCCTTCGCCGAACAGGTTGAGCGGGATGCAGGGGCTCGACGGGTCCGCGAGCTTGATGCGGCACACCGCTTGGCCCGTCGCGGGATCGCGCACAGCGTCGACCGCCTGATTGAAGTTCGCGCCGATGACGAAGCCGGGCGCGTCGAGATCGTTGCGATATTCGCCGTGGCTGTAATAGCCGCTCCAGCGCCAGTCTCGCCCGATCGTGCCGTCGAGCGCGAGCGTCCCCTGCGTCGTGACGCGCTCGAAATCGATGCGCGGGAACGGGAAATCGGCATTGAACCGGCCCATCATGAAGCCGGTTTCGCCGGCCGCGAGCAAATCCGCGCGCACCGCGTCCGGCAGGAAGGCATTGTCTCGCGAAATGAAGATGTTTCCGCGGTTGTTGTCGCCGAACCAGATATAATTGTTCCACATCCGCGACCGGCGCAGCTCGGCGGTGACCTTTACGCTGTCGCTGGCCAGGAAGCTAACGCGGCCGAGCGCGCTATATCGCCGCTGCGGCGTCACGAGCGGCGCCATGTCGTCGTTCGACGGCCCCTCCCCGCCGATCATCTGGCTGCCGACCACCGTGCCGTAGCGAAAGTCGCGCAACGAGCCGTCGCGATTGAACACCTTGCCGGCCAGCACCCCGGTGGTGATCAGGCCCCCGCGCGCGGCATTGGCGATCCCCACGTCGGGCACCAGCATGAACCTGCCCGGCCCGACGGCGACGCTCGCCCAGCGCCCGACGTTCGCGCGCGACGTCTTGGGGATGCCGCCGTCATTGTCGAGATATTCGCCGCCGATCGTTATATGGCCGCGGCCGCCGGCGAAATCGGCGCCGAACGCGCCTTCGAACCGACGCTCCGCCGCATCGCCGCGTGAGGAAATCCCGGTCTGCGCGCCGAGCCTCCCCCCTTTGAGTCCTTCGTCGAGCACGATGTTGACCACCCCGCTCACCGCGCCCGAACCCCAGGCCGCGGATGCGCCGCCCGTCACGATATCGACCGATTTGACCAGCACCGTCGGCACGGTGTTGAGATCATTGTCGCTCGAGAAGCGCCGCCCGTCGAGCAGGACGAGCGTGCGGTTGATCCCCAGCCCGCGAAGATCGACGGGGGCCATGCCCGCGCTCGTATTAGTGCCCGATGTCTGGGGCGAAATCGTCCCGCGGAATTGCGGGAGATCGTTGAGGATCGCGGCGACATTGGCGCGCGCGCCGATCGCGAAATCCGATCCGGCGATATGCGCGGTCGGGTTCGGCCCCTCGAAGCCGGGCGTATCGATCCGCGACCCGGTGACGACGATATCGACCGGCTCGACCGGCTTGATTGTGAGCGACGCTACGGGCGGCGGCCGACGGAAGCGGCGCACCGCCACCGTCGCCTTGCGATCGGCGGCGATGATGAAGGAACCGCCGGCGGTCTGC
>NZ_MKRR01000097.1:111323-127001 GCF_001897045.1 Sphingomonas sp. 66-10
ACAGCGAGAGATCCTGGCGGGGCAATGAGAAGCGATAGCGAGGCGCGGGCTGCGCCTCGACGGCAGAGGCTATCAGGCACGCCGGTGCCGACAGCAATATCAGTCGTCCCCCCTGCCCCATGTCCTTCCTTTACACCATCTCGCCGCACCCGTTCGGGCAGCGGCAGGGCGGACGCGCGGCGCGATCGCCCTCAGCGTGTCAGCAGCACGTCGTCGCCCTCTCGCTGCACGCGCAACCCGTGGAGCTGCGCCACCGCCGCCGCGAATTCGGACGGATTGCCGGTCGCGAACACGCCCGAGATCGGCAATGCCGCCAACCGCGCGTCGCTTACCACCAAATGCTCGTCGCCATAGCGATTCATCTCGGCGGCCGCTTCCGACAGCGGGGTATCGCGGAAGGTCAGTTCGCCGCGCCGCCACGCGGTAACCGCATCCAGCGGCGGCCGATCGAGCGCGACCGCACCGCCCCGCCCGACCGAAACGCGCTCGCCCGGCGCGAGCACCGCGACGAGCCGTGGGGGGGCACCTACCTGCGTCACCTCCACCTTGCCGCGCAGCAATGTGACACGGACGCGATCGGCATCCCTCCGCACGACGAAGCTCGTCCCCAGCGCCTTGATGCGTTCGTCCCCGGCGTCGACGACGAAGGGCCGCGCGGCATCATGCGCGACATCGAACAGCGCCTCGCCCCGGTCGAGCGAAATCTGGCGCTCGTGCCGGCCGAGCTTCGCGGTGACATGGCTGTCGGTGTTGAGCGCAATGCGGCTGCCGTCGTCGAGCGTCGCGACGCGCTGCTCGCCGATCCGCGTATCGAACGCCGACGGCTGATCGAGATAGACCGCGATCGCGCCGCCGCCCGCCAGCAGCAAGAGCGAGGCGGCG
This sequence comes from Sphingomonas sp. 66-10, assembly GCF_001897045.1. NCBI lineage: Bacteria > Pseudomonadati > Pseudomonadota > Alphaproteobacteria > Sphingomonadales > Sphingomonadaceae > Sphingomonas > Sphingomonas sp. 66-10. The sequence goes on from NZ_MKRR01000097.1 coordinate 112,206, forward strand.
ATCGCGGCGGGAATCCAGCGTCGCGGCGCCGGGGCTGGTCGCGCGCCGGCGTCCTCCTCGCCGAGCGCGGCGGCATCGGGGAGCAGATCCCACAATTCGCCGGCGCGCCGGAACGCGTCGCGATGCTCGGGATCGGCATCGAGCCAATCCTGCAGCGGCGCCTCCGCAGCCGCACCGCTCGGGCCGTGCAGCCGCGCGATCCAGGCCGCGGCCTCGGCGTTGAGCCGCGCGCGCTCGTTGCTCGACCGCGTTACCATTGTTCCATCCAGTTCATCAGTTCGAGCGTCGCGCGCGCGATGCGCTTTTCCACCGCGGCAATCGACATCCCCTCTTCCCGGGCGATCGTCGCATAGCTCGCGCCGTCGAGCCGCCGGCGAAGCAGGATCCGGCGGGTACGCTCAGGCAATTGCGCCAGCCCGTCACTAGCATGTTTCAGCCGCGCACGCGATTGCAGCACCTGCTCCGAATCCGGCGCGGGATCGACGATCGTGAAGACATTCTCATTGGCAAAGGGCGCCCGCCGTTCGCGACGCTGTTCGTCGATCGACAGGTTGACCGCGATCCTCACCAGCAGCGCCTCTTGTGACCGCACCTCATGCTTCCGCTCATAATATTCGACCTTGAGAAAGGCTTCCTGCACCAGATCGTCCGCATCCTGATCCGCGACGCCTCGCTTGCGCAAGACACCACGCACGTGTCGCCACATCTCGGTCAACTGGCTCATCGCGTTTCTCTCACGCGCCATAGACGATAGGCGCGCACAGGGAACAGGTAGACTTTCTCAGCGAACCACATTGCGCGCAACCTTCTGCCACTCGGCGTCGGACAGCGGGAGCGTGCGCAGCCCGGCATAATAAGCGCGAAGATCGCGCATGAACGGCCAGTCCGACGCCGGGACGAAATGGCGCAACCCGATCCGCCGCATCAGCCCGGCCAGCGCCGCTTTGTCGCGATCCGGCACACTTTCCGGCCGGATCGCGGCGAGATCGAAATAGAGATTGGCGCATCGCGGGCGATCATGCTCGCACGTCTCGGCAAAGACGCCGAGCGCGGCAAGGGTCGCGGAATCGACCCCGCCCCAGCCCGCGGCGTGCGCGATCTGAATCGTCGTGCCGCGCGCCGCGGGTAGCACCTGGTTCACGAAGATGCGTGCCTCGTCGGCGCCGTACCCCTCGACGCGGTGGCGCATGTGGATCATGACGCGCCAATGCGCGGACGCCGCCGCGCGCACCACGTTCGCGAGTATCCTCACCTGCTCGGGCCGGTGATAGTCGAAGCGCGAATTGGCGAGATGCAATTTGATCCCGGCGACATGACGATCGCCGCGCCAATGCGCGATCTCGGGCAGCGCGGTCGGCGTCAGCGGGTTGACGCCGATATAGGCCGAGAAGCGTGCCGGCTGCGCGCGCGCCAGCCCCACGGTGAAGTCATTGGCCGCGCGGACGATCGCCGCGTGGTTCGGCGGCAGCGCGGCCATCAGCGGGCTTTCCGCGAGATAGGCGGTCGACATCACCTGCGCGCGACGGATGCCCGCATCGTCCATCGCGCGGCGCAGATCCGCAACGGCCAGCGGCCGGGTGAACTCGGCATCGCATTTGCTCGCCCGCCCCGGGCTGGCACAATAATCGGACAGGATCGCGAGGATCGCGGGCGCGTGGAGATGGACGTGGTGATCGACGTGCACCACCGGCGCCCGCCGGTCCGCCGCGCCAGACGGCGCGACGGACAGCCACGCGATCGCGACGACCGCACCCAGGCGGGCGAAGGTCACCGCCCCTGATCGGCGAGCAGCATCTGTTTCCAGAACAAGGCGCTCGCCCAGAAATAATAGTCCTCATTCTCCTTCTTGTGGAAAACGTGCCCCTCATTCTCGGCGAGCACATGCCACACGGTGCCGCCCTTGCCGCGCACCGCCTTGATGATCTGCTCCGCCTCGCTCGCCGGGACGCGCGGGTCGTTGCCGCCGGTCGCGATGAGCAACGGCACGGTGATCTTGTCGACATTGGTCAGCGGCGAGATTTCGATCAGCTTGGCGCGCTGCTTCGGATCGCGCTCGTCGCCATATTCCACGCGGCGCAGGTCACGCCGATAGGATTGCGTATTCTCCAGGAAGGTGACGAAGTTCGAGATCGCCACATAGCAATTCGCGCCCTTCAGCCGCGCCGAATAATGCGTCGCGGTGGCGTAGCACATATAGCCGCCGTAGGAGAGACCGGTGACGGCGAAGCGCGCCGGGTCGAGCGTCGGATCCTTGGTCAGCGTGTCGAGAAAGGCGCCGATATCCTTCACCGAATCCTCGCGCTTGAACGGCCCGTTGTCGAGGTTGACGAAGCGCTTGCCGAAGCCGGTCGAGCCGCGGACATTGGGGAAGAACAAGGCGATGCCGAGTTCGTTGAGATAATAATTGTCCGGCCCGAGGAAATCGGGCTGGGTCTGCCCCTCCGGCCCGCCGTGGATATTGACGATCAGCGGGCGCTTGCCGGGAAATTTCGCGGGATCGGGGCGATAGAGGAAGCCCGATACGGTTTCGCCGTCGAAGCTTTTGACCTCGACCAGTTGCGGCTCGACATTCTTCGCCGGATCGAGCCCGCCGGTTTCGCTGCGCGTCCAGCGCGTCACCGCCAGCGTCTTCGGGTCGATCGCAAAGGCGTCGCCGGCGACACGTGCGGAGGACATGCTGAGACCGATCGTGCCCCAGGGCGCGATCTGGATCGGCGAGCCGATCGTATAGGGGATGACCCCCGCGGGCAGCCCGGTCACGTCGCGCGACGTCCCCGCGCGAACGTCGAGCACATGCACCCGGCTGACCCCCGCCTCGTTGGTGGCGTAGACGACGAAGCTGCCGTCGGGGGCAAGCGCATATTCGGTCACGTCCCATTTCCGCTCGGCGGAAACCGGGGTGAACTTGCCGCTGCGCGCGTCGAGCCGGCCCAATCGCACGAAATCGGAATCGATGTCCGACAGGATCCAGATCGCGCCGTCCGGCGCATAATGCGGCGCGATGTACGAAACCTCGCGCTTCACATCGTTCAGCGCGCGCATCTTGCCCGAGGCGAGATCGAGCTCATAGATATCGGCGCGGTTGACCGACATGCGGTTGACCACCAGCGCCCGCGCGCCGTCAGCGGAGAAATCGGCGATGTTCCAGCCGCCGCCCTTCACCGTCGCGACGAGGCGATCGGTCTTGGGGTTGCGCGGATCGACGACGTAAAGGTCTGAATCGGTGCCGTTACGCCGGGTCGACGAATAGCCCACGACCTTGCCGTCGGGGCTCCACGCGCCGAACCAGTTGCGGCTCTTGCCGTCGGTGAGGAGATGCAGCCGCCCGTCGACCAGCCGGTAGAGCTGGAAGAACTCGCCGCCGCCGATATCCTTTTGCACCACGGTGACATCGCCCGCGCCGGGCGAAACCGCGGCGGCGATCACCGGCTCGGCCTCGAAGCTGAGCTGGGTGCGCGCCGCATCGGGCGCGCCGACCTTATGGATCTGATCGGTATTGGCGAAGCGCGTCTTGATCAGCATCGAGCGATCGGCCGGATCCCAGCCGAGGAAGATCGCCTTGCGCGCCTGAAGATAGGGCTGGGTTTCGGCGACTAGCGCCGCGGGGATCGCGGGAAGCCCGTCGGCGACGATCGCCGCGGGCTTGGCGACGGACGCTTCCTGCGCAGGGGCGGCGACGGGAAGCAGCGCAAGGGTTGCAGCGGTTGCGGCAAGAGCGGAACGAAGGCGCATATGGCACTCTCCTGTATCGGGTCAGTTGGGGCCGAAGCCATGATCGCCCGGCGCGATGTCCGGGCGATCCAAGGGGTCACGATGATCAGAATCGAACGCGCGCGCCAAAGGTGAAATAGCGCCCGAGCACGTCGTAATAGGGCGAATAGAGCGACCCGTTCGGCGCCTGCTTGTTAAACAGATTGCTGACATTGCCGTACAATTCGAACGACCGCGACCCGGTGGGCACCTTCACCTGCGCCTGCAGATCGAAATAGGTGTAGGCGCCGATATGGTTGTTCGAGAGCGCGATCTGATTGTTGAATACCCCCGGCGAGATATAGCGGGCGCGCACCAGCCCGGAGAAGGTGTCGTTCTCATAGCCGACCGAGCCGTTGACCCGCCACGCCGGCACGCCGAGCCCGAAGGAATAGCCCTGCGAGCGGACATATTCGAGCTTCACCACCCCGTCATCGGTGGTGAGGCTATCCACCCAGGTGCCGATCAGGCGGAACTTCAGCCGGCCGTTGGCCGATTTGAACAGCCGGTCCATCGCCATGACGTAGGAGATTTCCGCATCGATCCCGTTGGTCTTGTAATTGGCGAGGTTGACATAGGTCGAAACCGTCCGGGTGATCGTATTGGTCGCCGGATCGCGCTCGACCCGCGAACATAGCGCCGTGTTGCCGTTGTAGCAGCGCGTCACCAGATCTTGCGCCGCAATGGTGGTGATCACATCCTTCACATCGATGTCGAAATAGTCGACCGAGATGTTGAGGCCGCGGACCGCCTGCGGCGAATAAGTGAAGCCGAAGGTCCAGGTATCGGCCTTTTCCGGTTCGAGGCTCGGATTGCCGCCGCCGTTGCTGAGGACATAGACGTTCTGCTTGGTGAGCGGATCGTAGATCGTGTTATAGCCGGTAGTGGTCTGGGTATAGAGCTCGCTGAGATTGGCCGAGCGGATATCGCGCGAACGCGTCACGCGGCCGCGGAAACCCGGGAAGAATTCGTTGGTCGCGCCCAGCTTCCACGACCAGATCGAGCCGGTGGTGCTGTAATCGCTGACGCGCACCGCGCCGTTGAACTCGAGCTGGCGCAGCAGCGGCGTATTGTGGACGAGCGGCACGAGGATCTCGCCGAACGCCTCCTTCACATCGAAGCTGCCCGACATCGCCGAGAAGCTGAAGGTGCGGAACGCCTTGGCGGCATCGAGCGCGCCGACGGTCTGCCGGATGCTTTCCTTGCGCGCCTCGACGCCGACCGCGAACGACACCTTGCCCGCCGGCAGCGCGAACGGCTCGCCGCGAAGGCTGATGCCGCCCACGTCGAGCTTGGTGGTCGCGCGCTGGCTCGGCGTGCCGGTGACATAGGCGATCGCCTCCTTCGACGGCGCACCGAGGCCGAACAGATTGATCGGGACGCAATTGGTGCTCGGATTGGTCAGCGCGATCCGGCACACCGCGCGGCCGCTGGCGGGATCGATCACCGAGTCCACCGCATTGGCGAACTCCTTGGTGAGCAGGAAGCCGGGGGTATCGATATTGTTCTGATATTCGCCGTGGCTGTAATAAGCGCTCCAGCGCAGGTTCGATCCGATCCGCCCGTCCAGCGCCAACGTGCCCTGCGTCACCTTCCGCTCGAAATCGATCCGCGGATAGGAAAGATCGCTGTTGAAACGCCCCATGTAGAAACTGCTCTGGCCCGCCGCGGCGAGCGCGTCGGTCACGCTTTTCGACAGAAAGGCATTGTCCGACTTGATCAGGATGCCCGATGTCGCCGAGCCCTGCACGTGATCGCCGAACCAGATGTAATTGTTCCACATCCGCGAATGGCGCACTTCGGCGGTCAGCTTGATCGCGGGCGAGAATTCATAGGTGAAGCGCCCGAGCGCGCTGTAGCGGCGCTGCGGCGTCATCAGCGGGCTGAGATCGTCGTTCGACGGCCCCTCGCCGCCCGACATATAGCCGCCGCTCACCCGGCCATAATCGAAATTGCGCAGCGACCCGTCCGGGTTGAACGCCTTGCCGGCCAGCACCCCCGAGGTGATCAGCCCGCCATAGGCCGAGGTGGAAAAGCCGACATCCGGGGTCATCGCGCCGGCGAACGACGCCCAGCGGCCGATATTCTTGCGCGCCGTCTTCGGCACGATGCCGTCGCTGTTGAAATATTCGCCGCCGATGACGACGTGGCCGCGATCGTCGTTGAAGCCGATCCCCGCCTTGCCTTCGAAGCGATGCTGCGCGGCATCGCCATAGGTCGAAACGCCTGCTTCGGCGCCGAGCTGCAGTCCCTTGAACGTCTCGTCGATCCCGAGATTGACGACGCCCGCGACCGCGCCCGATCCCCAGGCCGCGGAAGCACCGCCGGTGACGACCTGCGCGCTGCGCACCAGCACGTTGGGAATGGTGTTGAGATCATTGTCGCTGACGATGCGACGGCCGTCGATCAGCACCAGCGTGCGGTTGATGCCGAGACCGCGCAGATCGACCGGAGCGTTGCCCGCGCCGGTGTTGGTCCCCGTCGTCTGCGCCGAAGTGGTGGCGCGGAATTGCGGCAGATCGTTGAGTGCGGCGGCGACATTCGGCCGCGCGCCGACCGACAGGTCTTCGGCGGTCACCGTGATCGTCGGGGTCGGCGTCTGGAAATTGCGGTCGATGCGCGATCCGGTGACGATGATGTCGCCCCCGGTATCGCTCTCGGCCGGCGCCGCATTCTCCGGGGATACCGTCTGCGCCGATACGCCCGCCGCGGCCAGGATCGCCACGCACGCGCCGATTACACTCCCGAATCTGATCATGAGTCCCCCCTTGTCTCCAGGCGGCCGATCGCCGCGGATGCTCACGGGGAAGACGATCCGATTTCACAAATCCGACATATTTCGAAAATTTTTTCGAGCGCCGCGCATCGCCGCTGTGGCGACATGGCTCGAACGCCGTTGGCGAAGGGGGACCGGGCCACTGCGGGTCCCCGAAAAAGCCCTCAAATCGAGGGTGATGGGCGCGGGTACGCCGGCGCGCATAATAAGAAATTTACATTCATGTGAAACCTATGCCGTGGTTACGGGGGGCCTTATGTTCAACGTGCTCGAATGCGCGACCGACCAGCACGACATCCGATTGGTCGTTCTCGCCGCGCTGATCTGCCTGTTGGGAAACGTCGGCGTCTTCGTCCTGCTCAACCGCTCGACCCTGTGCGTCGAGACACGCCGGCGCCATTGGCTGATGATCGCCGCGATCGCCGAAGGCGTCGGCGTATGGGCCACCCATTTCGTCGCGATGCTCGCCTATCGCGGCCCGATGCCGCTCGAGTTCGGCATCGCGCTGACCCTGCTCTCGGTGACGATCGCGATCGCTTTCTTCTGGGGGGTGTTCCACTGGCTCGGACGTGCGCCGGGGACGGCCCGCAACATGGCCGCCGGTACGGGAGCGGCGGTCGGCATCCACGGGATGCATTTTACCGGCATGGCCGCAATTATCGCCCCGGCGCGGATCAGCTATGAGATCGCGCCAGTCCTGATCTCGCTGGCGCTGTCCGCGCTGCTGTTCGGCGCCGCCTTCGTCGTCTTCACCGCAACCGAAGGGCGGAAGAAGATCTTCCTGCCCGCGATCCTCGCGGTGCTGTCGATCGTCGTGCTGCACTTCACCGCGATGTCCGCCACCACGCTGACCTATGATCCGACGCAGGCGAGCGTTGGCGGCCCGATTCTGAGCCGCGAATGGCTGGTGCCGGCGATCGTGCTCGCCAATCTCGTCCTGCTCGCGCTCGCGCTCACCGGATCGTTCGTCGACCGCTGGCTGACCGATGCCCGCGGGATCGCCGATGCGACGCTGGAGGGGCTGGCGATCGTCAGCGCGGGCCAGATCGTCGAGGTCAACCGCCAGCTCGCAGGGTTGCTCGGCGTCAGCTCTCGCGCATTGATCGGCAGCGTGCCCTCGCGCTGGTTCGTCCCGGTCGCCGGGGGAACATTCGACATACAGGAGGGGCTTACCGTCGAGGCGCGGATCCGCGGCAGCGCGGACGAGGACCAGATCATCGAGATCGCAACCCAGATGATCGAATATCGCGGCCGGCGCTGCGAAGTGCTCGCGGTCCGCGATCTTTCCGATCGCAAACGCGCCCAGCGCGCGATCGAGCATCTCGCCTCGCACGATCCGCTGACCGATCTTGCCAACCGTGCCTGTTTCGTCCGCGCGCTGGACGAAGCGATCGCGGCGCGCCAGTCCTTCGCGCTGCTTGCGATCGACCTCGATCGCTTCAAGGCGATCAACGATATTTTCGGTCACGGCGCGGGGGACGACATCCTGCGCCGCGTCGCCAATATCCTCCGCGCGTCGGTGCGCGGCGACGACGTCATCGCGCGGGTCGGCGGGGACGAATTCCTCATCATCCAGCGCGCGGTTTCCGGGCCCGACGACGCGCGGCGGCTGGCGAGCGACATATTGGAGAATTTCGCGGGCGAGATGGACGTGGCGCGCGATCCGATGGCGGTCGCCGCGAGCATCGGGGTCGCTTTCTACCCGCTTGACGCGCTCGATGCGGAAACGCTGCAGCAGAACGCCGATATCGCGCTCTATCGCGCCAAGAGCAGCGACCGCGGGATCGCGGTCTTCTTCGATCAGGAGATGGACGAATTGGCGCGCGACCGGCGTGCGCTCGAACATGATCTGCGCCACGCGATCACGCGCAACCAGCTCCATCTCGTCTTCCAGCCGCTCGTCGCCACCGCCTTCGGCTCGGTGGTCGGCTATGAAGCGCTGCTGCGCTGGCAGCATCCCGAGCGCGGCGAAATCCCGCCCGATTTCTTCATCCCGATCGCCGAGGAAATCGGCGCGATCGTGTCGATCGGCGAATGGGTGTTACGCGAGGCCTGCGCCACCGCCGCCGGATGGCCGGCCAATATCTCGATCGCGGTCAATGTCTCGACGGTGCAGTTCCAGGTGCCGAGCCTGCCGGCGATCGTGCGCGACGCGCTCGATTCCTCCGGGCTCGACGCGCGGCGGCTCGAGCTCGAGGTCACCGAGACGGCGTTCATGCGCAACCGCCAGATCGCGCTGAAATCCTTGCATGAGATCCGCGCGATGGGGGTGCGCATCGCGATGGACGATTTCGGCATCGGCTATTCGTCGCTGAGCAACCTCAAGGCGTTTCCGTTCGACAAGATCAAGATCGACAAAAGCTTCGTCGCGTCGATCTCCGACGACGAAGCCTCGCGCTCGATCGTGCGCGCGATCGTCGGGCTGGGACGCAGCTTCAACATGCCGATCGTCGCCGAGGGCGTCGAGACCGAGGCGCAGCGGCAGATGCTGCTCGACGAGGGGTGCCCCCAGGCGCAGGGCTATTATTTCGGGCGCCCGGCGGGCGATCCGTTCGGCGACGCCGCGCGGGACCGGCAGGGCAAATCGCCGGCCGGGCATCTCTCCGGCGAATCCACCGCCTGAGCTGCGCGCGATGCGGCGGCTGCGGCCGGCGAACGTCCGCCGATCTACAAATATATGGAAACCGGTAACAATTCCGTCTCAATTCCGGTCTAACAGCAAGCCATCGGGCGCACGCGTCCGAAACCTCCCTGACTCTATGGGGGCAGCCCTCCCCTTAATCTCAAGCTGCCCCTCCTTTTTTGCGCATTTCCCAACTCTGGATTGATCGCCTTGACCCCGCGCGAGATCGCTGCCCTGCAGCAGGAACTTCTATCGATGCCCCGGCAGGAGATTGTGAATCTCTATCACGCGCTCGGCACCGACGATCCGCGCCACGAGGTGATCGAGGCGCTGGTCAAAGCCTATCGGCTGGATCTCGAAGCGGCCTGATCGCGCGCCGCGACGGACGGATCGGCGGGCCGCGCCGCGTGGCCACGATACCGGCGCGTGACGACGCGATTCCGCCCGGCATGTTTTGCTTCGTAGAGCGCTTCGTCGGCGAGCTTGAACAATTCCCGAAAATCGGCCGCGACGCGTGACTGGGCGACGCCGATGCTGGCGGTGACGATCTGGTCGCCGATGATCCGGCGATGATCGCACGCCGCGATCCCGACGCGGACGCTCTCGGCGAAGCGATCGAGGATCAGCCCGTCGAGCCCCACCGCAAGCAGGCCGAATTCCTCGCCGCCGATCCGGCCGACGGTGCACATCGCCCCCTCCCATGACGCGATCCGCTCGCCAATCCGGTGGAGCACCGCGTCGCCGGCATCATGGCCATGTTCGTCGTTGATCGACTTGAAGCGGTCGATGTCGATCAGCAGCAGCGCGGCGGGCAGCCCGCCGGCGCGCGCGCGATCGAGCAAGGAGGCGACATTCTCCTCGAAACCGCGCCGGTTGCGCACCCCGGTCAGCGCGTCGCGCCGCGCCGCTTCGCGCGCCAGCGCCTCGCCCGCGCGAGCGCGGTCGCGCTCGATGCGCAGCCGGCCGATCCGGCGCGTCGTGGCGATCGTCAGCCACAAGGTCTGCCAGGTCGCGGCGAGCAGGATGACGAGTTTGGACCCCGCGCCCCACAGATGGTCGTCCATGTCGACGAGCTGGATCGCCGCCAACGTCACCATCGGCACCGACCAGGCGCCCGCGAAGTCGCGCGCCTCGGTCGAGCCGCGCCGCCACGCCCAGCCGAGGCAAAGCGTCACCGCCGCCAGATCGGCGAGGATGAGATAGCCGAGCAGCTCGGCGAATTGGGTGAGCCCCGGCCCGCGGATCAGCGCGAGCGGAACGCCGGCGACGGCATTGGCCGCGCCGAGCGCCAGCGTGCCGGTCCGCAGCGCGCGCGGCAGCGTATCGCGCCCGAGCGAGGTTACCGCGCTCGCCGTCGCCAGCGCGACCGCGAGGCATGACAGGAAGGTACAGATCTGCGCTGACACCGTCCCGGCCATCGCCGGGAAGGCGAGCAGATCGAGTTGCGACCAGATCGCCCCCCACACGAACATGCAGACCGCCCAGGCGCCGTGCCAGGCGAGAAAATGGCGGCGGATCGCGGCGGCGAGCGACAGGGTGTAGATGCCGCCAACCAGCAGCAGGGTCAGCGCCGCGCCGATGATCGCGGCGAGCACCGTCGATTGCTCGACGCCCTCCGCCGCCGGCATCAACCGCGCGTGGAGCAGCCCGTAATCGGCGAGCCGCTCGAAACGCAGCGTCACCGCGGTGATCGGCGCATCCCGATCGGGCGCCTCGAACGCAATCTGGCCGCCGGCGCGCCAATGCGTCCCGAACCGGCCGCCGCTCACCTCCTGCCACCGCACGGCACCGTCGGCATAGGAAAAGGCCACCGCCAGCCGGTCGAAGCGCGAATAATGCACCATTAGCACGATATGCCGCGGCTCGATCGGCAGGCGATCGAGCCGGCTGGTCAGCCACAGGCTGCCGCGTTGATAGTCGCGTGGCGCATCGGTGCAGGAGAAGCGCAGCGACGCCAGCCTGTCATCGCGCGCCTGCGAGTCGGTAACTGCATGGCACAGCGAGGATTTGAGCCCGATCGCCTCCGCCATTGCCGGCACGCCCCAGCACATCGCGAAAAGCGCGAGCGCCAGTCGGCCCGGGACTCCCCCCAATAATTTCGCGACCGCCATCATTGGATCGCGGCTTTCGCACGAAAAGCGTTGGCAAAGCTTTAGCATTTCGCCCGATGCGAAGGATAATTTTACAATAACAACTGCCCGGGAGGGCAATTGACTATCGCCCGGTCAACAAGCAGGCCATGCACCTGAATCATCGGCAAAATCGGGAGAGACAAGCAGATGACGACCGACGAGATCGAGATCGCCAAGGTTCTCGACGAGCTCTACGACATCGTTTCCGGGCCGGCCGGCCCGCGCGACTGGTCGCGGCAGCGGTCGATATTCCATGAAGACAGCCGGCAGATGCGCACCTGGATCGATACCGAGGGCAAGCCGGCGATCAGGATCATGGACCAGGAGGCCTATGCCGCCGACACCACGCCCTTCTTCGCCGAGAACGACTTTTACGAGGTCGAGATCGCGCGGAAGATCAATATCTTCGGCAATATCGCCCATGTATGGAGCATCTATGAGGCGCGCCGCGCGCCCGATGCCGACACGCTCGATCGCCGCGGGATAAATTCGATCCAGCTCTACAAGGACGAAAGCGGCTGGCGGGTGGTCAACATGATCTGGGACAATGAACGTCCCGGCGTGGTCGCCAGCCTATAGCGTTCCTCGCGTTACTTCGCGCCCGATCCGGCCGCGACGGGCTCGAAGAAAACCCCGGCCATCCCGCCGCTCGACCATTGCACGCGGCCCATTCTCACATCGCACCCGCGCGCTTTCACGAGCAAGCGGGTGCCTTCGGGTAGGCCCGCGGCCTCGATCATCATTCCTTCCGCCGACATATTCCGCACCGTGCCGGCGAATACCGGCGCGCAGGCGACCAATGTCGCGAGCAGATCGACCTTGATCCGCGGCGCCTCGCGCTGGTCCGACCCGGCGTCTTCCGCCCCCGCCTGCTGATCGCCGAGGTTGCGGGGAAGCGAATCTTCGGTCTGCAAGCCGCAGCGCATGCCCTCCACCCAGCGCACCTCCGCGGTGACGAAGGTCTCGCCGTCGAGGCTGACATGCACCTCTTGCCCCAGCCCGAGCGTCAGCGCGCATTCCCCGCTCAGCCCGTTTTGCGAAACGTCGTGGATCGCCAGCCGCGCTTCGCGGAGAACGGGGTAGAGCAGCGCCGATTTCAAGACGCGCTGGCGGGCATGCCGACGACGCTCATCACCTTCGTTGCTCGTCGCCGAGCCGGTATCTTCCGACACGTTTGAACCCTTTTTGACCCGGAGTCGCCATTTTTGGCTAGGCGCGGTGCTTAGTAAGAAATGTCATTACCGAATGTTGAATTTTAATGCTGACTTTAGATTAAGATTTTCTCTTCGCCCGCGCGAGGCAGCCCCGCTTCCCAATAAGGCGGATCGCCGAAGCTCCGGCGCAGCCATTCGATCAGCGCGGTCAGCTTGGCCGAGGCGCTGCGGTTGGGGGGATAAGCGATATAGAGTTCGGCGCCCTCAGGCTCGACACCGATGTCGATCCGCACGAGGCGCCCGTCAGCCAGTTCCTCGTGGACGAAGAAGCTCGGCAGCATCGCGATGCCGATGCCGGCGAGCACCGCATCGCGCATCACCAGCCCGTTATTCACCCGCAGCTTCGCGCGCGGGCGGATGACCCGCGCGCCGTCCGCCGCGGTAAACCGCCAGTCGCTGTTTCGGTTGGTATAATGGACCGCGCTGGCCTGTTCGAGCTCGTCGAGCGACCGGGGCGTGCCGTGCGCCGCGAGATAGCCGGGCGCGGCGACCAGCACCCGGCGGGTCGCGCATAGGCGGCGCGCGATCAGCCGGTTGTCGCGGATCGCGCCGTGCCGGATCACCGCATCATAACCATCCGCCGCGACATCGACGAAGCGGTCGTCGAGATCGAGGGTGAGGTCGATCCCCGGATGCGCGGCTAGGAAGGCGCTCAAGGCCCGGCCGAGATGCGCGACCCCGAACCCCACCGGCCCGGCGATCCTGAGCAGCCCCGAAAGGCTGCCGCGCCGTTCGGACAATTGCGCGGTCGCCTCCTCCACCTCCCGCAGGATCGTCCGGGCGTGGCCGAGAAAGGCGAAGCCGTCCCCGGTCAGCGCGAGCTTGCGCGTCGTGCGCTGCACCAGCTTGGCGCCGAGCACCCGCTCGAGCTCGGCAAGCCGCTCACTCACCACCGACTTGGCGAGCCCGCTCCGCCGCGCGGCCTCGCTGATCGACCCCGCCTCCGCCACCGCGACGAACACCGTCACGCCATCGAGTTTCATCATCGTTCGGCTTTCCCGAAAACCGGTTTCGACTTTCGCCGGCTAGTGCAGACAATGCCGCTGCGCCATTTCGCTGTCCAGACACACCGGTGCGATTGGATCCGCACCGGCATCGAAAGGAATGGGAAGATGACCGAATTCACCGACAAGAATGTGCTCGTCATCGGCGGCAGCCGCGGCATCGGCGCCGCGATCGTCCGCCGCCTCGCGCGCAGCGGCGCCGAGGTCGCGTTCAGCTATGCCGGGTCGGCCGACGCCGCCGCGGCGCTCGCGTCGGAGACCGGCGCCACCGCGATCCGCTCGGATGCCGCGGATCGCGCCGCGGTGGTCGATCTGGTCAAGGGGCGCGGCGCGCTCGATATCCTCGTCGTCAACGCCGGCACCTTGGTGATGGGCGATCCGCTCGACGCCGACGCCGATGCGGTCGACCGGATGATCGATATCAACGTCCGCGCCCCTTATCATGCCGCGGTCGAAGCCGCGCGGCAGATGCGCGACGGGGGTCGGATCATCGTGATCGGCTCGGTCAACGGCGATCGAATGCCGTTCGCCGGCGGGGCGGCCTATGCGATGACCAAATCGGCGCTGCAGGGGATGGCCCGCGGTCTGGCGCGCGATTTCGGCGCGCGCGGCATCACCGTCAACATCGTCCAGCCGGGGCCGACCGATACCGACATGAACCCGGGCGACGGACCGATGAGCGGGTTCATGCACGAATTCATGGCGATCAAGCGCCACGCCACCGGCGAGGAGATCGCGGCAATGGTCGCCTATCTCGCCGGGCCGGACGCCGGGATCGTCACCGGCGCGCTCCACACGATCGACGGCGGGTTCGGCGCCTGATCGCAACGGGCTGGCCGGGGAGGCGGAAAAATATATCCTCCTCCCCGGCAGATATCGCGCCGATCCGGGAGCCGCCTATGACGAACGTGCGAAACTGGCTGATCGACCACACCGGCATCGGCGTTTCGGATATCCACCGTTCGTCGGACTTCTACGAGGCGGTGCTGGCGCCGCTCGGCGCGAGCGCGATCATGCGCATCTCGCGGACCTTCGGCCCGGCCGACAAAGGCGACGATGATCTCGGCGGGGTCGCGTTCGGCATCGATTATCCGATGTTCTGGATCGACGTCTTCCACCCCCACGGCGTCAAACAGCACAATGCGTTTCGCGCGACCAGCCGGGCGCAGGTCGATGCCTTCCACGAGGCGGGACTCGCCGCCGGGGGCGTCGACAACGGACGCCCCGGGTTGCGCACCGGCGGTTATCCGCCGGGTTATTACGCCGCCTTCCTCCTCGATCCCGACGGCAACAATGT
>NZ_MKRR01000098.1:0-6308 GCF_001897045.1 Sphingomonas sp. 66-10
TATCTAAGAGCGAGACCCTGTCAGGTCATTTCGGGGGCCAACTCACTCGCGCGCCTCATCTATTCCAAAATCTGGAACGATCAGTCTCAATTTATCCGTCTGATCCGAAAACAGAAATGTGCCTAGCGTCAAGGAACGGCAGCGAGATGCTGCACAACAGAGGAGCTTTTCATGACGATCACCGCCACGCCGACCCCGGGCAAATCGCTGATCTCGCCGACCGATCACGCGCTCATCCTGATCGATTTCCAGTCGCAGATGGCGTTTGCCACCAAGTCGATCGCCACGGAAGTGCTGCGCAACAATGCCGCGCTGATCAGCCGGGCCGCCAAGTCGTTCGATGTGCCGACGATCCTCACCACCGTCGCCAAGGACAGCTTTTCTGGGCCGATGTTCACCGAGATCGCCGATGCGTTTCCGGGCCAGAAGATGTTCGATCGTACCTCGATGAACACCTGGGAAGACGCCGCCGTGATCGACGAGGTCAATCGCATCGGCAAGACGCGGCTGGTGATGGCTGGGCTTTGGACCAGCGTCTGCATCGTCGGCCCGGTCGCCTCGGCGATCGATCAGGGTTTCGACGTCTATTTCATCGCCGACGCCTGTGGCGACATATCGGCCGAAGCGCATGAACGCGCGGTGCAGCGGATGATCCAGCTCGGCGCCAAGCCGATGACCTCGCTCCAATATATGCTCGAGCTGCAGCGCGACTGGGCGCGCACCGAAACCTATGAGTCGACCACCGGCATCGCGCGCCAATATGGCGGCGGTTACGGGCTCGGCATCACCTACGCCAAGACGATGTTCAACGCCTCCGAAGGGCATTGACGGAACGCAGGACTGGCGGCCGCGCCCTCCCCTGTCCCGGTCGCCTGTCCTGCACCGTCAGAGTCAAACGCGCTGCTCGCGGCCCGGGAAGGGACGCCGATGCGCAGCTGAAGAGCCATTTTTGCGGAGCATTGTGCGATGAAGCCCTATCTTATCTCGCTCGCTGTCGGCTTGCTGGTTGGCATCATCTACAGCCTCCTCGGCGTCCGGTCGCCCGCGCCCCCGGCGATCGCGCTGATCGGGCTGCTCGGCATGCTGGTCGGCGAACAGGTCGTGCCGATCGCCAAGCGGCTGGCGTCGGGGCAGGAAATGGCCGTCTTCCTCAGGAAGGATTGCGCCGAACATATCCTCGGCCGGCCGATCGACCAGCCCCGAGACGACGCATGACATTCACCCGCCGCGACACGATCGCCGGAAGCGCCGCCGCGGCCGGCGCGCTTCTCGCCTCGCCGCTTTACGCAAGGAACAATCCGGTGGCTCATTCGGATCTCATCATCATCAACGCCAAGGTGTCGACGCTCGATCGCGCCAATCCCCAGGCTGAAGCCATCGCCATTCGCGACGGCAAATTCCTCGCCATCGGCAGCGAGGGCGAAGTTCGCGCCGCCGTCGCGCCCGATGCGGAGGTTATCGACGCCAAGGGGCGCCGCGTCATCCCCGGCCTGATCGACAGCCACATGCACATCATCCGCGGCGGGCTCAATTTCAACATGGAGCTGCGCTGGGACGGCGTGCCTTCGCTGGCCGAGGCGATGGCGATGCTCAAGATGCAGGTCGATCGCACCCCGGCGCCGCAATGGGTGCGCGTGGTCGGCGGCTTCACCGAGCATCAATTCGCCGAGAAGCGCCTGCCGACGATCGCCGAACTGAACACGGTGGCGCCCGACACGCCGGTGTTCATTCTCCACCTCTACGATCGCGCGCTGCTCAACGGGGCTGCGTTGCGCGCCGTCGGCTACACCAGGGATACGCCCAACCCGCCGGGTGGCGAGATCGTTCGCGATGCTGCGGGCAATCCCACCGGCCTGCTGCTCGCCCAGCCCAATGCCACGATCCTCTATGCGACGCTCGCCAAAGGGCCGAAGCTCCCGCCCGAATATGCGATCAACTCGACGCGCCACTTCATGCGCGACGTCAACAGCCTCGGCGTCACCGGGGTGATCGATGCCGGCGGCGGTTTCCAGAATTACCCCGAAGATTATGAGATCATCGAGAAGCTGCATCGGGACGGCGAGCTCACCGTCCGCATCAGCTACAATCTCTTCACCCAGAAGCCCAAGGAAGAGCTGGCCGATTTCCAGTCCTGGGTGAAGCAGGTCTCGCCCGGCCAGGGCGACGACAGCTACCGCCACAACGGTGCGGGCGAGATGCTGGTCTATTCGGCGGCCGATTTCGAGGATTTCCGCGTCGCGCGCCCGGATATGCCGCCGAACATGGAAGGCGATCTCGAGCCGGTCATCCGCCTGCTCGCCGAGCATCGCTGGCCGTGGCGGCTCCACGCCACCTATGACGAGACGATCGGCCGCGCGCTCGACGTCTATGAGAAGGTCAACAAGGACATCCCGTTCGAGGGGATCAACTGGTTCTTCGATCATGCCGAGACGATCAGCGACCGCAATATCGACCGGATCGCGGCGCTGGGCGGCGGCATCGCCGTGCAGCATCGCATGGCCTATCAGGGCGAATATTTCGTCGAACGCTATGGCGCCAAGGCCGCCGAGCGCACACCGCCGATCGCGAGGATGCTCGCCGCGGGGCTGCACGTCGGCGCCGGCACCGATGCGACGCGGGTCGCCAGCTACAATCCCTGGGTCTCGCTCTCCTGGCTGGTCACCGGCCGCACGATGGGCGGCCTGAAGCTCTATCCCGGCGCGAACCGCGTCAGCCGTGACAAGGCGCTCGCGATGTGGACCCACGAGAACACCTGGTTCTCGAACGAGGTCGGCAAGAAGGGGCAGATCAAGGCGGGCCAGCTCGCCGATCTCGCGGTCCTGTCGGACGATTATTTCTCCGTCCCGGAGGACGAGATCGTCCATATCCGCTCGCTGCTGACCTTGCTCGGGGGCAAGGTGGTGCATGGCGAAGGCGATTATGCCGGCATTGCGCCCGCGCTTCCCAAGCCGATGCCCGATTGGTCGCCGGTCGCGGTCTTCGGCGGCTATCACAAGACCCCCGAGGCGCGCGCCAAGCTCGCCGCCGCTTGCGCCTGCCATTCGGCCTGCGCGGTGCACGGGCATGACCACGCGAGCGCGCTCGGCGCGAGCGCTCCGGTTGCCGATGTCCAGACCTTCTGGGGTGCGCTGGGCTGTGGATGCTGGGCGGTCTGACGCGAAATCCCTTCAGGAGAAAACAGATGAAGCGCATTGCCTTTCTGCTTGGTGCCGCGATCGTCGTCGCCGCGCCCGCCGCGCCGCTTCTGGCGGGCGAGGCGCCGGTGCAGACGCCCGATTATTCGGTCGGCCCGCAATATGACACGACCCATGTCTATGTCCCCGAAGCCGAGTTCGACAAATTCGTCGCAAGCTTCGTCGCGACCTTCGGCGGCACCACGTCGAAACAGGGCGAGTTTCAGGTCACCCCGACCAAGAGCCTCACCAAGTCGCAGCTCGCACTGACACCCGCCGGCACGGTCTCGGTGTTCGGCTTCAAGACGCCGATCCCCTATCCGTTCGGCGACGAGCGGACCGGTTATCTCGTGACCGACATGGACGCGGCGGTGACCTCGGCGGTGAAGCACGGCGCGATCCGGCGCATCACGACCTTCCCCGATCCGATCGGGCGCGATGCGGTCATCCAATGGCCGGGCGGGGTCAACATGCAGATCTACTGGCACACGACGAAACCCAATTACACGCCGCTCGCCACGGTGCCCGAGAACCGCATCTATCTGACGGCAGACGCCGCGGACCGCTTCATCAGCGACTGGACGGGGTTCGCCCACGGCAAGATCGCTTCCGACAATCGCGCGGCGCCGGGGGCCGAGGTCGGCCAGCCGGGCAAGACGATCCGGCGGGTCGCGATCGACAGCGGATACGGAAAGATGGTCGTGTTCGTCACCGACGGGCAACTCCCCTGGCCCTATGGGCGCGACATGACCGGCTATGCGGTCTCCGATCTCGCCGCGACGCTCGCCAAGGCGACCGCGGCCGGCGCCGAAACGCTCATCACCCCCTCGACGGTCGGCGGTCGCCAAACCGCGATCGTCCAGTTCCCGGGCGGCTATATCGCCGAGATACACGCCGAGGCGGCGAAGTGATGATGCGCGCCGGCCAGGATCCACGCTTTGTCGACGCCATTCTCGAATGGGCGCCGACCTGGTTCATTGCGCGGTTGATGCTGGTCGGCGCCTATCTGCTGGGCGGTGTCGTCAAGCTCAGCAACTGGCCGGCGGCGGTCGCCGAGCAAGCGCATTTCGGGATGACCCCGCCGGCGCTGTGGGCGGGGATCACGATCGCGATCGAGCTCGTCGGGCCTCTGCTCATCCTGTCGGGTCGGTTGATCTGGCTCGGCGCCGGCATGCTCGGGGTCTTCACGCTGCTCGCCGCCTTCACCGCGAACGCCTTCTGGTCGATGCCGGCAGGCGCGGAGCGGTTCGCCGCGACCAACGCCTTTTTCGAGCATATCGGATTGATCGGCGGGTTCGTGCTGGCGGCGCTGGTCGCCGAGCAAGCGAAGCGGCGTGCCTAGGTTACTTGCGACCGCCGTCATCGCGCTCGTCGGTTATGCGGCACCGGTCGCGGCGCAAACGACCGAGCCGTGGCAGGCGCCGACGCTCACGATCACCCGCTTCGACGAGGATTGGGCGCATCTCGCCAATGCCGAAAAGCGCGCGCATCACTGGACCGGCAAATTCAAATATATCCCGATCAGCGACGACATCTGGCTCTCGACGGGGATCGAGATCCGTGCCCGCAACGAGAATTTCGCGAACAATCTCTGGGGCAGCGGCCCGGCGCCCGACGACAGCTATCTCTGGCTGCGCGTCATGCCTTATGCCGATCTTCACGTCGGGCAGTTTCGTACCTTCGTCCAGCCGATCGCGGCCTATGCAATAGGCGTTCGTCCGGCAGCCTCGCCGATCGACCAGACCCGCGTCGACCTGTTGCAGGGCTTTGCCGAACTGGACCTTGGCGCGATCACGCTGCGCGGCGGCCGACAGATGATCTCGCTCGGCACCGAGCGGCTTGTGGGCACACGCTATGGCCCCAATGTCCCGCTCGCGTTCGACGGGGTGCGAACGATCGTTTCCTTGGGTAAGGCCAAGGTCAATCTGTTCGCGGTCAACCCGGTCGTGCCGGGGCCGGGCAGCTTCGACGACAAGACATCCCCGACCAAGATGCTGTGGGGCGCTTATGCCGTGCTTCCAGGCGTCGATCTCTATTATCTCGGCTATCGCAACCGCGTCGCGCATTTCGGCGGGGTGACGGGACGCGAGGTCCGGCACAGCATCGGTGCCCGCCTCAATGGCGCGAAGGGCAACCTTCACTGGAATATCGAGGGCGTCGCGCAATTCGGGCATTTCGCGGGAAAGACGATCGGTGCCTGGACGGTCGGCTCCGAGGCCGGGGTGAAGCTCGCAAAGCTCCCGCTCACCCCCGATGCAACCCTGCGCTTCAACGTCGTCAGCGGCGACGGCAGACGCGATGATCGCCACCTCGGAACCTTCAATGCGCTGTTTCCCAAGGGGAAATATTTCGGCGAATTGTCCCCGGTCGGGCCGACCAACATCATCAGCGCCAATCCACGCGTCAGCGCCAGGCTCAACCGCACGATGTCCGCGAGCCTCGCCGCGATGGGCTATTGGCGCTATTCGACCGCCGACGGCGTCTACGACATTCCCGGCAATCTGATCCGCGCGCCCGGCAACAGCCGCGCACGCTTCATCGGCAAGGAGGCCGAGGTGACGCTCTCGTGGCAGGCGACCGCCGAATTGGGGCTGTCGACATCCTTCTCGCTATTCCAGCCCGGCACCTTCATCCGCGAGACCGGGCCGGCCAAAACGATCCGGCTGATCGGCCTCGAAGCCAATTTCCGTTTCTAATCAAAGGAGGTCGCCGATGGCGAGTTCACCCCCCGCTAAAGACAAACCCGTCTCCTCTCCCCTACCCGGGCTACTCCTGCTACTCTCGGCCACCACCGGGCTGGTCGACGCGGTCAGCGTGCTGGGGCTCGGCAAGGTGTTCACAGCGAACATGACGGGGAATATCGTCTTTCTCGGCTTCGCGCTCGCGCAGACGCCGGGCTTCTCGATCGCCACCACGCTGGTCGCGCTCCTCACGTTCTCGGTGGGCGCATTCATCGGCGGGCGGACCGGCCAGACCTTCGGCAAGAAGCCCCTGCGGCACTGGCTGGTGGTCGCGGCGAGCATCGAGGCGGGGTTGCTGTGGATCGCGGCGATCGTCTCATTATTCTTCGACCCCAAAGGCCTCGGGCCGCAATGGGCGCTCCTCAGCATCATCGCATTGACCGCGATCGCGATG
>NZ_MKRR01000098.1:6326-8968 GCF_001897045.1 Sphingomonas sp. 66-10
CGACGGTGCTGACGCTGACGATCACCGGGATCGCCGCGGACTCGCGCCTCGCCGGCGGCAGCGCCCCCAATCTCATGCGGCGGATCGCCGCGATCGTCGCGATCCTCGCCGGTGCGTGCGTCGGCGCGATCATGGTGACCCGGATCGGGCTCGCTTTCCCGCTGGCGGTGGCCGGGTTCATCGTTTTTGCCGGCACGATCCTGTGCGTCCAGCATCCCGCCGCCGCCAAGCCGCACGATCTTTGAAGGGCACCTCCTCCGGCCGAAATAGCGATGCCTCGTTTAGCCGCCGAGCGCTGGCATCGTCGCCCGCCTGCCGATTTGTTCCCACCAATCGAGCCACGCGATCCGGTAGCAACGATGTAATGATCGAGTTCGGCTTCATCCCCGCCGGCTGGAGCTTTCCGTCCACACGTATTGCGTGGCTATCGCTGGACGCCCCAAAGCGTGGTTACAAAGCTCACCCCGACCGGTCGACTGCATCGACAATCGCCGCAACCGGGTGATGCCAAGTTCTCGACAGGACTGTTGCTCCTTTGCCTGAAGCCAAGCGGGCCTGTGGTGGCGCGCAGTCCTGTCGAGTGCGCTATTTCCCGCGATAGTTTGGATCGCGATGTCCCGGCCGCAACGACGGCTGAGGGAATCGATCCCGCGCGTGCCGCGTTGCTGCGCAAGATCAACCGCAGCATGCGCAGCGGACCTTTCGACTCACTGCACGGCGGTACAGGCAACAACGGTTCGTCGCACACTGCACTCCAATTACCCGCTCTCCCGACCGTCCTACCGATGACGTTCATGCGCGAGACAGGTGAATCTGAACACGCCGACCGCACTGGGGGAGTTTCAAGGGAGACGCTCGATGCGCACCAATATGAATAGCCGAAGAGTTCGCTTCCCGCTGGCCGCACTGGCCCTGTTTGCCTCGGGCAACGTGTTCGCACAGGAACAGACCGCGCCCGACCAGAATGTCGTCGTCACCGGCGTGCAGGAGCATGACGCAGCGGCGATGACGCCGGGGCCTGAGGTCAAGGGCGTGATCACTGCACGCAACGGCGACAAGATGAAGGTCAAGACCGCCGACGGCAACAGCGTCGTGATCGCGGTCAACGATGCGACGCGGGTCAAGACCGGCGGCCTGTTCGGCGGCCGCGGCAAGCTGGGCGCGGAATCGCTGCTCAACGGGATGCCGGTCACCGTCAAGACGCTGCAAGCGGGCGATGCTTTGGTGGCGAGCCAGGTTACGTTCCGCAACAACGACCTCAAGACCGCGTCGATGATCCGCAACGCGACCGATCAGCGCTTCGACGAGCAGACAGCGGCGACCGAGGCGCTGCGCGGCCGGCTGGGCGATATCGACAAATACAACATCAAGGGCACCACCAACGTGCACTTCGATACCGGCAAGTCGGATCTGTCGGCGCAGGACAAGGCGCTGCTCTGCTCGACCGCGACCACCGCCCAGGGAACCGAAAACGCGCTGTTGCTGGTCGTCGGCTATACCGATTCGACCGGCGGCGACGACTTCAACCAGCAGCTCAGCGAGAAGCGCGCCAGCCGCGTGATCAATTATCTCCAGCAGAATTGCGGCTGGAAGCCCTATCGCATGCTTACCCCCACCGGGATGGCCAAGGCCGACCCGCTGGCAAGCAATGACACCCCCGAAGGCAAAGCCCAGAATCGCCGCGTCGCGGTGAATATCCTGGTCAGCAAGAGCGTCGACGGGATGTGAATAGCGCGGGGAGGCCCCGCCTCCCCGCATGCGGCGCCCCCGAGGCGCCCCGCAATCGGATCGGGAACGGCCGGCCCGCTCCCGACGCCGTATTCTTGTGCCCGGATGATCCGCCGCGCTGCGCGGCCCGGTCTTTTCCCGCGGTCTTCAAACGCCTGTTTTTGCTGGCGCGCTAACCGAAATGCATGCGATCCTTCGCCTACCGACTCGGCATCCCGCACGGTCGGAAGGGGTGATGATGATGAGGCTGATTCTCGCCGCGCTGACGGCCACCGCATTGCTGTCCACGCCGGCGTTCGCTGCGCCGTGCCGCGACGCCAAAGGCAAGTTCATCAAATGTGCCACCAAGCCCGCACCGAAAACCACGCGGTGCAAGGACGCCAAGGGCAAATTCGCCAAATGCGGCACGCCGGGCGCGCATCCGGCATAAGAACCGGCATGGCCGGCGATGCGAATTGCCGGCCATCCATTTCCGAAAAGGTTCGGCCGAAGCTCATCCCGGTGGTTGAAGGTCCACCCGGAGGGCTGAGTGCAAAATGTGTCCACCCCGGCGGAGGCCGGGGTCCAGCATCGGGCCGCTCGTAACTGGGCCAAATAATCCAAATTCCGAGACGGCGCCTTAAGCCACTGAAATAACTGGCGTCCCCGAGAGGATTCGAACCTCCGACCTGCGGTTTAGGAAACCGTCGCTCTATCCTGCTGAGCTACGGGGACGTGAGGCCGCCCTATCCGCTGGTTTCTTTACGGTCAATTGAGCGTCTCGGGCGGCTGGACCGGGAGCGGCAGCGGGGCGACGGGCACCCCTTCCTCCGCCAGCGCCTTCGCTTCGGCGGGGGTCGCCTGGCCGTGGATCGGCTCGTGATCGCGCTCGCCGAGATGCATCGAGCGCGCTTCCTCGGCGAACTTCTTGCCGA
>NZ_MKRR01000098.1:8978-10707 GCF_001897045.1 Sphingomonas sp. 66-10
CAGCACATGCTTGACCTGATCGGGGCGCGGCGCTTCGGCGCGGTCGCCCTTGGGCGAGACGCGCGGCGCCATCACCGCCTTGGACACGTCGGTCGCGCCGCATACCGGGCAGCCGATCAACCCGCCGCGCCGCTGCTCGTCGAACGCCTCGGACGAGGCGAACCACGCTTCGAACACATGGTCCGCAGGGCAGCGCAGATCGAATACGATCACGGCGCGATCTCCACCGGAGGGATCGCGCGGCGATGCGCGATCACCGGGACGCGCGCGCGCACCGCCTCGACCGCGCCGAGATCGAGCTCGGCAAAGCCGATGCCAGGCGCCGCGCCCATATCGAGCAGCACCTCGCCCCACGGATCGACCACCAGCGAATGGCCATAGGTCGCGCGGCCGTCGGCATGCTCGCCGGTCTGCGCCGCGGCGATGACGAAAGCGGCGGATTCGATCGCACGGGCGCGCATCAGGATATGCCAATGCGCCGCCCCGGTCGGGCGGGTGAATGCGGCCGGGATGCTGAGCGCGGTGGCGCCGGCATCGCTCAGCGCGGCGAACAGCCCGGCGAAGCGCAGGTCGTAACAGATCGCCAGCCCGAGCCGCCCGATCGGCGTATCCGCCACCACCGCGGTCTCGCCGGCGGTATAAGCGGCGGATTCGCGCCAGCGCTCGCCAGTCGGCAGATCGACGTCGAACAGATGTAGCTTGTCGTAGCGCGCGCGGATGCGGCCCTCGGCATCGATCACGAAGCTGCGGTTGGCTAGCTTGCCGTCCGCCCGGCGCAACGCGAGCGAGCCCAGCTCGACCCAGATCCCCGCCGCCGCGGCCGCCGCACGCACCGCCGCCAGCACGCCGTCCTCGTCTTCCGACACCAGCGACGCCGCCGCACGCGCGCGATCGCTGTCGAGCAGGCCGCTCATTTCGGGAGTGAACAGCATCGCCGCGCCGCCCCGCGCGGCCTCATGCACCGCCGCGACCAGATCGGCGGCGTTGCGCGCCGGGTCAATCCCGGTCGTCGTCTGGGCGAGCGCGATCTTCACGCCGCGAGCAGCGCGTCGAGCTTGCCCGCCGCTTCCAGTGCGGCGAGATCGTCCGATCCGCCGATATGCCGATCGCCGATGAACACCTGCGGCACGGTGGTCCGCCCGCCGGCGCGCTGGATCATCTCGCCGCGTTTGGGGCCGCCCATCGTGATGTCATATTCGGTCGGCTCGACGCCCTTCTCCGCCAGCAGGCGCAGCGCGCGCGTGCAATAGGGACAAAAGGCCTTGGTATAGATTTCGACATTCGCCATCCTGCCGAAGTGTGGGTCGGGGCGGCGGTTGTCAATCCGCCTCGCTCATGTCGAGCACTCGCGCCCAGCACAGGATCGTGACGCTCGCGGCGCCCGCCGCCAGCAACGCCGATGTCGCGGCATTGCCCGTCGCGCCGCTGGTGTGGACATCGTCGACCACCACCACCGCCCGCCCCGCGACGCTCGCCTTGCGCCCCGGTGCAACGCGCAGCGCCCCCGCCAGTGCCGCGCGACGACCGCGCGCGCCGAGCCCGCGCAGCACCGGGGTCGCGCGGTGCCGCTCGAGCGCGCGATGATCGACCGGCATTCCGGTCAGCCGCGCCAGTGCCCCGGCGATCAGCCCCGCCTGATTATAGCCGCGCCGCCACAACCGCCAGCGATGCAGCGGCACCGGGACGAGCAGGTCCGCGCCCGCCGGCATCAGCCGCGCCATATGGCGCG
>NZ_MKRR01000098.1:10738-11031 GCF_001897045.1 Sphingomonas sp. 66-10
ATATTTGAGCTTCAGCGCCAGCGTCCGCGCGACCGCGCCATAAGCGACCGCGGCGCGCACCCCGCGATGACGCGGCGGATCGGCGAGACAGGTGCCGCATAACGCCCCTGCCCCGCGATCGAACGCGAAAGGCAGGTTGCAGCCCGCGCACCACGGCGGCCCGAGAAAATGCAGGCTCCCCCAGCAACCCGCGCAGAAGCGGTGATCGGCGGGGGTCACCGCGCCGCAACCGGGGCAGCGCGGCGGCAGCGCCAGCCCGAGCGCCTGCGCCATCCCCTGTCTGATCCGGCCCC
>NZ_MKRR01000098.1:11056-24946 GCF_001897045.1 Sphingomonas sp. 66-10
CGAAATCTTCGACCGCAACGCCCGCCGGATGCGCCGCGACCGGATCGCCGATCGCTACCCCGCGCACGATTTCCTGCGCGCCGCGATGATCGACGGGCTGCTCGACCGGCTGGCGAGCGTGAAACGTTCGTTCCACGACGTGCTCGATCTCGGCAGCTTCGACGGTGCCTTTCCTGCCCCGCCCGGCGCGCGCATCGTGCGGCTCGACGCGGGGCATCGCTTCGCCGCGCAATCGGGCGGGGTGCAGGGCGACGAGGATCGCCTGCCGTTTGCGGATGCGTCGTTCGATCTGATCGTCTCGGCCGGGGTGCTCGATACGGTGAACGACCTGCCGGGCGCGCTGGCGCTGATCCGCCGCGCGCTTCGTCCCGACGGGCTGTTTCTCGGCGCATTTGTCGGCGCGGGCAGCCTGCCCGCGTTGCGCACCGCGCTGCGCGAGGCGGAAGGCGATCGGCCGGCGCCGCGGCTCCACCCGCAGATCGACGTCCGCGCGGCGGGGGACCTGCTGCTGCGCGCCGGCTTCGCGCTCCCGGTCGCCGATATCGAGACGCTCGACGTGCGATACCGCGATATCGGGCGGCTGTTCGACGATCTGCGCTACATGGGCGCGGGCAACCTGCTGGCGGAGCGCCGCGCGATGCCGCGCGAGGTGCTGATGCGGACGGCGGCGGCGTTCGCCCGTCAGGCGGATGCCGACGGGCGCACTACCGAGCGCTTCGCGATCGTCTATCTCACCGCCTGGGCACCCTCGCCCGATCAGCCGCTGCCGGCAAGACGCGGCAGCGCCACCGCCTCGCTCGCGGCGGCGATCGGCAAGCCGAAGGTTTAGACGTCGAGAGCGAGCCCCTCTTTGTGCTCCCGCGAAGGCGGGAGCCCAGGCTGTGCCCCCGCCTTCGTGGGGACCCGGGGGAGTAGCGTCAGAGGATCATCCCGTCGTCGCCGGACGCGAGCACGCGGCCCATCGATTCGAACAGGATGTCCATCGCGACCGGCTTGAAGATCACATCGTCGGCGCCTGCCTCCAGGCAGCGCTCACGCAGATCGGGGGCGGTATCGGCGGTGACGACGATCACCGGCACTGACGCCTTGGCATCGCCGCGCTTGCGGATTTCGCGGATCGCCGAAATGCCGTCCATCCCCGGCATGCGCAGGTCGACCAGAAGGATATCGAAATCCTCGCGATCGAGGATCGCTAATCCTTCCTCGGCGCTTTCTGCTTCGGCCATGGCGGCGCCCGCGACTTCCAGCATGTCGCGAACCACGCGCCGGTTCATCCGGTCGTCTTCAATAAAAAGAACATTCATTGGCGTGGGACCGGATCGCGCGGCAGTCGTTTCATGTGCGTACCTTTATTGCCTCAAGCCGCTGCAGAGACAAGCAAAGCCGCACTCGGTTTATCGAATAATGTGATTAATAATTCGTCGCGCGCAATAGGCTTGACGATCACCTTGTCAATCCCCGCGCGCTCCAGCGCCTCGCGCTCGTCGGCCAGCCCGGCCGGCCCGAGCAGGGCCAGCGTGGCGGCCCCCGCTTTCGCGCGCAATGTGGCGATCGCCGCCAGCGCATCCTCGTCCTGACGCAATGTCGCATCGTCGAGCAGGATGACCTGCGGCGCGCCGTCGTCGAGCAACCCGAGCGCCTCGCCGACCGAGCCGGCGAAAGTCACCTTGCCCGCGCGCGGCTCGAACAGCGTCTTGAACATCGCGCGGGTGATCGGGTTGCGGTCGACCACCAGCATACCCTCGCCCGCCGCGACCCCGACCGCCGCCGGCGCCTCGGCGCGGACCAGCGGCAGATCGAGCGTGAAGGTCGACCCCGCCTCGAGCCGGCTTTCCACCGTCACCTCGCCCCCCATCGCGCGCGACAGGTTGCGGCAGATCGCGAGGCCAAGCCCGGTGCCGCCATATTGCCGCGTCGTCCCCGCATCGGCCTGACGGAACGCCTCGAATATCTCCTCATGCTTGTCGGGCGAGATGCCGATGCCGGTGTCGGCCACCGTCAGCCGCCAGCGATCGTCCACGGCCGTGGCGGTCAGGCTGATCCCGCCGGCCGGGGTGAATTTCACCGCATTGGAGAGGAGGTTGAAGATGATCTGGCGCAACCGCGTGGCGTCGCCGACGATCCACTGCGGGCCGTCGGTCAGCGTCATGTCGAAGGTCAGGCCCTTGGTGCGCGCCTGCTCGGCCCACATGCCGGTCGCATCGCGCATCAGCTGACGCAGATCGAACGGCGCCTCCTCGATCGTCATGCGGCCGGTTTCCATCTTCGCCACGTCGAGGATGTCGTCGACCAGCGCCCGCATGTTGACCCCCGCGCCGTGGACGACCGACAAGCGGTCGCGCGTCGCCGCGTCGAGCCGCTCGTCCGCCAGCATCACCTGCGTCATGCCGAGGATGCCGTTGAGCGGGGTGCGGATCTCGTGACTGGTCGTGGCGAGGAATTCGGTCTTGGCGGCGAGCGCCTTGGCCAATGCCGCGTTGCTGATTGCCAAACGGTTGCGGCTGCGCCGCAAGGTGAGGATGCTGAACGCGAGCAGGGTGATGATCAGCGCCGTGGCCGCAGCCGCGCCGATAAACACCAGCCGCTGCGTGCGCGCGCGCTCACGCTCGAAGGCGACAGTCTTCTGGAGGTCGTCGGCCTTCAACTTGGTGATGCGCAATTCCTGATTGGCGAAATCGAATTGCGCCGATGCCAGCGCCGCGCTGTTCGACTGCGCGAGTTCGGTGGCGCGATCGTCGAGCCGCTTGAGCGCGGCGAGATGTTTGAGCGCCAGCGTATCCTCGCCGAGCGCGCTGTATACGCGATAGGCGATATCGTGTGCGTCGCGGTCGGTAAGCTCGGTCTTGTCGAGATCCACACCGCGGAACCGCGCGTCGATCAGGGTGCGGGCTTGTTGCAGCCGGTGATGCTCGAAGGCCGACTGGGCGGCGAGCACCTGGAATAGGGGGTGATAGGCAACTGCGTTAGGTTTTTCGCTAAGGGCTATACCCTCTGAAATGGCACGATCCGCCCCCGGCAAATCATGCTGCATGAGCCGCACCCGCGCTACGTTGCTCAAAATCAGCGCAACGAGAAAGTCGCTCGACATGCCGCGCGCCGTTTGCAGCGCGAGCGCATATTGCGCTTCCGCCTCCGGGAAGCGCTTCAAATCCTTAAACGCACTGCCGCGGCCGTTGTAAATCGCGAGAGAAAGGCCGGGATCCTTCGAGTACACATCCTTGGCTTGGTCGAAATAGCGCAACGCCGCGACATAGTCGTTGCCGCCGTTATAAAGCAAAGCGATCCCGATAAGCGCCTTCGCCCTGCTCCTGTCATCACCAAGAATGCGGAACAATTCGTGCGCCTGGTGCAGATTCGTCAGGGCAAGCGCCACCTCGCCTGATGCTGTGCGCGCGCTGCCAAGCGATAGCAAGATATCAGCCTCGAGGTGGCTCCCCTTGTCCGAACGCTCCGCCAGGCGCTGAGCGTCACTCAACAACACGAGGGCGCGCTGCGTTTCGTTGACCCGGAGATTTGCCTCGCCGAGCAACCACAAAGCCGTCGCCTGCATATGCGACGAACGCTGTTGGCGCGCATAGGCCAGCGCCGCCTCCCCAAGGTCGATCGCCTTGCGGGGATCAGCCAGCATCGTGGCTTTCACGTCAGCGGCAGTCTTTTCGAATGCGTCGCTCGAATTGGCGTGGGCAGGCGCAGGCCCGAGCAACGCCAGGCTGATCGCCGAAGCGGCGGCGAACGCGCCGCGACGCGGTTTCATCCCCGCTTCCAGACCGAAGCCAGGCGGTTGAGCGGGTTGCGAGCGTCATGCGCGGCGGCTTGCTGCCGGGACTCATCGTCGAGGAATTCGATCAGCGCCTCGCCGGCGACCGGGCGGCTGATCAGGAAGCCCTGCACCATGTCGCACCCCATCACGGTGAGCAGCGCGAGCGCGGCGTGGCTTTCCACCCCTTCCGCGACGACCTCCATCTCCAGCGCATGCGCCAGATCGATCGTCGAGCGAACGATCAGCGGGTCGCGGTTGGAGCTGGTGAGCTGGGTCACGAACAATTTGTCGATCTTCAGCTCGCTCGCCGGGAGCTGCTTGAGGTAGGCGAGGCTCGACAGCCCGGCGCCGTAATCGTCGATCGCGATGCGGATGCCGATATCGGCGAATTTCTGCAGGTTGGCGATCGCGCTCACCGGATCGCGGATCACCGAGGTTTCGGTGACCTCGAACCCGAGCGTCGCGTCGCTCCCGGTGATCATCTCGCATGCCTGCTCGATGAACGCCGTGTCGGCGAGCAGCTGGCCCGAAAGATTGACGAACAGCCGGAGATCGTGCCCGGCTTCCCGGAAGCGCGCCTGATCGGCGATCACGCGGCGGATCGTCCACAAGGTCAGCCGGTCGATCAGATCGGCTTCTTCCGCGGCGGCGATGAAATCGCCCGGCGGGATCATCCCGCGTTCCGGGTGGCGCCAGCGGATCAACGCCTCCGCGCAGGTAACCTGCTGGCGGCGAACGTGGAATTTCGGCTGGTAGAACATCACCAGCTCGTCGTTCTCGATCGCCCGATCGAGTTCCATCATCAACGAAGCGCCGCTGACTTCCGCCGCCGGCGACCGAAGCACGTTGCGGCGCGAGCGTTCGAGCGCCGCCTCGGCGCGTTCGACGATCGTCACCATATCGAGATCGGTCTGCGACGCGATCGCCGTTCCGAAGATCAGCGACGGCTCGCATTTCCGCCCGGCGATATCGAGCGACTGCCCGCCGACCGCGTAAAGTGCGGTCAACAGCGCGTCATATTCGGCGCTCGACCCGACTTCCGCGATCACCTCGACAAGGTTGCGCCCGACGATTGTGACGACGCCGAGCGGCGCGGCATCCTCCAGCCGCGTCGCGATCCGATCGACCAGCGTACGCGCGCCGTCATTGCCCAAGTCACGGCGCAACGCCGCGAAATTCGCGATCTCCGTCAGGATCACGCACCGCCATCCCGTTTCGGGACGGACGGGTACGTCCAATGCACCGCTCACCTCGGGCGCGGCATCCTCAGGGAGCAAGTGCGATCGGCGCGACATCATCAGTCTCAGCGATATCGGGAAGGGCTGAAGATATCGTTAATCGGCGGGAAAGGTCGGGACCCAAGCCACTGTCCCAAAAGGCGATCAACACTTTGATTGCGAAATGGTTGATTTTCTATTAAGAATATCCCGCAACCGTTCGCGGTTGCCGATAAGGGAGAAAACCATGCTCGCGTTCATTCTGTCGCTGATCTACTCCACGGACCTCCGTCCCTGGTAACCAGCGGGCTTCGGCTCGATATCATTGATTTCATTGCCGTTTTTACGGAAATGGGAGATGTCGGGCCGAAGCTGTTTACCGCGCTGGAGCGTCCGGCGCGCACTTCCCCGATCCGTTGATGCGGCAATCGAATCGTTAACGATTGCGGCCCGAGCGCGAGTCGCGCTGCCCCCTTTCAGCTCTCAGACGCACACCGAGAGCGGACGTTTTGCGTCTGGCTGGTGTTCAATCCGCCGGGCGTACGATCGTCGCCCGGAGCATTGGGCATTAAAATAGCGATCACCTGAAGCCCACCCGGCCAAGGCCGGGGACCGGTTACGACCGGTCCGACGCCCGACCCCGGCCTTCGCCGGGGTGGATCACCTCTGAGCCCGCTCAGGCGGCGCGCGCGGCGCGCGACGGGGCCGGGTTCGAGAATTCCATGCTGTCGTCGACCGAGCCGAACCGCAGCATCATCACATCCAGCGCATAATTCTGGTGGAGCTTCCACGGCGTGCGGCTGCCCTGCTTGGGCAGCTTGTCGAGCGCGCGCTGGACATAGCCGGAGGTGAACGACAGGAACGGCTCGGGCGTGATCGCCTCGTCGCCGACCCGCGGCGTGCACTGCCGCAGCCCGCGCCGGCGCATCGTATTGAGCAAGCGGCACACATAGGC
Source organism: Sphingomonas sp. 66-10 (assembly GCF_001897045.1). NCBI lineage: Bacteria > Pseudomonadati > Pseudomonadota > Alphaproteobacteria > Sphingomonadales > Sphingomonadaceae > Sphingomonas > Sphingomonas sp. 66-10. The sequence goes on from NZ_MKRR01000098.1 coordinate 16,989, forward strand.
CGAGGTCAGGTCAGCCTTCAGCGTCCAGGAGGCGTTGGTGTAGCCGAAGCAGGATGCCAGATTGGGGACGTCCGAATACATCATCCCCTTGTAGTTGAAGCTCCGCGCGAGATCCTTCACCACCCCGTCGACGGTGAAGCGCACATCGCTGAGCAACTGCATCTCGAGCCCGGTCGCGGTGACGATGATATCCGCGGCGATCGACGTGCCGTCGGTAAGGTTAATCCCGGTTTCGGTGAAGGTCTCGATCGTCCCGGTTTCCACCGAAGCCGCGCCCGTGCGGATCGTATCGAACAGATCGGCATCGGGGACGAGGCACAGCCGCTGGTCCCACGGATTGTAGCGCGGCGTGAAATGCGTATAGACGTCATAGCCCGGCCCGAGCTGCTCGCGGACCATCTCGATCAGCCGCTCCTTGGTCTTTTCCGGGTTTTTGCGCGCGAGACGATAAAAGAACATCTGGAACAGCACGTTCTTCCACCGCGTGATGCCGTAGGCGGTGCTCGCCGGCAGCGCACGGCGGAGGAAATTCGCCATCCGGTCCTTCGCCGGGCGCGACACCACATAAGTGGGCGAGCGCTGCAGCATCGTCACATGCGCCGCGGTCTTGGCCATTTCGGGCACCAGCGTGACCGCGGTCGCGCCGCTGCCGATCACCACCACCTTCTTGCCGGCGTAATCGAGATCCTCGGGCCAGAATTGCGGATGGACGATCCGCCCGGCGAAGCGATCCGCGCCAGGGAAATCCGGGGCGTGCCCCTTGGCGTAATTATAATAGCCCGAGCACATATAGAGGAAATTGCAGGTCAGCGTGCCGGTCGTGCCGTCCGCCAGTCGCGTCTCGACCGTCCAGCGCGCTTCGTCGCTCGACCAGTCCGCGCTGACGACGTGATGCCCGAACCGGATATGCCGGTCGATGCCATAGGTCCGCGCGGTATCCCGGACATACTCGCGAATCGAAGGGCCGTCGGCGATCGACTTTTCGTGGGTCCAGGGCCGGAAGTTGTAGCCCAAGGTATGCATATCCGAATCGGAGCGGATGCCCGGATAGCGGAACAGATCCCAGGTTCCCCCGATCGCCTCCCGCCCCTCCAGAATCGCATAGCTACGATCCGGGCAGCGCGCCTGCAGATGATAGCCCGCGCCGATCCCCGACAATCCGGCGCCGACGATGATGACATCGAAATGTTCGGCCATGCGATATCCTCTCTCCCCATACCCGATATTCGATTTCGGCCGCGGAGGGAAGATGTATCTACATAGCTGTCAATAATCCTTCGAATAACGCACCGAGGCGTTCGAGCCGCCGAACGAGCCGACCTGCGTCAGTACGCTGAGCGATTTGGTGATCGCGACGGTCAGCTGCGTCGCGGTGAAGCCGCGCGCATCGGTGACGATCTCGATATAGATGTTGCGCGTGAGGTATTTGCCGGCGGCGAGCGCGGTGCCCCGCCCGGTCGCCTGATCGGCGCCGAGCACGCGCAGGCGATCGAAGCCGGTCGCCGAGCGCAATTTGCCGAGCGGGTTGATCCCCCCGCCCGATCCGCGCAGCGAATTGAGCGCGGCGGCGAGCTGGACCGCCTCGATCGCCGACAGGTTCTCCGGGTTGGTGCCGAACAGCAGCCGGCTCAGCACCTCGTCCTGCGGCAGCGTCGGGGTGGAGGAGAAGTTGATCTGCGGCTTCTGCCCCGTCCCCGCGATATCGATGTTGAACGTGGTGCTGTTCTTGGTCGTCGTCGCCTGGATATCGATATCGGGATCGAGCAGCGCCCCGCCCTGGAAGCGAATCCGTCCGCGCGTCACGTCGAAGCGCGTCCCCGCGAAGGAGTAAGTGCCGCGGACCAGATCGAGCCCGCCGGTTACGATCGGCGCCGCGGTGGTGCCGGTGACGCGCATGTCCATCTGCCACTCGCTCTCCAGCCCCATCCCCGACAGGTAGAGCTGGTTGTCGGCGCGCAGGCGCATATCGAGCTTGAACAGCCCGATCGGCGTCTCGACCGGGCGATCGGTCGGCCGCGCGACGCGAATGTCGCCCTTGCGGCGCACCCCGGTGAGTTCGGGCACCTCCGCCGCGCCCTGCCGCACGATCTGATAGCGCGCGTTGGGCACGACGATATCGGCCTTGATCAGCCCGCCGCCCGGCCCATTGGTGATGTTGAGCGTGCCGCTCGCGGTCGCGCCGAGCGCGTCGGACTTGGCGAGGTTCGCGCGATCGAGCGTCACGGTGACGTTCATCGGATAATGTTGCTCGGCGGACAGGCTGGCGAAGCCCCTGGCCTGGACCGTCCCCTCGCCCGCGCGCGCCTGGAGCGAATCGAGCTGGAAGCGATCGGCGGTGAAGCGCCCGCGGAGCTGGATCTGCGTCAGCCGCGTGCCATAGGTCTCATTGTCATAGGTGAGATTGTCGGCGCGGACGAGCCCGTTGAGCTGCGGCGCGGCGAGCCGCCCGCCGAAATCGGCCGCCACCGCGATCGCGCCGGACAATTGCTGGTTGGCGAGCCCACCGAAGCTGAACAGCACCCCCGCCGGCCCGTTGTAGCGGATGCCGCCGCCGAGCGGCGCCTGCATCAGCCGCTCCATCCACCTCCCCTCGCCCGCCGGCAGCGGGCGGAGGGTCGCGACCATCCGCCCGACCGTCGTCGGCCCGCGCTTGACGAGCGCGCGCGCCTCGCCGCCCGCGCCGGAGAGGTGGCCGATCAGCTCGACGTCGACCGGCTCGGACACCGTGACGAGGCTCGACCGGGTGAAGTCCGCGATCTTCAGCCGCGCATCGACATCGGGCACCGCGCCCGAACCGGCCTGGCTGATCTCGACGGTGCCGGTCGCCTGCCCGCCGATGCCGATATCGGGAACGAAGGCGTCGGCGATCGACAGATCGAGCGCGTCGAGCTGCATGCGCGCGACGAGCTTGTCACCATAGCTGCCGCTGATCCGCGCGCGGCCCTTGTCGAAGGTGATCAAGGTCGGCGCCAGATCGTAGCGGCCGTGCGCCGAGGTGATATGCGCCGGGCTGCCGGTCTTGAAGCCGACGCCATTGGCATTGCCGCTCAGCGCGACGAGCCAGTCGCCGGGGGCAAGCCGTGCATTGGCGGCGACGCGGAACGGCACCCCGTTCGACCCGGTGAGCAGCGCCTGCGCGGTGCCGCGGCCGCCGGTATAATTGATCTTGGCGCGCGCGCTTTCGATCACCGTCGGGCCGTAGCGCATGTCGCCGATCTGTACGTCGGCAAGCACCTTGGGCTGATCGTAGAGCACGATGCTGGCGGTCGCGATTGCGCGGCCGATCGTGAAATCGACCGATCCCGGGATCTTCGCGGCATGCGCGCGCGCGTCGATATCGGCGCGCTGATATTTGCCCTCGGCGGCGAGCCTGGCATTGCCCGACAGCCCCGAGCCGGCGAAATGGAGCTGCCCCGCGAACGGCCCGGCGGCGGTCTGCACCAGCCGTCCCGTGATATCGACCCCGGCGAACACGACCTTGCGCACGTCGACCGCGAGCTGTCGCCCGGTGCGGACCAATACGTCGGCGGTGAATGGGCCATAAGTGGTGCCGCCCTTGGCGGTGACCGCATAAGCATCGCCGCGGCCGACGATCCGCGCGTCGAGATCGGCAAGCCCGACCCCGACCCCGGGGCGCGGCGCGTGGATCAGGATCACGGGATCGGCCGCCGTCCCGCTCATCCGCGCGGTGATCGGACCATATTGGCGCGACGAGGCGTCGGCGGTGAGCGCCAGCTTGCCGTTGGCCGGGTCATATCGGCCGCCCCCTCGTGTCACGCGGAATTGCGGCGCGTTGACGCGCAGATTGGCGAAGGTGACGATGCCCTCGGGCGAATAGCCGACATCGGCGCGCATCACCGCATTGCCGCCGAGGAAGCTTTCGACCCCCGAATTGAAGATCCGGCTGGTCCGCGCGACGACCTTGCCCGCAATGCCGAACCCGCCGCGCGTCGCGGGCACCAGATGCGCGTCGGTGGTGAGGTTGATGATACCGATGCTCTCGACGCGGTAATTGTTGACCCGCCCGTTGAACGCGCCGGTGTAGCGCCCCGTCTTGATATTGGCGGCGAACAAGGCGGTCGCGTCGACGTTGTCGGAGCGGATGCGCATATTGTCCGACATCACCGACGGCCAGGTGATCGCGATATCGCCGTCGATCCGGGCATTGTTGGCAAGCCCGCCGACCGCCGGGTTAAGCCCGCTCACGCGCCGCGCGCGGGCATGGACCGGAATCAGGATGCGGTTGGCATCGACCCGCGCCTGCCCCTCGGCATAGACATTCTCGACCGTCGTGCCGGCGAAGCCGAGCGTCGTCGCGCGCAACTTGTAATCGACCGTCGGCCGGGCGAACGGCCCGTTGAGCACCAGCCGCGCGAGCACGTCGCGCCCGCGCATGTTGGGGGCGATCGCGCCGGGGGTGAGCAATTTCGCATCGACCGCGAAATTGCCGAAGCTGTTGTTCGCCAGATCGACGATCCCGCCGGAATCGATCGCCAGCGCGTCCGAGGTGAGCTTGATCCGCGTATCCGCCTTGCGCTGCGCCAGCGTCGTATCGATCGCGACGTCGAGCTTCGGCGCGGTGAGCCGCTCGACCGGCCCGGCGAGGTACAGGCCGGGTTTGGTATAGCCGCGCACCTCGATATGCCCGTCGCGCGCGGTGATGCCGAGATCGGCGAGCTGCCCGCCGCCGAGCGTCGCCAGCGCCTTGCCGGTCCAGGATTTCCAGCTTCCCTTGCCGCCGACGGTCGCGACGAGCGGTTCCTTCGTCCCGATCAGCCCGGCAACGACCCCGCCCGCCGGCGCGCGGAGCTTGAGATCGATCGCGAGGCGATTGTCGTCGGGCACCGCGTCGAGATGCAGCTTGAGCGCATCACCTCCCGACACCCCCGGCGCGCGCAACGCGACTGCATCGACGTCGATCTGCGCGCGCCGGTCCGCGATATGCGCCGAGCCGACGATCCGCCCGACATGCCGCACACCGGCGACCGGCGGCTCGGTGACGAAACGCTCGACCCGCAGCTTGCCGATATCGATGTCGATATCGGGTAGATAGGGCGCGTTGGGCTCGGCCGGCTGGGGGGTGAATTGCGGGTTGCGGCGCATCGTGACGAGCCCGCTTTCCAGGCTGCGCACGTCGATATGATTGCGGATGAAGGCGAACGGCCGCCAGTCCACGTCGATCCGCGGCGACGTGAGGAACACCCCCTTGGGATCGCTGACCCTGACGTCGGACAGCACCATCTTGTCGTAGATTGACCCGTCGATCCGCCCGACCGTGATGTTGAGCCCGGCGGCGGTGCGATAATTGCCGATCTGATCGGCGACGAAGCGCCGCCCCGGATCGGTGTCGATCCCGAACAGCACCGCGAGCAGCAGCACCGCAAGGGCCGCCAGCGCGACGGCCAGCCCGCGCAGCAGGCGGACCCACAGCGGGCGGGCGACGACGGTCTTTGCCTCGTCCGCCATCAGAAAGCCTGCCCGATCGAGATATAGAGCGCGACGCGGCTATCGCCCTTGCGCGGGTTGAGCGGGGTGGCGATGTCGAGCCGCATCGGGCCGAAATTGGTGTAGAAACGCCCGCCGATGCCCGCGCCGTAGCGCAGGTCTCCACCCTTGGGCAGCACGCTTTCATAGGCGTTGCCGGCATCGATGAACGGCACGATCCCGAAATTGCCGAAGCGATAGCGCGCCTCGAGCGAGAATTCGTTGAGGCTGCGCCCGCCGACCGGATTGCCCTGCGGATCGAGCGGGCCGAGCCGCTGATAACCGAAGCCGCGCACCGATCCGCCGCCGCCGCCGTAATAGCGCCGCGACGGCGCGAGATCGTCGCGCGAGATGCCGGCGATCGACCCGGCCCGCGCGCGACCCGCGATCACCAGGCTCGACGAGACCGGATAATAGAAGGTCCCCTCCAGCATCGCGCGGACATAAGGCGCGACTGCGCCCTGCACCGAGGTTTCCGGGCTGAGGTTGAGCTTCAGACGGTAGCCGCGCGTCGGATTGAGCAGATCGTCCGAGGTGTCGAACATGATCTGCGTCGGCAGCGCGGCGATGCCATAGGTGCGCCGCACCCGCTCGCCGCGCGCGAAATCATAGACGCTCTCGTTGGTGCCAGTGAGCTCCGCGCCGTAGAAATAGGTGATCTTCTTCTGCCACAAGGGCGTCGAATCATAGCTCCAGCGTACCGCGAGCGATCCGGTGATCGCGTTGAACGCGTCATAGGTCTGGTGGTTGGCGCTGGCGATGATCGAGAAAGTGCGGTCGCGCTGGCCGGCATTGGCGCGGCGGAAGGTGGCCGAGGCGCCCTGCTGCTGCGTGCCCGCGATCGCGCCGAGGATTAGCGCGCCCTCCGGCGGGAACATGTTGCGGCTCGTCCACGTCCCCTCGACCTTGAACCCCTCGCCCGTGCCATAGCCCGCCGTCCCCGCCAGGCTGCGCGACGGCCCCTTGCGCTGGCGGACGAGCAGATCGACTAGTTCGGTGCCGTCCGGGCCGGGCTGGCCGGTCGCCACCGGCTCGACCGAGATCGAATTGAACAAGGCGGTCGCGGCGAGCGCCTTGCGCAGATCGTCGGTCATCCGCACGTCATAGAGGTCGCCGGGCTTGAAACGCCGGAAGACGTTGAGGTGCTTGATCGAGAAGACCTTGTCGCCGGTGGTGCGCAGCGCACCGAACGACCCGCGCGCGCCCGGTTCGACCGGGAGGGTATAATCGCCGGTCAGCGTCGTCTCGTCGAGCAGGATGTCGCGCTGCCCGACCTTGGCGAAGGGATAGCCGTGCTGCGGCAGGACGAGGCTGACATTGGCCTCCGCGCCCTCGATCCGCGCCGCATCGATCGCGTCGCCGGTCTTGAGCGGCAATTGCGCGCGGATCAGCCCCGGGGGCACCGTCGGCGGCGCAACGACGTTGATCGCGCCGAGATGATAGAGCTTGCCCGGGGTCGCGCTGACCGTCGCGCGGAGCATCCCCGGCTGGTTCGGCACCTGTTCGATCACCGAGACGGCGGTGCCGTCATAATAGCCGAGCGACTTCATCAGCCGCACCGCCAGCGCCTCGTCCTCGCGCGCCCGCGCCCGGATCTGGCTCGCGTTGGCCGCCTTGCCGCCGCCGCTGCGCAGCGACGAGAGCGATTTGAACTGCCCCGCCAGCCCGATCTCCTCCAGCCCGCGCGTCGCCGTTTCGTAGCGGATTTCGGGGGCGGCCTTGTCCTTCACGTCCGCCGTGGTTTCGAGCGGGGTGCTCTCGAACGTGGTGATCGGCGCGAGCGGCTGGTCGAGCGCGGGATCGAGCGGGGCGGATTGCGGGGGCGGCGCGGCCGGGATCGGCTCGAGCGGGGCGTTGATGTCGTTCGACAGCGGCGGCAGCGCCTTGTCGAACTCGGCATCGGGGACGATCGGCTTATTGTCCTGCGGATCGGGCGCCGCCTGCGCATGCGCCGAGACCGGGGCGAGGACCAGCAGTGCGGTTGTCACCGGATATAAACGACCCACCGCAAACGCCACACGCGACCCCTTTCTCGCCCGGGGTCCAGGATAGAATTCTTAGTTTCCCCCGAGCAAGGGGAACGCCTCATTTTTGCAACGGTTGCATCGGCGACGCGGTGCCGCGCCGCGACGGGGGGTTGCCACTGCGGGGCAAAGGAGGCGATGGAGCGTCTCCCACACCGAGCGGACGGATCGCATGACGCAGCATATCGAAGTCTCCATCGCCCATCATGTCGCGACGGTGGTGATCGATCGGCCGCCGCACAACCACGTCAACGCCGCGCTGATCGGCGCGCTCGCCGATACGCTTGAGGCGCTCGACCGCGACGACGCGTGCCGCGCGATCGTGCTTGCGACCAATGGGCGGGTGTTCTGCGGCGGCGCCGACCTGTCGGGCGACAAGGTGCTGGTGACCGACAGCGGCGAGGCCGAAACCCCGATCCTCTATCGCAACGCGGTGCGGCTGTTCGCCGC
>NZ_MKRR01000098.1:24971-25502 GCF_001897045.1 Sphingomonas sp. 66-10
CGCTTCTCGGCCAATTTCGTCAGCCTCGGCTTCCACGCCGGCTTCGGCATCTCGCACACGCTGCCGCGCGTCATCGGGCAACAGAAGGCCGCGCTGATGCTGCTCACCGGGCGGCGCGTGAAGGCGGCGGATGCGCTGGCCTGGGGGCTGATCGACGAACTTGTCCCCGCCGACGAGTTGCGCGCCGCGGCGACCGCGCTCGCCGCCGAGATCGCCGCCGCCGCGCCTTTGGGGGTCGAGGCGACCCGCGCCACCCTGCGCGGCGCGCTCGCCGAAGCGGTGCGCCGCCAGACCGAGCACGAACGCGCGGAGCAGGACCGGCTGATGGCCACCGCCGATTTCCGCGAGGGAATTCGCGCGGTTGCCGAACGTCGCCCAGGCAATTTCATTCGCGCATAATTTTCAAGGCTATAAGTCTGCGAACGATCCGGCTATCGAGCGGGATCGAGAGGCGATCGGGCTGCCGCCCGGTCGGATAAATTTCCACCTTCGGCGGGATCACGGGTTTGCGCACGAGAACGATCGGCGGAG
>NZ_MKRR01000098.1:25557-30285 GCF_001897045.1 Sphingomonas sp. 66-10
GACGCACCGTCGCCTTCCAGAGCTCCGAGGTCCGCCCGCAGGTCAGCGGGGTGATCCAGAAGCGCTTCTTCGCCGAGGGCTCGATCGTCAAACAGGGCCAGCCGCTCTACCAGATCGACCCCAGCCTCTATCGCGCCGCGACCAATCAGGCCTCGGCCAATCTCGCCAGCGCCGAGGCGACCGCCGCCGCCGCCAGGACCAAGGCCGAACGCTATCGCCCGCTCGCCGAGATCGAGGCGGTGAGCAAACAGGATTATACCGACGCGCGCGCGGCCCAGCGGCAGGCCGAAGCCGCGATCCTGCAGAACAAGGCGCAGCTCGATACCGCGCGGATCAACCTGCGCTTCACCACCGTCCCTGCGCCGATCACCGGGCGGATCGGGCGATCGCTGTTCACCGTCGGCGCGCTCGTCACGACGAGCCAGGCCGATCCGCTGGCGACGATCCAGCAGCTCGATCCGATCTATGTCGATATCCAGCAATCAGCCGCCTCGATCATCGCGCTGCGCCGCAGCCTGGCGAGCGGCGGCGCGGTGTCGATCCAGGCCGCGGTGCGGCTCAAGCTGGAGGACGGCAGCGACTATGGCCGCACCGGCAGCGTCGAATTCAGCGAGGTGGTGGTCGATCCGTCGACCGGCACCGTGACGCTGCGCGCGCGCTTCCCCAACCCCGACGGGCTGCTGCTGCCGGGCATGTTCGTCCGCGCCGTGTTCGATCAGGCGATCGACCGGAATGCGATCCTCGTGCCGCAGGCCGCGGTGACGCGCGATCCGAAGGGCAATGCGACGGTGTGGATCGTCGGCCCGGGCAACAAGGCGGTCCAGAAGACGGTCACCGCCGATCGCACGCAGGGCGCCTTCTGGGTGGTGACCCAGGGGCTCGCGCCCGGCGACCGGGTCATCACACAGGGCACCGGCAATCTTCGCGCGAACATGGACGTCAAACCGGTGCGCGCCGATACCCCGCAACGCATCGCGCCGCCCGACGCCGGGTCCGATCAGGGCAAGAAGGCCGGCTGAGCCATGTCGCGCGTCTTCATCGACCGGCCGATCTTTGCCTGGGTCCTCGCGATCATCGTGATGATGGCCGGGGTCGGCGCGATCATGAAGCTGCCGATCGCGCAATATCCCGATGTCGCGCCGCCGCAGGTTTCGGTGCGCGCCAATTATCCCGGCGCCAACGCGCTGACGATCCAGAATTCGGTGACCCAGGTGATCGAGCAGCAGCTCACCGGGATCGACGGGCTGCTCTATTTCACCTCTTCCTCCTCGTCGCGCGGATCGGTGGGGATCACCGCCACCTTCGCCAAGGGCACCAACCCCGATATCGCGCAGGTGCAGGTGCAGAATCAGGTGCAGCAGGCGATCAGCCGGCTGCCGACGCAGGTCCAGCAGCAGGGCATTACGGTGCGCAAGTCCAATCCGGACTTCCTGCTGATCGCCGGCGTTTACGACATCACCGACAAGCTGACCAACCAGGACGTGTCGGACTATCTCGTCTCCAATCTGCAGGAGCCGCTCGGGCGGTTGCAGGGCGTGGGCGACACCAATGTGTTCGGCTCGCAATATGCGATGCGCATCTGGCTCGATCCGGCGAAGCTCGCAAGCTTCGCGCTGATCCCGGGCGATGTGATCACCGCGATCCAGAACCAGAACACCGAGGTCGCGGCGGGCGAGATCGGCGGCCAGCCGATGCCGCAGACGCAGATGCTCAACGCCACCGTCACCGCGCAATCGCGGCTGCAGACCCCGGCGCAGTTCCGCGAGATCATCCTCAAGGTGCTTCCCTCCGGCGCGACGGTGAAGCTGTCGGACGTGGCGCGGATCGAGCTGGGCGCGGAGAATTACACCGCGACCTCCCGCGTCAACCGTCACCCGGGCGCGGGCATCGCGGTGCTGCTCGCGCCAGGCGCCGACGCGCTCAAGACCGCCGAGCTGGTGAAGGCGGAGATCGCGCGGATCAGCAAATCCTTCCCGCCCAATCTGCGCGTCGATTACGCCAACGACACGACCGACTTCATCAAGCTTTCGATCGAGGAAGTGGTGAAGACGCTGATCGAGGCGATCATCCTCGTCGTCATCGTGATGTTCGTGTTCCTGCAAAGCTGGCGCGCGACGCTGGTGCCGACGATCGCGGTGCCGGTGGTGCTGCTCGGCACCTTCGCGATCTTCTATATCGTCGGCTTCACGATCAACACGCTGACGTTGTTCGGATTGGTGCTGGCGATCGGGCTGCTCGTCGACGACGCGATCGTCGTGGTCGAGAATGTCGAGCGGCTGATGGAGGAGAATCCCGGGATGACGCCCCGGGAAGCGACGATCGAATCAATGAACGAGATCACCGTCGCGCTGGTCGCGATCGCGCTGGTGCTCTCCGCGGTGTTCCTGCCGATGGCGTTCTTCGGCGGATCGACCGGGGTGATCTATCGCCAATTCTCGCTCACGATCATCTCCGCAATGGGGCTGTCGGTGCTGGTGGCGCTCATCCTGTCGCCCGCGATCACCTCCAATCTGCTCAAGCAGAAGAGCGAGGAAGGCGATTTGCGCGGTGGCTGGCTCGATCGGCACGCCCCCTGGCTCGCGACCGGCGCGATGCGCGCGCGCGACTGGTTCAACCGCACCTTCGAGGCCGGCGTGACGCGCTATACCGGCACGGTCCGCACGGTGGTCGAGCGCAAATGGCTGTTCCTCGTCATCTATGTCGCCACCGTGGCGCTGCTGGCGGTGCTGTTCCTGCGGTTGCCGACAGGCTTCCTGCCGACCGAGGATCAGGGCGGCGCGCAGGTGCAGTTCCGCCTGCCCGCCGGCGCGACGCTGGGCCGCACCACCGAGGTGCAGCGCGCGGTCGAAAATTATTTCGCCGAGCATGAATCGAGCAACCTCAAGACGATCTTCACCGTCGCGGGCGGCGGCGGTGGCGGCGTCAGCGGGCAGAATACCGGGCAGGGCTTCCTCAACTTCACCGACTGGAAGGACCGGCCGGGCAAGGAAAATACCGCTGACGCGATCGTCGGGCGCGCTTCGGCCGCGTTCAAGAACTTCCGCGACGCGCAGGTCTTCGCACTGATCCCGCCGGCGATCCGCGGGCTCGGCCAGTCCGAAGGCTTCACGATGGAGTTGCAGAACACCAGCGGGATGAACCAGCAGGATTTCGAGGCGGCGCGCGACCGGCTCTATGCGATGGCCAACGCCGATCCGAAGCTCACCGGCGTGCGGCTCACCGAATTGCCCGATATCGGCACGCTGCAGGTCAATACCGACGCGCAGAAGCTCGCCTCGCTCGGGCTGACCCAGGCCGACGTCAACACCACGCTGTCGACCGCCTGGGGCGGCCGCTACGTCAACGATTTTGTCGATCGCGGCCGCGTCAAGCGCGTCTATGTCCAGGGCGACGCGCAATTCCGCGCCAAGCCCGACGATCTCGATCAATGGTATGTGCGCGGGTCGAACGGGCAGATGGCGCCCTTCTCCTCCTTCGCCACCACCGGCTGGTCGCAGGCGCCGACCACCCTTTCGCGCTTCAACGGCATCCAGAGCTTCGAATTCCAGGGCCAGGGCGCGCGCGGGGTGAGCTCGGGCGATGCGATGAACCGTATCGCCGAACTCGCCGCGCAAATCCCGGGCACCAGCATCGCCTGGGCCGGGGTGTCCTATCAGGAGCGACTCTCATCGGGGCAGGCGCCGCTGCTCTACGGGCTGTCGCTGATCGTCGTCTTCCTGTGCCTCGCGGCGCTGTACGAAAGCTGGTCGATCCCGCTCGCGGTGCTGCTGGTGATCCCCCTGGGGCTGGTCGGCGCGATCCTGTTCGTCACGCTGCGCGGGCTGACCAACGACGTCTATCTCCAGATCGGGCTGCTGACGACGATGGGGCTCGCGGCGAAGAATGCGATCCTGATGATCGAATTCGCCGAGCAGGAGGAAAAGAAGGGCAAGCGCGTGATCGAGGCGGCGCTGACCGCCGCGCGGATCCGTCTGCGCCCGATCCTGATGACCAGCTTCGCGTTCATCTTCGGGGTGCTGCCGCTGGCGATCTCGACCGGCGCGGGGGCGAACAGCCGCATCGCGATCGGCACCGCGGTGATCGGCGGGATGCTGACCGCGACGATCCTCGCGATCTTCTACATCCCGATGTTCTTCGTGCTGGTGCGGCGCGGTTTCCGTGACGCGATGGCGCGGATCCACGGCGAGGAGCCCGGCTTCCACCGCGATCCGCATCTCAACGAGCCGCCCCAGGGCACGCCGCATCTGGAGGGCAAGTGATGCGCCGCGCGATCCTGCTCGCCGTCGGCAGCGCGCTGTCGGCATGCAGCATGGCGCCGAAATATGTCCGGCCCGAGGCGCCGATCCCGCCGTCCTGGCCGACCGGTGACGCCTATCTGCGCCAGAGCGAAGCGGCGCTGCCGAGCGTTTCCTATCGCGATATCTTCCGCGACGCGCGGCTGCAGCGGGTGATCGATCAGGCGCTGACCAACAACCGCGATCTGCGCATCGCGCTCGCCAATATCGCCGCGGCGCGCGCGCAATATCGCATCCAGCGCGGCGAATTGTTCCCCGCGATCGGCGCGAGCGGATCGTATAATTACAGCCACAGCAATACCCCGACCGCGAGTTCGCCGAGCGGCACCAGCACGTCGTTCAGCGCCGGGATCGGAGTCACCGGGTTCGAGGTCGACCTGTTCGGGCGCATCCGATCGCTGACCGATGCCGCGCAGAACCGCTATTTCGCGCA
>NZ_MKRR01000098.1:30329-36113 GCF_001897045.1 Sphingomonas sp. 66-10
ATCGCCGAGCAGACCGTCGCCAATGCGCAACGCAGCGTGTCGCTCACCGCTGCGCGGCTGAAGGGCGGGATCGCGCCGCGCACCGATCTGCGCCAGGCCGAACAGATACTCGCCGGCGCAGAAGCCGATGTCGCCGCGCAGAAGACCGCGCTGGCGCAGGATATCAACGCGTTGCAATTGCTGGTCGGCGCGCCGATCGACCCGGTGCTGCTGCCCGGCTCGATCGAGGAAGCCGCCGCGACGATCGGCGATCTCCCCGCCGGGCTCGATTCGCGCATCCTGCTGCGGCGCCCCGATGTGGTGAGCGCGGAATATACGCTCCGCGCCGCCAATGCGCAGATCGGCGCGGCGCGCGCGCAATTGTTCCCCACATTGTCGCTCACCGGGTTCGCGGGCTTTGCGAGCAATGCGCTGCGCAATCTGTTCACCAGCAATGCGTTCAATTATTCGGCCTCGCCCAGCGTGCGCTATTCGATCTTCAACGCCGGCGCGGCGCAGGCGGGGGTCGCGCAATCCGAGGCGCAGCGCGATGCGGCGCTCGCCGGCTATGAGAAAGCGATCCAGACCGCGTTCCGCGAAGTCGCCGATGCACTCGCCCGGCGCGGGACGATCGGCGACCAGCTTGCCGCCGATCAACGCAACAGCGACGCCGCGCTCGACAATTACCGGCTGAGCGACGCGCGTTATCGTGGCGGGATCGATACCTTCCTCGCCAGCCTCGTCGCGCAGCGCTCGCTCTATACCGCGCAGCGCACGTTGGTGCAGACCCGGCTGACCCGCGCGACCAACCTCGTCACGCTCTACCGCAGCCTCGGCGGGGATTCGCTGATCGAGGCTAATGCGGCGGGCCCGGTGCCTGCTGCGCAACAAACCCCGCAGCAATGACCCTTGACCGGTGCGGCGCGCCGTGAAAGTCTCCTTGTTGCAATGACCAGCAACCCTTCAGATCCGGCGGCTTTCTTTCGGGACATGCTGGGTCATTGGGAAAAGGCCGTAAACAATTTCGGCGGCGACGCGCTCAAGAGCGAAGAATTCGTCCGCGGGATGAGCGCGGCGACCGCCGCCACCGCCAATATGCAGGCGAATACGCATCAGGTGATGGAGCGCGTGCTCGCCGCCGCCAATCTGCCCAGCCGCGCCGATTTCGATGATCTCGCGCGGCGCGTCGCAGGGATCGAGGCGACGCTCGCCCGGATCGAGGCGAAGCTCGGCAGCGGCGGCCCCGATCCGGCCAAGCCGCGCCCCAGCCGCAGCCGCAAACCACCAAGCAAGGCAAGCTGATGCAGCAAACCGCGACGATCGATCCGATCTCGGCCGCCCAGGGCGAATTCGAACGGATGATGGCGCGGAATATCAAGGGGTTGAATTACTTCACCTCCCCTGCCCCGGTGGTCGGCGCGACCCCGCGGGAGGTGCTGATCGAACGCGGGCCGATGCGGCTCAATCACTATCGGCCGATGACCGACGAGGTCTATCGCGTGCCGATCCTGCTGGTGATGGCGACCACCAACCGCGGCTTTATCTTCGATATGGTGCCGGGGCAGAGCCTGGTCGAATTCCTGCTCCGCGCCGGGTTCGACGTGTTCATGCTCGAATGGGAAGCGCCGCGCAGCCACGAACGCTCGCTGACGCTCGAAAGCTATGTGCTCGATTTCCTTCCCGCGGCCGTCGCGCGGGTCAGGGAGGAGACCGGCGAGCCCGATGTCAGCATGGTCGGCTATTGCTTCGGCGGGGTGCTCTCCCTGCTCTATGCCGCGCTGCATCCGGCGCAGGGGCTCGCCAATCTCGTCACCTTCACCACGCCGATCGATTTTTCGCGGATGGACCTGTTCAGCGCCTGGTCCGACCCGCGCTTCTTCGATGTCGACCGGCTGGTCGATACGTTCGGCAACGTGCCGGGCGACATGCTCTACGCCTCGTTCGACATGCTGCGCCCGGCGGCGCGCACCGCAGCCAATATGCGGCTCTACGACAATCTGTGGGACGACGAATATGTGAAGTCGTTCCGCATGTTCGAACGCTGGAACACCGATACCCTGCCGCTCGCCGGTGAATATTTCCGCCAGACGACCAAGAAGCTGATGTGGGACAACAGCCTGTACAAGGGCACGATGACCGTCGGCGGGCGCGCGATCGATCTTGGCGGCATCACGGTGCCGTTTCTGCATCTCGCGGCGGAGCATGATCATATCGTCCCGCGCGAGGCATCGGCGCCGCTGCTCGGAATGATCGGATCGCCCGACAAACAGGAAATCATGCTGAAAGGGGGGCATGTCAGCCTCGTCGCGGGGGGCAATGCGATCAAGCGCATGTGGCCCGCGCTGGCGAACTGGCTGGCGGAGCGATCGATATGAGCCAACGCATCCGACGTTTCCGCAGCCCCGACCGCGACGCGATGATCGCCTTCGCGCAAGACCTGCCCGAGCATGACCTGTTGTTCCTCGGCCGCGATCTCAAACACCCGCGCGTCGTCGAGGCGTGGCTGACGGCGATCGACGACGGCTGGATCGACAGCCTGCTCGCCGAGAAGGACGGCGAGATCGTCGGCTCGGTCGCGCTGGTGCGCGATCCGCTCGGCTGGTCGGCGCATGTCGGCGAGGTGCGGCTTCTGGTGTCGTCGGAACGGCGCGGCGCCGGGTTGGGGCGCGATCTGCTGCAGGCGATCATGGCGGTGGCGGTCGAACGGCGGCTCGCCAAGCTCACCGCGGCGATGACCCCCGATCAGCGCAATTCGGTCGCATTGTTCGAAAGCCTGGGGTTCCGTGGCGAAGCATTGCTCAAGGATCAGGTGCGCGATCGCAGCGGCCAGCCGCACGATCTGGCGATCCTCAGCCTCGATCTCGCCCGCCACGAAGCATCGCAACGCGCTTACGGCTTTGATGAAGCCTAGAATTTACTTCCCTTAGCTTTTTAATGATTATAGCCTGATTACTGAACAAAAATAACAGCCGGCGCGTAGATGCCGGAACGACAGGAGAAACTGCTAATGGCCGCTGCCGCGCCAACCGATATCCCGCCCCCGCCTTCACCGCTGCTCGCGCTGACCGAATTGCCGCGTGCGCTGGCCGAATTCGGGTCGCTGCCGATCGCGGCGCCGTTGCTGGCGACCGCGCCGCGCGGCGACGGGCATCCGGTGCTCGTCCTTCCCGGCTTCACCACCACCGACGCCTCGACCACGGTGCTGCGCCGCTATCTGCGGCGGCTCGGCTATGACGCCTATCGCTGGGATCTTGGGCGCAACCTCGGCCCCAAGGCGATCGGGCGCGAAGGCGAAAAGCTGCTCGCGCGGCTCGAAGCGATCTACGCCGAGGCCGGGCGCAAGGTCAGCCTCGTCGGCTGGAGCCTCGGCGGGGTGATGGCGCGGATCGCTGCGCGCCAGGCACCCGAGAAGGTGCGGCAGGTGATCTCGCTTGGCTCGCCCTTCACCGGCTCGCCGCGCTCGACCAATGTGTGGCGCGCCTATGAATTGTTCACCGGCCAGTTGGTCGACGACAAGCAGACCCGCGCGCAACTCGCCGAGGGCGCGACCCCGCCCCCGGTGCCCGCCACCGCGATCTGGAGCCGCGAGGACGGCATCGTCGCGTGGCAAAATTGCATCGAGCCGCTCGGCGCGTTCAGCGACAATATCGAGGTCCACGGCAGCCATTGCGGGCTGGGGGTCAACCCCGCGGTGCTCTACGCGATCGCCGACCGGCTGGCGCTGCCCGAGGACGGCTGGCGGCCGTTCCGGCGCGGGGGATTGCGGGCGTTATTCTATCCCAGCGCCGGGCACGCCTGAGGGACTCCACTTCCCTATCCCCGTTCGGGCTGAGCTTGTCGAAGCCCTGCACTTTTCTTCCAAGGAAGAAGGGCGGCCCTCCAGCGGGTCCCATGAAATTATTACTTTCATGCCCTCACAAGGTCGGGGCGAACGGAGCGAGTATCCCGACAACAGCCGTCACCCGGGCCTTGAGCCGGGGTCCATCGAGAGGCAGGCGCAGATGCAAGCGCCTCTTGCCGCAGAGCTTGAGGCACAATGGATCCCGGCTCAAGGCCGGATGGATCCCGGCTCAAGGCCGGGATGACGGGGGTTATCTGGCTTCTGTCGGCTATTTCTTCCCCGGCGCCTTGAACGTGCCAACCGCCTCCCGGCCGAACTGCATGATCAGTTCCCCCACCTCGCGCGCCTGCGCCATCGATCGATTGCCCTGTTCGCGCAGGAAATCGCCCTGGATCTTCATCACTTCGGACAGATCCTTGGCCGATGCCGCGGCGCGCATCGCGGCGAACGCCTCGCGGGTATTGGTCTCGGCCTGATCAAGCATCTTGAGCCCGATCGCCTTGTTGTTCTCCAGCGCCTTCTCGCTGGAGGCCTTCATCGCCTCGCCGGCGCGCTTGGCGGGATCGACGACGCGTTCCTTGATCGTCTCGCGCGCTTTTTCCGCACCCTCGCGTACCTTGTCGGCGGCGGCCTTCGCGCGATCGCTGGCGGTCTTGCGTGGTTGTTGTGCCATCATCCCTCTCCTCTCTTGCGACCAGCCGCCCGGCGCGGGCGCGCGGGACGGTTTTCGTTCGCCTCGACCGGTGGCGGGGCGCCGATACGCGCCACCGCCTCCTTCAACGCGGCAAAGCTATCGCGCAGCGCCTGCGCATAATTCTCCGGATCGGGCATGATATCGCGATCGCTGGTGAAGCTGATCGCGATCGTATCGCCATAGCTATAGACCGGGTTGATCAGCCCCATGCCGTCGAACACCGGCCCGGTGCCGTACATCCCGACCATCTTGGCGCCGCAGAAATAGAGCGGCACGCGGCTGCCCGGCACATTGGTGACGACGCAATTATACGCCGGGGCATGCGCGTTGACCGCGCCGATCCGCGTGTAGAGCCGCGCGGCGAGACCGGCGAGTGCGCTGGGCATCAGTTGCGAATAATCGGACAGGTTCTTGGCGCCGACCGCATTGGTCATCGCCTTGGAATTAACCGCCTCGTCATGGACGAAGCGCAGCCGTTCGAGCGCATCCTCGATATGCGTCCCGAGCCCGACCACCATCGCCGAGACGAGATTGCCGAGCGCCGCCTTCTCGCCCTCCTGCCGCACCGAGATCGGCGCCATCGCGGTCAGCGTCTCCTTGGGCAGCTCGTCCTTCGACTGGAGGTAGCGCCGGAGCGCGCCGCCGACGATCGACAGCACCACGTCGTTGACCGTCGCATCGGGCACCGCTTCCTTGAGCGCGCGGATCTCCTTGAGCGAAAAAGGCACCGCATCCCATACGCGATGCGCGCCGACCTTGCCGTTGAAGCGCGTCTTGGGCGCGGGCCGGGTGTTGCGCAGCGACACATCGCCCTTGCGCACCTGCGCCGCGAGCCGCCCCATGCCGGGCAACGACCGCCCGATCGTCTCCATCACGCGCATCGGCTGGACGAGGCTGTTGAAATAGCTCCGTGCCAGCAGGTCGGCGACGTGCGGCATATTCTCGGCTTCCCACGGATCGTCGTCCGCCGGGGCGGTGGTATCCGGGGTGATCGAATGGACCGCCGCCGACATTTCCACCCCCGACATGCCATCGATCGCGGCGTGATGCACCTTGCACATCAGCGCGAAGCAGCCGGGGGGCAACCCGGGGATATTATCGAGCCCCTCGATCACGGTGAATTCCCACAGCGGCTTGGTCAGGTCCATCGGCCGGGCATGGAGCCGCGCCGCCTGGATGCAGAGCTGGCGCCAGTCACCCGGCTTGGGCAGAGCGATGTGGCGGACGTGGAATTCCAGATCGAATTCGGGATCCTCGATCCAATAGGGAT
>NZ_MKRR01000098.1:36125-38753 GCF_001897045.1 Sphingomonas sp. 66-10
ACGGCACGCGGACGAGGCGCTGTCGGAATGATCGCGCCCCGCGCAATCGCGCCGCGATGAAGGCGAGGATATCCTTGAACCTGACGAACCCGCCCGGCGCGGTGGAGGGATCGTAGATCGCAACCGATCCGATGTGCATCGGCGTGTGCGGGGTTTCCAGATAAACGAACGACGCATCCATCGCGGATAGTTGCTGCATCCGTGCCTCTCCTCCCGAGGCGACGGCGTTGCATCGCCTCATCGCACATGCTGGACCGCACAGATCGGCAGGGCAAGCGATTTCCAGACAGCTTTGGACAGGTTATGCTCCGCGGGATGCGTTGCCCGATCGTCCTGTCCGCCGCGCTGCTCGCGCTCCTTCCCACCGCGCTCGTCGCGCAGACCGCGCCGCCAGCCGCCGCGCCGACGCCTGCCGGGATCGTCAACGTCACCGTGACGACCGGCATGGGGCCGATCGTGATCGCGATCGATCGCGAGCACGCGCCGATCACCGCCGCCAATTTCCTCAAATATGTCGATCAGAAGCGACTCGACGGGGTGAATTTCTATCGCGCGGTGAAGATCCAGGACAATTACGGCTTCATCCAGTTCGGCACGCAGAACGATCCCAAGCGCACCTTGCCGCCGATTGCGCACGAGCCCACCAGCAAGACCGGGCTGAGCCATGTCGACGGCGCGATCTCGATGGCGATGGACAAGCCAGGGACCGCGGCGGGCGATTTCTTCGTCATCGTCGGCGACATGAAGCCAATGGACGCCACCGCCACCGATCCTGGCTATGCGGTGTTCGGCAAGGTGGTGAGCGGGATGGACCTCGTCCACCGCATCATGGAAGCGCCGACCTCGCCGACGCGGGGCGTGGGGGTGATGAAGGGGCAGATGCTCGAGCCGGTGATCAAGGTGATTTCGGTGCGACGCTCGCCCACGACGCCGGTGACGGCTCCGGCGCCGATCGCTACGCCCGCGCCCAAGCCCTGACCTTCTCCCCTCCCTGGAAGGGAAGGGAGAAAAGTTCTCGGAAGGCGAAATTTACCCCGCCAGCGCGAGGTGCGTCTCGGCACGCCCCAGCGCCGCGGCGATCACCCCCGGCAGCGACCCGACCCGCGCGATCAGTTCCTCGTCGAGCAGGAAATCGCGCCCGAGCAGCAGCACCGCCTCGCCGCCCTGCGGCAGCCGCAACTTGAGCCGCACCTCGCCGCGTGCGCCGCGTTGCCCTTCGAGCAGCGTCGCGAGCGGGGCGATCGCCGCGGCGCTGTCGATCGCGATCTCGGCGACGAAGCGTGCGGTCGAGGCGAGGGTCTCGAACGGCTGGAGCCGCCGGATCGTGACGCGCGGCTGATCCTCCCCCGGCCGGCGATCGAGCTCGACCGTCGCCAGCGCACAGGCACCGGCGCGCGCGGCTTCCTCCAGATCGTTGGACACCATCTCGTCGAAACAGGTCGCGAAGAACTGCCCGCTCTGGTCCGATAGCGTGGCCATCATATAGCGCCGCCCGCGTGCCGAGGTGCGCCAGCGCGCCTCCTCGATCAGCACCGCCATCGTCGCGCCGGCGCGGGTGCCGTCGTCGGGGATCGACAATTCGCCCAATGCCGCGAATTGCCGCGCGCCGTGCATCCTGGCGAGATGCGCGTGGCGATCGACCGGGTGGGCGGAGAAATAGAAGCCGAACGCTTCCTTCTCCTGCTCCATCTTCTGCGCCATGCTCCAATGCACCGAGCGCGGCAGCTTGATCGCGTCACCGGCGTGGCTCGCCTCGCCGAACAGCCCGCCCTGCCCGCTGGTCCGCGCCTCCTCGGTCCGCGCGGCGACCGCGAGAATCGTCTCGGCCACCGCGAACACCCCGGCACGGTTGGGTTCGAGCAAATCGAACGCCCCGCCCGCCGCCAGCGTTTCGAGCTGGCGCTTGTTGAGCAGCCGCGGATCGACACGATGCGCGAGATCGTCGAGGCTCTTGAACCGGCCGTTCGCCTCGCGCTCGGCGACGAGCTTTTCCATCGCCCCCTCGCCGACCGACTTCAACGCGGCGAGCGCATAACGCACCGCCGGCGCGCCGTGATCGTCGACCTCGACGACGAATTCCGCCTCGCTGCGATTGATGTCGGGCGGCAGGCATTCGATCCCCATTCGCCGCATGTCATCGACGAACACCGCCAGCTTGTCGGTCAGATGGATATCGTAACACATTGAAGCCGCAAAGAATTCATGCGGGTAATGCGCTTTGAACCACGCCGTCTGATAGGTGAGCAAGGCATAGGCCGCAGCGTGGCTCTTGTTGAAGCCATAGCCGGCGAACTTGTCGATCAAGTCGAACAGTTCATTGGCCTTGCCGGCGGGGATCTTGTTGGTGTTGGCGCAGCCCTCGACGAAGATCGCGCGCTGCGCGTCCATCTCGGCCTTGATCTTCTTGCCCATCGCGCGACGCAACAGGTCGGCGCCGCCGAGCGTATAGCCCGCAAGCACCTGCGCCGCCTGCATCACCTGTTCCTGATAGACGAAAATCCCATAGGTCTCCTTCAGGATCGGCTCGAGCAACGGGTGGGGATAAGCGATCTCCTCCTGCCCGTTCTTGCGGCGGCCGAACATCGGGATATTGTCCATCGGGCCGGGGCGATAGAGCGCGCCGAGCGC
>NZ_MKRR01000098.1:38769-64786 GCF_001897045.1 Sphingomonas sp. 66-10
CACCCCGACGGTATTGCCCGCCTGGAGCAGTTCGTAGGTTTCCTCGTCATCCCAGCCGAGCGCATCGAGATCGACCGAGATCCCGCGCTGCGCGAGCATCTCGACCGCCTTCTTGAGCACCGAGAGGGTCTTGAGCCCGAGGAAGTCGAATTTCACCAGCCCCGCGCCCTCGACATATTTCATGTCGAACTGGGTGACCGGCATGTCCGAACGCGGATCGCGATAGAGCGGGACGAGCTGCGCCAGCGGGCGGTCCCCGATCACCACCCCCGCGGCGTGGGTCGAGGAGTGGCGCGGCAGCCCCTCCAGCTTCATCGCCAGATCGAGCAGCCGGCGGACATCATTGTCGTTGGCATATTCCCGCGCGAGATCGGAAACGCCGTTGAGCGCGCGTTCCAGCGTCCAGGGATCGGTCGGGTGGTTGGGGACGAGCTTCGCGAGGCGATCGACCTGGCCATAGCTCATCTGCAGCACGCGCCCGGTATCCTTGAGCACCGCGCGCGCCTTGAGCTTCCCGAAGGTGATGATCTGCGCGACCTGATCGCGGCCGTATTTCTCCTGCACGTAGCGGATCACCTCGCCGCGCCGCGTTTCGCAGAAGTCGATGTCGAAATCGGGCATCGAGACGCGTTCGGGGTTGAGGAAGCGTTCGAACAGCAGCCCCAGCCGGATCGGATCGAGATCGGTGATCGTCAGCGACCAGGCCACCACCGACCCGGCGCCCGAGCCGCGCCCTGGCCCCACCGGAATGTCGCGTTCCTTGGCCCATTTGATGAAATCGGCAACGATCAGGAAGTAGCCGGGGAAGCCCATCTGGATGATGACATCCAGCTCGAATTCCAGCCGCTTGCGATAGACCTCCTTCCAGTCCGCCTCGGCCGGGGCGGCACCGAGCTCCTCGATCCGGCGAAGCCGTTCCTCCAGCCCGGCCGACGCGTCGTTGCGCAGCATTGCCGCCTCGCCCTCGCGGTCCCCGGCAAGGCTGGGGAGGATCGGCTTGCGCTTCGGCGCGGCGACCGCGCAGCGCTGCGCGACGACCAATGTATTGGCGATCGCCTCAGGCAGATCGGCGAACAGCGCGCGCATCTCATTCGCCGGCTTCATCCACGCATCGGGCGAGCTTTTGGGGCGGTCGTCGCTTTCGACATAGGTCGAATTGGCGATGCACAGCATCGCGTCATGCGCGTCAAGGAAATCGCGCTCGGCGAAGCAACACGGATTGGTCGCAACGAGCGGGAGGTTACGCGCATAAGCGAGATCGAGCAGATGCGGCTCGGCGCGCCCCTCCACCTCGTCGAGCCGGCGGACGATCTCGATATAGAGACGATCGGGGAACAAACCCTCCAGCCGGTCGGCATAGGCCTCGGCGCGTGCCGGCTGGTCCTCGGCATAGAGCCGGGCCAGCCCGCCCTCCCCGCCCGCGGTGAGCGCGATCAGTCCGTCGCTGTGCTTCGCCAGCGTCGCGAAGTCGACGTGCGGCACCTGCTCGATCGGGCGATCGAGGTGCGCCATGCTGACCAGCGCGCAGAGGTTGTCATAGCCGGTGGCATTCTGCGCGTAGAGCGCGAGCCAGTCGAAGATCGGCGCCACGCCATCGGGCAAATCCGGCCGCGCCACCCCCAGCATCACCCCGATCACCGGCTGCACCCCCGCGTCGCATGCCGCGTCGGAATAGGACATCGCCGCATAAAGCCCGTTGCGGTCGGTCAGCGCCGCCGCGGGAAAGCCGAGCGCCGCCGCGCGCTTGGCGATCGCCTTGGGCTCGATCGCCCCGTCGAGCATCGTGTAGGAGGAGAAG
The DNA here is from genome assembly GCF_001897045.1 of Sphingomonas sp. 66-10. Classification (NCBI taxonomy): domain Bacteria; kingdom Pseudomonadati; phylum Pseudomonadota; class Alphaproteobacteria; order Sphingomonadales; family Sphingomonadaceae; genus Sphingomonas; species Sphingomonas sp. 66-10. The sequence goes on from NZ_MKRR01000098.1 coordinate 40,568, forward strand.
ATACGGAGCGGAACGAACGCGGAATGCGGCATGCAGCGAAGCTAGTGGCGCGCACGCGATTCGACCAGCGCGGAACCGGAGAATTCGGTGGACGTTACGACCTCGTAACAGGGGAGAGCGATCATGACGGATTCGGCGCGCGGGATCGGCTGGGGCTGGATTCTCGCCTACGGCGTCGTTTCGCTGCTGCTCGGGATAATCGCGATCTTCCTGCCGATCCCGGCGACCTTCGCCGCGACGATCGTAATCGGTGCCTATCTGATCGCGGCAGGGTTGTTCTCACTGCTCGCCGGCGTGTTCGGCAAGGGGCATGAAGGGCGCGGCTATGCCGTCATCGTCGGGCTGCTCTCGCTGCTCGGCGGGCTGGTGATGATGTTCCAGCCGATGGTCGGCGCGATCTCGCTGACGTTGCTGCTCGCGCTGTTCCTGATCGTGCGCGGGGTGACGGACCTCGCCTGGGGCGTCCGCTTCCGCCGCGGGCGCGGGCTGATGATCGCGCTGGGCGTGCTCAACCTGCTGTTCGCCGGCTATATCATCTACAGCATGCCGGTCGCGGCGCTCGCGTTGCCGGGCATCTTGCTTGGATTCAGCTTTCTGTTGTCGGGCGCGACCTGGACGATGTTCGCGCTCGACCACCGCGGCGAAAGCCTCCGACTGGGCGAGTGAAGGCGCGCGATCGGGCCGTATCTTGTGCCCCCGAGCCAGACTGGGTCCCCGCCTGGGCGGGGACGCAGGGGAGTAGAGCCTACAGCAACTTCTCGATATCCGCCTCGATATCGGCCGGTTTGGTCGTCGGGGCGTAGCGCGCCACTGTCTGCCCCTCGCGATTGACGAGAAACTTGGTGAAGTTCCACTTGATCGCCTTCGATCCGAGCAGCCCGGGCGCGTCGCTCTTGAGCCGTTCGAACAGCGGATCGGCGTTCGGCCCGTTGACCTCGATCTTGGCGAAGACCGGGAAGGTCACGTCATAGGTCAGCGAGCAGAAATTGGCGATCTCCGCCGCATCGCCCGGTTCCTGCGCACCGAACTGGTTGCAGGGAAACGCCAGCACCTCGAACCCGCGATCGGCATATTTGCGGTGGAGCGCTTCGAGCCCCTCATATTGCGGGGTGAAGCCGCATTTGGACGCGGTGTTGACGATCAGCAGCACCTTGCCGCGCCACGTATCGAGCGCCGCCGTCCCGCCGTCCGCCGCCTTGACCTCGAAATCGGTGATCGCCTCCATCGCCCTTCCCCTTTTACCCCGGATGATTACCCCTGATGACGCGCCAGCAGATGTTCCAAATTGACACGCACCCCAGGCCATTCGCAAGCGATGATCGAATAGACCACCAGATCGCGCACTCGCCCGTCGAGCATTTGATGCGCGCGCAGCACCCCGTCGCGCTTCGCCCCGAGCCGCTCGATCGCGCGCTGCGAATTGCGATTGAACCAGTCGGTGCGGATCTGCACGACATTGCACCCCAGCACCTCGAAGGCGTGGGTCAGCAGCAGCTTCTTCGCCTCGGTATTGACCCCGGTGCGCTGGACCGAGCGCGCATAGAAGGTGCCGCCGATCTCCACCCGGCGATGCTGCTCGTGCATCCGCATCAATCGGGTGAGCCCCACCACGCGCCCGTCGGGGGTTTCGACGGCGAAGGGCATCGCGCGCCCGTAATCGCGCTCGCGGAACGCCGCCGCCAGGAATTTGTCGGGATCGGCGAGCCCGGAAACGTTGGTGAAGAACAATTCGGTCAGACCGCCGTCCGCCGCCGCCGCGACCACCGCGTCGCGATCCTCGAGCGTCAGCGGGCGCAGCGTGACATGCCGCCCCCGCAAGGTCGGCGCGTCACGCCACACGTTCATTGCAATACCCCGTCGTGGAGCCGGACGACGCGATCCATCTTCGCCGCCAGCCGTTCGTTATGCGTCGCGACCAGCGCCGCCGAGCCCTCGCCGCGCACCAGCCGCAGGAATTCGGCGAGCACGACATCGGCGGTCTGCTCGTCGAGATTGCCCGTCGGCTCGTCGGCCAGCACCAACGCGGGCCGGTTGGCGAGCGCGCGGGCGACCGCGACGCGCTGCTGCTCGCCGCCCGAAAGCTGGCTCGGGCGGTGCGTCAGCCGGTGGCCGAGGCCGAGCGCGGCGAGCAACGCATCGGCGCGCGCCTCCGCTTCCGCCTGCCCCGCGCCGTGGATCAGTTGGGGCAGCACGACATTCTCGCGCGCGTCGAAATCGGGCAGCAGATGGTGGAACTGATAGACGAAACCGAGCCGGTCGCGGCGGACGACGGTGCGTTGATGCGAATCGAGCTGCGCCGCCTCCGCCCCGGCGATGCGGATCGAACCCTCGAACCCGCCTTCGAGCAGCCCGACCGCCTGGAGCAAGGTCGACTTGCCCGAGCCGGAGGGGCCGAGCAGCGCGACGATCTCGCCCGGCGCAACCGCCAGGTTAACCCCGCGCAATACCTCGATTGTTTCGCCGCCCTGGGTGAAGCTGCGGGCGAGACCGATCGTTTCGAGGACCGCGTCACTCATAGCGCAGCACCTGCACCGGATCGGTGCTCGCCGCCTTGTACGCGGGATAGAGCGTCGCCAGCACGGTCATCAGCGCGGTGATCAGCACGATCGCGACGATCTCCACCGGATCGGGCTTGGACGGCAATTCGGTGAGATAGCGGATCGACGGATCCCACAGATTCTGCCCGGTGACGAGCTGGACGAAATTCACCACCGCCTGACGATAGAAGAGGAAGATCGAACCGAGGATCAGCCCGGCGACGATGCCGAGCGCGCCGATCGAGATCCCGACGGTCATGAAGATCCGCATCATCCCGCCGCGCGTCGCCCCCATCGTGCGCAGGATCGCGATGTCGCGCGTCTTGGCGCGGACCAGCATGATCAGCGAACTGGCGATATTGAATGCCGCGACGAGGATGATGATGCACAAGACGGTGAACATCGCCACCCGCTCGACCGCGAGCGCATCGAACAATTGCGCGTTCATCTGCCGCCAGTCGGTGATCACCCCGAGCCGCCCGACCTTCTGCGCGAGCGGGGCGAGGATCTGCGCCACCTTGTCCGGGTTATCGGTCTGCAATTCGACCATCCCGACCGTATCGCCGAGCAGCAGCAGCGTCTGCGCATCCTCGATCGGCATGATCACATAGGCTTTGTCGTAGTCGTAGACCCCGATCTCGAAGATCGCGGCGACATTGTAGCTCACGTAGCGCGGCACCGTGCCGAACGGGGTCGACTGGCCCGAGGGATTGATCAGCGTGATCTGCGACCCGACGGTCGCGCCCAGCGCCTCCGCCAGCCGCGCGCCGATCGCGACATTGCCGCTGCCCGGCTTCAGATCGGCGAGCGAGCCGGCGACGACCTTCTGCCCGATCGTCGAATTGTTGCGGATATCCGATACGCGCATCCCGCGTACCAAAATGCCCTCGACCCGGCCGTTATAGCTCGACATCAGGGGCTGATCGATCAGCGGGACGGCGCTGGTGACGCCGGGCGTTTCCTTCGCCCAGCGCGCGATCTGCTGCCAGTCGGCGAGCCGCCCGTCGATGCCCTGCACCACCGCATGGCCGTTGAGCCCGACGATCTTGTCGAACAGTTCGGCGCGGAAGCCGTTCATCACGCTCATTACGATGACGAGCGCGGCGACGCCAAGCATCACCGCGCCGAGGCTGAAGCCGGCGACGAGAACGATGAAGCGTTCCCCTTTGCCCGGAAGCAGATAGCGCCGCGCGATCATCCGTTCATAGCGCGACAGGATCATGCCGCACCGTCTATCGGCGCCGCGCGCGGCTGGCAACCTCCGTGCGCTGGCCGCGCCTGGGCAACGCTGTGGCGGAATCGTCACAGGGCGCGGACAATCTATTTAGCTGGCGTTCATTTTCATCGACACCGACCCGTGTGGCTTAGTAGCAATAGCGCACTGGCACACAGGCAAAGGCCGTGGTTCGGGGAATGTCACCGCCCCGCTTCGCAAGAAGCGCGCGGGCTGCGACGGGATAGGGGGCTGACGAGCGATCGTCACGCAGGCGCCCGGGTCGGAATACCGATCCGGGCGTTTGCCGTTTCAGGACAATAGGAATTTATAACCTCCCCTCCCCCGTTCAAGGGAGGGGAGAAAAAAGTTCAGTTGATCCCGAACGATAGCGTCACGCCAAAGGTCCGCGGATCGCCCGGCTGGCCGACGATCAGCCCGGTGTTGCCCGATTGCGTTGTCAGCAGCTCATAATAATTCTGGTCGAACGCGTTGCGCACCCAGGCGAAGATGTTGAGCTTGTCGCCCTTGCGATAGCCGAGACGGAAGTTGGACAGCGAATAGCCCGCGATGTTCATATAGGCCGAGGGTGACGGATTGGACGAGAAATCCGAGCGATAGCTGCCGTCGTAGCCGACATAGACCTGCCCGTCGCCGGCCGGCCAGTTATATTCCGCGCCATAGCTGAACGCCCATTTCGACACACCCGGCAGCCGCTGGCCGGAAATATCGCAGAACGGCGGACTGTTGCTGCCGCCCGACAGCTCGGGCGGGCACGGCGCATTGGCGAAGCGGACATATTTGGCGTCGGTATAGGCACCGTTGACGTAGAGGTTGAGCCCGCTGGTCGGGCGGAACGCCGAATCGAACTCGATGCCGCGCGTCCGCACCTTGCCGGCGTTGGCGAGATAGCCGCGCAGCACCGCGAGCTGGAAATTGTTCACCGTCGCCTGATAATCGTAGATATCGGTCCAGAAGGCGGCGAGGTTGATCGTCGCGCGGCGATCGAGCAACTGGGTCTTGAGGCCGAGTTCATAATGGTTGACCGTCTCCGGCTTCACCGTCGCGGTGGAGAGGATCGGATTGTTGTTCGCGTCGAGCGGCAGCCCGGAGAGGTTGATCCCGCCCGATTTATAGCTGCGCGCATAGGTCGCATAGCTGTGGACGTCGGGGGAGAATTCATAGGCGAGCGTGATGTCGCCCGAGAAATTCCAATTGTCGAATTTCGGGGCATAGCTCTGCGGCGCGAGCACCCCGCGCTGATCGCTCGTCAGGTTGGTGCTGCCCTGCCCGTTGGTCACGATCGAGACGTAGGAACCTTCCTTCTTGTCGTAATTGAGCCGCGCGCCCGGCGAGATCTGCAACTTGTCGGTGACATGCCAGGTCAGCTTGCCGAACAAGGCGGCGGAGGTGTTCTTGAAGCCGATCGTGTTGCGCGAGGTGAGACCGTTGAGCGTCGCCGGGTTCTTCGCCGCCGCGCTGGTCGGGTTGAGCAGCCACGCGCTCGCCGCCGGCCCCTGCACCTGCAGCCCCTGCGTATCGATCGTCTGATAGAAATAGAACATCCCGACCGTGTAATCGATCGCATGCTTGCCGTTCGAGCCGAGGCGGATTTCCTGGCTATATTGGTCCTGCTGCGACGGATTGGCCGACACGGTGGTGATCGGCAGCCCGATGAAGTCGCGGTCGTTCGACGGGTCCCAGTTCCAGAAGCGCCACGCGGTGACCGAGGTCAGTGTCGCCGGGCCGAGGTCCCAATTCGCCACCATCGAGGCGCCGCCGAGCTTCTGCCGCGCGCGTAGCGGCGTATCGACATCGGTGATGCGATCGAAGGCATTGGTCGAGGGGACGGCATAGCCCGCCGCGGCGGCAAGCGCGGTATATTGCCGGTTGGCGGGGCGCTGGGTCGGCGCGAGGCGCGCATAATATTGCACGCAGCAGGTCGGCGCCTGGCGGTTATAATCGGCGTAGAGCGTGATATCGAGGTTGGACGCCGCACGGAACAGCATCTGGCCGCGCAGGCTGAGATTGTCCTGGCTGTTCTGCCATTGCTCCTGCGTCGTGTTCCAGATCGTCCCGCGCCGCGTGGTGAAGGAGGCCGAGCAGCGCCCCGCCACGACATCGCCGACCAGCGGGCCGGAGATCGAGCCCTTCGCCTGGAAGAAATCGTAATTGCCGCCGCTCACCTCGAAGCGCGCCTCGGTATCGAAGCTCGGCTTGCGCGTGGTGATGTTGATCGCGCCGGCGGTGGTGTTCTTGCCGTAGAGCGTGCCCTGCGGCCCGCGCAGGATCTCGATCCGGTCGGTATCGGTGAAGTCGAACGTCGCCGAGGCGATGCGGCTGTAATAGACCTGATCGACATAGATGCCGACGCCCTGCTCGATCCCGTCGTTGGTCAGCCCGAACGGCGCACCAAGCCCGCGGATATTGGCGGCCGAGTTGCGCGGATTGGTCGAATAGAATTGCAGCGACGGCTGGAGCTGCGTCAGCCGCCCGACATTATAGGCGCCGGTATCCGACACCGCCTTGCCGCCGATCACCGACATCGCGATCGGCACGCTCTGGATCGTTTCGGCGCGGCGCCGCGCGGTGACGAGGATGTCGCCCCCGCTCTGTTGCGCCGGGCCGAGCCGGCCGGGATCTTCCTGTTCGTCCGGCGCGGCCTGCGAATTGGTCTGCGGTGCCGGGGGCGCAACGGGCGGATTGTCGGCGGGCGCGGCCTGCGCGGCGGCGGCCAGCAATGCGAGCGTGATCGACATGTTCTTTCCCTGGACGAGTGGGTTCGTCGCCCAGTGTTGTATCGGCGCTTTCAATCTCGACCAAGAAAGTAGGTTTTCAGCCTACCTGCTTGAAAACTTCATTCGTCCTCCCATCTTTTCGGTTGCACGGCGCCACTGATCGGGCCGTGCGGGATGCTGCGCTACGTGCGGGCATCTTGTCGTCAACTCGCTCAAAAGAGGATTTGATATGCGACTGGACCTTACCCCCTACCGCCGCTCGACGATCGGCTTCGATCGCCTGTTCGACCTGCTTGAGACCAATGCGCGCTCGGCGGCCGACAATTATCCCCCGTTCAACCTCGAGCGCCTCGCCGAGGACCGCTATCGCATCACGCTGGCGATCGCTGGGTTCAGCCGCGACGAGATCGAGATCACCGCGCAGCAGAACCTGCTGCTCGTCGCCGGCAAGAAGGCCGAGCCGCAGGAAAATGCCAATTTCCTGCATGTCGGCATCGCCAACCGCAGCTTCGAGCGTCGTTTCGAGCTGGCCGATTTCGTCTTCGTCGAAGACGCGCGGCTCAATGACGGGTTGCTGGTGATCGATCTGGTCCGCGAAGTGCCCGAGGCGATGAAGCCGAAGAGCATCGCGATCCGCACCGGCGCGCCCTTGGCCGCGGTCGATACCAAGGCCGACGAAGCCAAGGCTGCGTAAACGCCGCAGCGCCGGAAAGTTCGGCGCCTCCTTGCTCCCTTTCCGAGGCGTCGGGGGCGTCCGGGTCGAAAGGCCCGGGCGCCTCTTTTCGTTATTATGTGTTTATCAATCCGTTCGGGCTGAGCTTGTCGAAGCCCTGCCCTTTCTTCGTCGCCAAGAAGTACAGCCCTTCGACAAGCTCAGGGCGAACGGAGGTTCGTATGCGTTCTGACCTAATGCGCGGCGATATGCCCGCCCCGCCCGGTCAACGCCTCGAACACGTCGGGATCGAGCGGCGCGTGGAAGCGGCACCCGGCGGCGAAATCGTCGGCCCACATCACGTCCGCACCGACCGGGCCGATCCCCGGCAGCGTCAGCCAGATCGCCATCCCGCGGCGCAGCGCGGAATAGGTGCTGAGCCGTGCGCCGTGGCGCGACAGGTCGATCACCTTGCACAAGGTCCGCGCGAGCCCGCCCGGTTCCTCGGCGGCCGAATCGAACGAAACCGGCGCACGCGGGTCGCGGCGCCGGTTATCGCTGAACAAAGGTTCGAATTCGGCTGCAAACATGCCGGGCAGCCTAGCCCGACATGCCTAACGCGCTCTTAACGCCGTTACTTGCGGAGCGTCAGCCCACCGCCGAAGCGCTTGTTGAAGCGCGCGACCTGACCACCGGTGTCGAGCACCTGGCCGCGGCCGCCGGTCCACGCCGGGTGCGCCAGCGGATCGATGTCGAGCTGCATCGTGTCGCCTTCCTTGCCCCAGGTGGAGCGGGTTTCGAACACGGTGCCGTCGGTCATCTGCACCTTGATCATGTGGTAATCGGGATGAATGTCTTTTTTCACGTCAGTCAGTCCTTGGATGTGGCTGGTTTCCGACCAGCCTGAAAGGAAGCGGGGCGCCTAGCGCAGGCGCCCCGCAAAGTCAAAAAGCCGTGACCTCGCTCAGCCCGCCTTGGGCGGATCGGCGATCATCGCGGTGAAATTGGCCTCGGCCACCACCTGTCCGTCGATCTTCGCAACCCCGGCGAATTTGCATACGCTGCTGCGCTTCTGGACGAATTCGACCTCCAGTCGAAGCAGCACGCCCGGCTCCACCGGCTTGCGGAACTTGGCGTTCTCGATCGCCATGAAGTAGACCAGCTTGCCCGAGCCCGCGAGGCCAAGGCTTTCCACCGCCAGCACCCCGGCGGCCTGCGCCAGCGCCTCGACGATCAGCACGCCGGGCATGATCGGACGCCCGGGGAAATGCCCCTGGAAGAATTCCTCGTTGACCGTCACCGCCTTGATCGCCGCGATCGACCGGTCGAGGATCAGTTCCTCGACACGATCGATCAGCAGGATCGGATAACGATGCGGCAGCGCCGCCATTACCCGTGCGGTGTCGAGCGGCCCGATATTGACGCCGGCGCCGCTCGTCGCTTCCGCCTCGCTCACCGGCCCTGCGGCTGCTTGGTGTTGGCCGGTGCCGGCGCAGCGGCGCCGCCCTGCTGGCCCGGCTGCCAGTTCGCCGGCGGGGCGATGCTGACCGAGGGCACGAGCCGGTTGAGCTCGGTCGTCACGTCGGCGGTCAGATCGCCCGCCGGATCGAGATGCACGACGTCGTTCGGGCCGATCACGATGCTCGCCTTCTTGCGCGCCGCAGCCGCGTCGATCGCCGCCTTGAGCTGCGCCTGGATCTGCTCGATCGCATAGCCGCGCGCGCGGGCATAGGGCAGCGTCATGCGCTGCAGCTCGGCGTTGCCGGCCTGTTCCTTGGCCTGGATCGCCTGAAGCTGGGTCTGCAGCTGCGCCTGCGGCACATTGGCCTTCTGATCGGCCTGCGCCTTGGCCACAAGCGGCTGGATCTCGTTGGCGATCGCCTGACGGCGCGCCTCGGCCTGATCGAGCGTCGCCTTATAGGTCGTCTGGAGCTGCGACGCGGCGGTCTTCCACGCGTTGCTGTTGCCCACCGCGCCATCGGGGTCGACGACGGCAACGCCGCCTACCTGTGCGTGCGAAACACCCGCCAGAAGCGCGCCCGGCGCGACCAGCGCCGCCGTCATCAGCATGGTCTTGAAGCTATTCATCAGAATTGAGTCCCTACGTTAAAGGTTATGAGCTTCTTGTCGTCGCCCGGCTGGGTCAACAATGCCTTGGCGATATCGATACGCAACGGACCGAAGGGCGAGGTCCAGTTGACGCCGAAACCGATCGACAGGCGCGGTCTGGCCGAGCCGCCGTAATAGGTTTCCTTGAACGGCTGCGACGCGATGATCGGCGAGTTCGGGACGACGCCGTTGCACCCGCCGCCCGGCGTGGGAAGGCCCGCGGCGCAGGTGGTCGTTGCGACCGTGCCGTTGCCCAGAGTGTAATTGTACAGCGCCTGGCCCGAGGCATTCGTCGCCGGCAACGGGAGCACGGTTCCGTCCGCCGCGACCGGGAAGGTTGCCGTATCCAGCGGCCGAGTCATGCTAAACAGGCTGCCCGCCTGGACATAGATCGACGGACGCAGCCCGAGCTCACGCGCGCCCGAGCCGAGCGGCAGTTCCAGCTCGATCCGGCCGAGGTAATAAGCATTGCCGCCCAGCGCGTCGTCGACGATCTGGTTGCGATCGGTGATGAGCACCTGCTTGCCCGAGGAATCGGTCGTATAATATTGACGCAGCACGCGCGGGCCGACGCCGCGGATGTCGAAGCCGCGGAACTGCGGCTCGCCGAGGTAGAAGCGATCGGTGATGCGAACCTTGTCGATCCCCGGCCCGCGGCTCGATTCGAGCGACTTGATATAGCCCGCCTCGCCGACGAACGAGAAAACGAAGCCCTTGCCGACGCCCCAGAATTTCGCGCCTTCCGCGCGGGTGCGGATGTAGCGCACGTCGCCGCCCAGCCCGGCGAAATCCTGGCTGAACGAGAAGCGCGTCCCCTTGGTCGGCCGCAGCCGGCTGTTGAGGCTGTTGTACATCAGCGAATAGCCGACCGACGATGTCAGCCGGTTGCCGAGCGAATCGCAGAGATAGCGGCCAGCGAGCAGCGAATCGCACTTGTCGCCCGGGCTGTTGCCGCGGATGCCGTCACCGTTCGAATCGGTGTAATAGGTGCCCCGGTCGAGGCTCACCTCGTCATAGGACAGCCCGTAACGGCCCGACAGCGACCAATATTCGGTCAGCGGCACGCCGAGCCGCACCTGGAAGCCGGTCGACGTCTGGCTGTAGGTCGTCTGGCGATCGGTGCCGAGATAGTTGAACGAGTTGTAATCGCGCCGGAAAAGGTCGACGCCCAGCGCGATGTTGCGATCGAACAGATAGGGCTCGGTAAAGCCCAGCTCGACCGACTTGGAATAAGCCGAATAATTGACGCCGGCGCGCAATTCCTGCGCCTTGCCGCGGAAATTCGACTGGGTGATGTTGGCCTGGATGATGAAGCGTTCGAGGCTCGAATAGCCCGCCGACAGCTGGAGCTGACCCGTCGCCTTTTCCTCGACGTTCGCCTCGAGCACGACGCGATCGGGCGCTGAGCCCGGGGTCTGCTTGATCTCGAACTTGTCCTGGAAATAGCCCAGGCTGTTGATGCGATCGGTCGAGCGCTTGACCTGGAAGCTGTTGAAGGCATCGCCTTCCGCGAGGCGAACCTCGCGGCGGACCACCTTGTCCTGCGTCTGGGTGTTGCCGGTGATCTCCACCCGCTCGACATAGGTGCGCTGCGCCTGGGCGATGTGGAAATTGATCGACATCGTCAGCGCGTCGCGGTCGCGCGAGAATTCCGGGTTCACGTCGGCGAAGGCATAGCCGAACAAGCCCGCCGTCTGGCTCAGGCTGTCGACCGTGTCCTCGACCTTCTTCGCGTCATACCAGTCGCCCTTCTTGATCGAGAGCGTCTGCGCCATGCGCTTGTTGTCGAAATCGCGAATATCGCTGTCGACGGAGACGTTGCCGAACTTGTAACGCGGCCCCTCCTCCACCACATAAGTGATGATGAAATCACGCTTATCTGGGGTCAGCTCTGCCACCGCGCTCGTGACGCGGAAGTCGGCATAGCCGTTGGTGAGATAGAATTGGCGCAGCTTCTGCTGATCGTAGGCCAGACGATCCTGATCGTAGGACGTGTTGGACGACATGAAGCGGAAGAAACGCGATTGTTTCGTCGCCATCTGCGACCGCAGCTTGGCATCATCGAACACCTGGTTGCCGATGATGTTGATCTGGCGGACCTTGGATTTCGGCCCCTCGCTGATCTCGAACACCACGTCGACGCGATTCTGGTCGAGGTTGACCATCTTCGGATCGACGCTGGCGGCGAAGCGGCCCTGCCGGCGATACAATTCGATGATCCGCGCGACATCCGCGCGCACCGCCGAACGGGTGAAGATCTGGCGCGGCTTGAGCTTGATCTCCTTGGAGATCTTATCTTCCTTGAGGCGCTTGTTGCCCTCCAGGATCACGCGGTTGATGATCGGGTTCTCGCGCACGCGCAGCACGATATCGCCCGATTCCGCACCGGTGACGGTGACGTCGGCGAACAGGTCGCTGGCGTAGAGATCCTTGATCGCCTGATCGAGCGTCTCGTTGGTGTAGGAATCGCCGACCCGGAGCTTGGTGTAGCTCAGCACGGTTTCCGGCTCGATGCGCTGCGATCCGTCGACCCGCAGCGAGCGGATCGTGCGCACCACCTGCACCGCGGGCGCGGACGGAGCGGCAGCCGGCGCGGCGGGGGCCGCAGCGGGAGCCGGCGCCTGCTCGGCGGGCGCGGTCTGTGCGGCAGCCGCCAGCGGCACGCCGGCCAGCATCGTGCCGGCGAGCAGCAATGCCACCGATTGCGGGCGAAGAGTTGTTGTCAAAGCCGTCACCAATCCACCCTGAAAGCTACCCTTAGTCCACCGCGTGCTGCGCCCTGCCCCAGCTTGATCAGCCGATCAAGCCGGCGAGGCTGCGCCACAGGCCCAAATTATCCAGATCATTGAACGTCACCAGCAGCATCAATGCGAGAATCGCCGCCAGTCCGCCGCGATAGGCCCATTCCTGCGCTTCCGGCCCGACCGGCCGGCGACGCACCGCCTCGATCGCATAGAACATGAGGTGCCCGCCATCCAGCATCGGAACTGGCAGCAGGTTGATGAACCCCAGATTGATCGACACCAGGGCGATCAGGAAAACGAACGCTTCCGGCCCCAATGTGATCTGTTCGCCGGAAACCTTGGCGATCGACAGCGGCCCGCCGAGCTCGGCGACCGAGCGGCGCCCGGTGACGACCTGCCCGATCGTCTCGACCATCATCGACACGATCTGCCCGGTGCGGCGCACCGCGACGACCGGCGCCTCCAGCAGGCCGACCTCGCGATAGACCGGCGCGGTCGCGCTCAGCCCCAGCACGCCCATGCGATAATCGTTGCCGAAGCGATCGCGCTCGTGCCGCACGCCGATCGTCGCCGGCACCGAGGCGGCGACGCCCTTGCGGACATAATCGACCCGGATCGTTTCGCCGGGGCGGATCCGGACGTAGCGTGACATGCTCTCGAACGTGTCGACCGCGCGGCCGCCGAGCGCGACGATGCGGTCGCCCGGCACCAGCCCGGCGCGCGCCGCCGCCGAATTGGGGAGCGTCGCGCCCACCACCGGCGGGGTTACGCTGTCGCCATAGGCCAATGCGAAGCCGGCGAGGATCAGGATCGCGGCGAGGAAGTTGATCGCCGGGCCGGCGACGACGATGAACGCGCGTTGCCACACCGTCTTGGCCTGGAAGGTGCGCTGCCGCTCGGCCGCGGGAAGCGCGAGCCAGTCGGCGGAGGGCTGGCTGCCGGCGTTCATGTCGCCGGCGAAGCGGACATAGCCGCCCAGCGGGAGCCAGCCGAGCTTCCAGCGCGTCCCGCGCCGGTCGGTCCAGCCGGCGATCTCGCGCCCGAAGCCGATCGAGAAGGTTTCCGATTTCACGCCGCACCAGCGCGCGGCGAGATAATGCCCCAGCTCGTGAATGAACACGAGCGGGCCGATCACCAGCGCGAACGCCACGATGGTCAGCAAGAGGCCCGGGGACTGGATCAAGCGACGCGTTCCTTCACACACTCCGCCGCCAGTCGCCGCGCCTCACGGTCGATGTCCAGCACCGCATCGAGCGTCTGAGGCGCGGGCGGGTCGAAGCGTTCGAGGGTATCGGCAACGATTGCGGCAATTTCGAGGAACCGCGCACCACCGCCGAGAAATGCCGCCACCGCGACTTCATTCGCCGCGTTGAGCACCGCGGGACGCGCCCCGCCCGCTTCGACCGCCTCGCGCGCCAGCCGCAGCGCGGGGAAACGCACCGGATCGGGCGCCTCGAAATCGAGCCGGCCGATGCGGGTGAGATCGAGCGGCTCGCCGGGGGTCGCCATCCGATCGGGCCACGCCAGCGCATAAGCGATCGGGGTGCGCATGTCGGGGGTGCCGAGCTGCGCCAGCGTCGAGCCGTCGACATATTCGACCATCGAGTGGATCACCGACTGGCGATGCACCACGATATCGATCTGCTCGTGACCGAGCGGGAAGAGATGGAACGCCTCGATCAGCTCCAGCCCCTTGTTCATCATCGTCGCCGAATCGACCGAGATCTTGGCGCCCATCGACCAATTGGGGTGCGCCACCGCCTGTGCCGGCGTGATCTCCGCCATCTCCGCCAGCGGGCGATCGCGGAACGGGCCGCCGCTCGCGGTCAGGATGATCCGTCGGATGCGGTGCGAAAGCCTTGCATCAAGGCATTGGAAAATAGCGTTATGCTCGCTGTCGACCGGCAGCAGGGTCGCGCCGTGATCGACGATCGCCGCCTTCATCACGTCGCCCGCGGAAACCAGCGCCTCCTTGTTGGCGAGCGCGATCGTCCCCCCGGCGCGGATCGCCGCCATCACCGGCTTGAGCCCCGCGCAGCCGACGATCGCGGCGACCGTGACGTCGGCGCCCTCGCCCGCCGCCTCGGCCACCGCCTCGGCGCCGCCCGCGGCAACGACGCCCGACCCGGCAAGCGCGTCACGGAGGGCGGGAAGATGTGCTTCGTCGGCGATCACCGCGCGTTCGGCGCGGGTGCGGATCGCGACCGATGCCAGCTTGGCGACATCGCTGTTGGCGGTCAGCGCGCGGACGCGGAACGCCCCCGGCGCGCGCTCGATCAGATCGAGGGTGGAGGTGCCGACCGATCCGGTCGCGCCTAAAATGGTGACTGTTTTCATGCCGGATACAGATGCGGGAGGATGACGAGGAAGGCGGCGACGGGCGCGACCGGGACAAGCCCGTCGAGCCGGTCCATGACGCCGCCGTGGCCGGGGATGATGCTGCCCGAATCCTTCACCCCGGCGCGGCGCTTGAGCCAGCTTTCGTAAAGGTCGCCGGCCTGCGCCAGCACCGCGAGCGCGGGGGTCGCGAGCGTCAGCCGCCACGGCAGGCCGAAGCGCCAGTGCATGAAGACGCCGAACGCGCCCGCAGCGACGACCCCGCCGATCAGCCCCGCCCAGGTCTTGTTCGGGCTGATCGCCGGCGCAAGCTTTGGCCCGCCGATCGCGCGGCCGGCGAAATAGGCGCCAATGTCGCAAGCCCAGACCAAAGCCAGCGCCCATAAGGTGAAGACGATGCCCTCATGCTGGCGCCGGATCAGCATCAGCGCAAGCACCGGCAGCCCGCAATAGATCACCCCGGCGGCCAGCCGCGGTTGGCGCGTCACGATCACCACGAAGAACGCCGCCCCGCCGAGCAGCCCGAGCGAGAAGAAATCGTGCGGCACGATCGTCAGCGCCGCAGGGGCCATGACCGCCAGCGGCACCGACAATGCGAATTGCGCGAGCCGCGTGTTGCGCGCGGATGCGCCGTGCAGCGCGGCCCATTCGGCCATCATGATCAGCGCCGCGACCACCGCGAGGATCCAGAAGGCGACACCGCCCCACAGCAGCGCGCCGAGCGCGACCGCGATCAGCACGACGCCGGTCACCGCCCGCGTCGGCAGGTCGGAGCGCGCACGCGGGTTCGTCGCCGTCACAGGCCCCCGAACCGCCGCTGGCGCCGCGCGAAATCGGCCACCGCCGCTTCCAGCTCGGCCACCCCGAAATCGGGCCACAGGGTATCGACGAACAGCAATTCGGCATAAGCCGCCTGCCACAGCAGAAAATTGGACAGGCGATGCTCGCCCGAGGTGCGGATCAGCAAATCGAGCGGGGGCAGATCATGCGTATCGAGCTCCGCCTCGATCATCCCCGCATCGATCGCGGCAGGATCGAGCGCCCCCGCCGCGGCACGCTCGGCGAGGCGCCGCGCGGCGTTGGTCAGCTCGGCCTGCCCGCCGTAATTGAGCGCGATCGCCAGCAGCGGCCCGCTATTGCCCGCGGTCCGCGCGATCGCATCGTCGATCAGCGCCACGACATCGTTCGGGAAACGACGGAAATCACCGATCACGCGCAGCCGCACATTCTCGCGTACCAGCTCGGCGAGGTCGGAACGGATGAACAGCCGCAGCAACCCCATCAGGTCGCCCACTTCCTCCTCCGGCCGCCGCCAATTCTCGCTGGAGAAGGCGTAGAGCGTCAGCGCCTCGATCCCCATCGCGCGCGCCGCGCGGCTGACCGCGCGCACCGCCTCGACCCCGGCCTTGTGTCCGGCGACGCGCGGCAGGAAGCGCTTCTTCGCCCAGCGGCCGTTGCCGTCCATGATGATCGCGACATGACGCGGCAAGGCACCCTCGCCGCCCGCGAGGATCGGCGCGGTGCTCATGAACGCCCCGTCAGGCCAAGGGCGCAGAGCGACATCACTTGCCGAGGATTTCCTTTTCCTTCGCGGCCGCGGCCGCGTCGATCTCGGCGATCGTGTTGTCGGTCAGCTTCTGCACCTCATTCTCGTGGCGCTTGCGCTCGTCCTCGCCGAACACGCCCTTCTTCTCGTCGGTCTTGAGCGCATCCATCCCGTCGCGGCGCACATTGCGCGCGGCGATGCGGGCCTTTTCGGCATATTGCCCGGCGAGCTTGGCGAGCTCCTTGCGGCGCTCCTCGGTCAGATCGGGGATCGGCAGCCGCAACGTCTGCCCGTCGGCGATCGGGTTGAGCCCGAGCCCGGCGGAGCGGATCGCCTTGTCGACCGGGCCGACGTTCGACTTGTCCCACACCTGCACCGACAGCATCCGCGGCTCGGGCGCGGAGACGGTCGCGACCTGATTGAGCGGCATGTGTGCGCCATAGACCTCGACCGTCACCGGATCGAGCAATGTGGTGGAAGCGCGCCCCGTGCGCAGGCCGCCGAGATCGCCCTTCAGCGATTCGACCGCGCCGTGCATCCGGCGCTCCAGGTCCGCCTTGTCATAGGCCGCCATTATTTCGTCTCCTGTTCGTTGCGGACCACCGTCGACACACCCTCGCCGCGCAGCACGGCAGCGAAATTGCCGTGTTCGCGGATGTTGAAGACGACGATCGGAATGTTGCTGTCACGGCACAGCGCCACCGCGCTGGCGTCCATGACCTTCAGATTCTTCGACAGGACCGTGCCGTAACTCACGGTATCATAACGCTTTGCCGTCGGCACCTGCTTGGGATCGGCATCATAGACGCCGTCGACCGAGGTGCCCTTGAACAAGGCGTCGCAATTCATCTCGGCAGCGCGCAGCGCGGCGCCGCTGTCGGTGGTGAAGAACGGCGAGCCGACCCCCGCGGCGAAGATCACCACGCGCCCCTTTTCCAGATGCCGCGCGGCGCGGCGGCGGATGAAGGGCTCGCACACCGATTGCATCGGGATCGCCGACTGCACCCGCGTATCGACCCCGATCCGCTCGAGCGCATTCTGCACCGCGAGCGCGTTCATCACCGTCGCGAGCATCCCCATATAATCGGCGGTCGCGCGCTCGAAGCCCTGCGCCGCCGCGGCAAGACCGCGAAAGATGTTGCCGCCGCCGACGACGATGCACAGCTCATAGCCCTGCGCCTTCACATCGGCGATTTCGGCCGCGACGCGCGCGGTAACTTCGGGATCGATCGCCTTGCCGCCCTCGCCCATCAGGACTTCGCCCGAGAGCTTCAGGAGGATGCGTTTGTAGCGGGGGCTGGTCATGCGTTCCGGATATCTGGGGTAAGGCCGCGAACCTTAGGCGGGGCTGGTAACCGCCGCAACCTTCGATTGGCCCGCCCTCGCCGTCCGGTCCGAAATTCGACCGACGCCAACAACCTTCGTCATTCCCGCGAAGGCGGGAATCCATTCTGGCTGGCCCGGCGGATTGAAACGCAAGCGCAGCGGCAATGGATTCCCGCCTTCGCGGGAATGACGGGTATCTGGATTGAGCGCCGACAAAAAAACCCCGGCGAAAACCGGGGTGGTCGAAGCAGGGGAGGAGCCGGAGCCCCTCCCCCGATCTTACGCAAATTTACGCGGTCGGCTCGGCCTGCTTCTGCGGCACGCCCGACGCGGCAGCCACTTCGGCGGCGAAGTCCGACGCTTCCTTCTCGATGCCTTCGCCGAGCTGGAAGCGGACATAGTCCTTGAGCACGATCGACGCGCCGGCGTCCTTGGCCGCCTTGGCGACGACGTCGCTGATCTTGGTCTTGCCGTCCATCACGAACAGCTGGCTGACCAGCGCGTGCTCCTTGCGATATTTGGCGATCGAGCCCTCGACCATCTTGGCGATGATGTCGGCCGGCTTGCCGCTCTCGGCCGCCTTTTCGGTCGCGATCGCGCGCTCGCGCTCGATCTCTTCCTCGTCGAGGTCTTCCTCGTTGAGCGCCTTGGGGAAAGCCGCCGCGACGTGCATCGCAAGCTGCTTGCCGAGCGACTGCAGCACATCGTCCGCCGCATCGCTTTCCAGCGCGACGAGCACGCCGATCTTGCCGAGGCCCGGGGCCTGCTGGTTGTGGACATAGCCCACGACCGCGCCCTTGGAGACTTCGAGCTTCTTCGCGCGGCGCAGATTCTGGTTCTCGCCGATCGTCGCGATGTTGGTGGTCAGCACCTCCTCGACGGTCTTGCCGCCCAGCGGGGCCGCCTTGATCGTCGCGAGATCGTCACCCAGTTCGAGCGCCACCGAGGTGACGTCGCGGACGAAGGTCTGGAACTGTTCGTTCTTGGCGACGAAGTCGGTTTCCGAATTGACTTCGACCGCGGCGCCCTTGGTGCCCGAAACCTCGATGCCGACCAGCCCCTCGGCCGCGGTACGGCTCGACTTCTTGGCGGCGGCGGCGAGGCCCTTGGTGCGCAGCCAGTCCATCGCGGCATCCATGTCGCCGTTGGTCTCGCTGAGCGCCTTCTTGCAATCCATCATGCCCGCGCCGCTCTTCTCGCGCAGGTCCTTGACCATCGAAGCCGTGATATCGGCCATTGTCCTAGTCCTTCAATTGATACCGGTTGAATATGGGTACGGGCGGGGCAGGCGCCAGTTCCGCCCTGCCCCGCCCGCATGACATTTCAGCGACGGTCAGGCGTCGATCTGGCGCTCGGCCTCGGCAGCCGCTTCGGCCGCTTCCGGGGCCGCCGCCGGGGTCAGCGCCTCCTCGGCGATCGGCTCGGCCATCGCGCCGAGGTCCGCGCCGCCGCGGCGCTGCTGCTCCTGGTTGCCGCGGGTGGCGGCGATCGCCACCGCCTCGCAATACAGGCGGATCGCGCGGCTCGCGTCGTCGTTCGCCGGCACCGGGAAGGCGATGCCGTCCGGCGACACGTTCGAATCGAGGATCGCGACGACCGGAATGCCGAGCGTGTTGGCTTCCTTGATCGCCAGCTCTTCCTTGTTGGCGTCGATCACGAACATCACGTCGGGGATGCCGCCCATGTCGCGGATGCCGCCGAGCGACAGTTCGAGCTTGTCGCGCTCACGGGTGAGCTGGAGCACTTCCTTCTTGGTGAGGCCCGCGGTGTTGCCCGAGAGCTGCTCTTCGAGGCCCTTGAGGCGCTTGATCGAGTTGGAGATCGTCTTCCAGTTGGTGAGCATGCCGCCCAGCCAGCGGTGGTTGACGAAATGCTGGCCCGAGCGGCGCGCGCCGTCGGCGATCGCTTCCTGCGCCTGGCGCTTGGTGCCGACGAACAGCACCTTGCCGCCCGAGGCGACGGTCGACGAGACGAATTCGAGCGCGCGCGCGAACAGCGGCACGGTCTGCGACAGGTCGATGATGTGGACGCCGTTGCGATCGCCGAAGATATACGGCTTCATCTTCGGGTTCCAGCGATGCGTCTGGTGGCCGAAGTGCGCGCCGGTCTCGATAAGCTGCTGCATGGTGACGACAGGAGCCGCCATAGGTAATTTCCTTTCCGGTTATGCCTCTGGGAAGCGAGAATGACGACCGGCTACAAGCCGGCGCACCGGTGATGATGCTTCCCATGTGGGGTTGAAGGCCGCGCCCCTAGCGCAATGCGGGGCGAAAAGCAACGGCGGTCGATATCTCACAACCGTCATTCCCGCGGAGGCGGGAATCCATTCGCACAGGTTGTGGAAAGAACCGCTCGGCCAGCCAGAATGGATTCCCGCCTTCGCGGGAATGACGAAGCGTTCGAACAACGCTTGACACGCTGGAACATACATGGAACACAACGCCAGAACATAGAACGAACATCGGCACGCAGGAGGCCAAGATGATGATGATGCTGGCGATCGCGGTTTTCGGGGGCACCTTGGGCGTGGCGAGCTATGCCATTGCCGGCACGGTGGGGCCGAATATCGACAAGATCCGGCTGGCGCTGGCAGGCCGTTCGCCGCTGGCGATGATGCCGGTGGTGACGCCGGCGCGCAGCACGCACCGGCTGCCGGTCAGGCGGCGGGCGGCGTCGGCGCCGCTGCGCCCGGTTGCGCCCCCGATTGCCCGGCTGCGCGCAGCCGCCTGACGCGATTGTAGCTGGCAATGCTGAACGGCACGGTCAACAGATAGATGATGCACAGGGCGGAGGCGGTGTGCCACGGCGCGGAGACCGCCGCCGCGCCGAACACCACCACCACCGCCAGCGCCTCGAAGCGGATGTTGCGGCGCAGGCGAAGCGAGCCCCAGGAATAGGTCGCGAGGCTCGATACCATCAGCAGCGCGACCAGCGCGGTCCACGGTGCAACGATGAACGGCGAGCGCAACAGCGTCTCGCCGCTCCAGAACCACAGGAACATCGGCAACAGCGCCAGCCCCGCGCCCGCGGGCGCGGGCACCCCGGTGAGGAAGCCCGCGGACTTATGCGGCTGTTCGGTCACGTCGATATTGGCGTTGAACCGCGCGAGGCGCAGCGCGCAGAACACCGCGAACATCAGCGCCGCCGCCCAGCCGAACCGCGGCAGCGCGGAGAGCGACCAGAGGTAGAGGATCAGCGCGGGCGAAACCCCGAAGGAGATCGCGTCGGCGAGCGAATCGAGCTCGGCGCCGAACCGGCTCTGCCCGCGCACCATCCGCGCGATGCGCCCGTCGAGCCCGTCGAGCACCCCGGCGAGCAGCACCATCGCCACCGCCAGTTCCCACCAGCCGGCGATCGCGAAGCGGATGCCGGAGAGGCCCGCGCACAGCCCCAGCGCGGTCACCGCATTGGGCAGCACCGCGCGCAACGGCAGGCCGACCCGGCGGCGCGGCGGTCGCGTCATTGCGCGGTGCCGCTCACCGGTTGTCCGCCGAACCGACCGATGATCGTCTCGCCGGCGACCGAGCGCTGGCCGAGCGCCACCTGCGGCGCGCAGCCTTCGGGGAGGAACACGTCGACGCGACTGCCGAAGCGAATCAGCCCGACGCGCTGGCCGACCGCGACGATATCGCCGACCCGCGCGAAGCCGACGATGCGGCGTGCGACGAGCCCGGCGATCTGGGTGAAGCCGACGCGGCGCCCGTCGAACCCCTCGACCACGAAATGCTGGCGCTCATTGTCCTCGGATGCCTTGTCGAGATCGGCATTGAGGAACTTGCCCGAGATATAAACGACTTGCTTGATCGTCCCGGCGATCGGGGCGCGGTTGATATGGACATCGAACACCGACATGAAGATCGAGACGCGGACCATCGGCTCGGTGCCGAGCTCGCCGGTCAGTTCGCGCGGCACCGGGACGCGCTCGATCATCGTCACCAGCCCGTCGGCGGGCGCGATCACCAGATCGTCGCCGCGCGGGGTGGTGCGCACCGGATCGCGGAAGAACGCCGCGACCCACACCGTCAGCCCCAGCATCGGCCAGAAGAAGATGTTGGAGGCGATCGTCAGCAGCAGGGTGAGGCCGAACGCGATGGCGACGAACTTCTGCCCCTCGGGATGAACCGCGGGAAAGCGCCATTTGACGGTCGTAGTCGTGGGGAGGCCGCCGGGGCCGTCCGATTTATCGAGCGATGACATGCCGGCTGTCTAGCGGTGTGCTGTGGCACACACAACGCGCAACGGTTGATCCCCCGCGCCCTTCCTCCTATCGGCACGCCAAACCTCCCTAGTCTCAAGGAAGCGCACATGGCGAAGATCAAGGTGAAGACGCCCGTCGTGGAGATCGACGGCGACGAAATGACTCGGATCATCTGGGAATGGATCCGCGAACGCCTGATCAAGCCGTATCTCGATATCGAGCTCGATTATTACGACCTCGGCGTCGAGCATCGCGACGCGACCAACGACCAGGTGACGATCGACAGCGCGCACGCCACGCAGAAATATGGCGTCGCGGTGAAGTGCGCGACGATCACCCCGGACGAGGCGCGGGTCGAGGAATTCGGCCTCAAGCAGATGTGGAAATCGCCCAACGGCACGATCCGCAACATCCTGGGCGGCGTGATCTTCCGCGAGCCGATCGTGATCCGCAACGTGCCGCGGCTGATCCCGGGCTGGACCCACCCGATCGTCGTCGGCCGTCACGCCTTCGGCGACCAGTATCGCGCGACCGATTTCAAGGTGCCCGGCAAGGGCAAATTGACGATGAAGTTCGAGGGCGAGGACGGCACCGTCATCGAGAAGGACGTGTACGATTTCCCCGGCGCCGGCGTGGCGATGGGGATGTACAATCTCGACGAATCGATCCGCGATTTCGCGCGCGCCTCGATGAACTATTCGCTCGGCCGCAACTGGCCGCTGTACCTGTCGACCAAGAACACGATCCTCAAGGCCTATGACGGGCGCTTCAAGGATATCTTCGCCGAGGTGTTCGAGAGCGAATTCAAGGACAAGTTCAAGGACGCCGGCATCGTCTACGAGCATCGCCTGATCGACGACATGGTCGCCAGCGCGCTGAAGTGGAACGGCGAATTCGTCTGGGCCTGCAAGAATTACGACGGCGACGTGCAGTCGGATCAGGTGGCGCAGGGCTTCGGCAGCCTCGGGCTGATGACCTCGGTGCTGATGACCCCGGACGGCAAGACGATCGAGGCCGAGGCGGCGCACGGCACCGTCACCCGCCACTATCGCCAGCACCAGCAGGGCAAGGCGACCTCGACCAACCCGATCGCGTCGATCTTCGCCTGGACCGGCGGGCTCAAGTATCGCGGCAAGTTCGACGGCACGCCCGACGTGACGCGCTTCGCCGAGACGCTCGAGCAGGTCTGCATCGAGACGGTCGAGGCGGGCGACATGACCAAGGATCTCGCGATCCTGATCGGCCCGGATCAGAAGTGGATGACCACCGAGCAGTTCTTCGAGGCGATCCGCGCCAACCTCGAAGCCAAGATGGCGACCTGGGCCTGATTTCGGCCCGGCGCTAGCGCCGGAATGACGAAACCGGCGTCCGCATCCGCTGCGGGCGCCGGTTTTTTTTGCGCCGCGCTCTCCCCGTCCGGGCCGAGCTTGTCGAAGCCCCGCCCTTTCTTCCGCAGAAAGAAGTACAGCCCTTCGACAAGCTCAGGGCGAACGGAGATTGATGCGGAATCTCTAGTTGTTCGCCGGCGACCGGATATGCTCGCGCCGCACGCCCAGCCCCAGCACCCGCGCCGGAATGCGGCGGAGCAGCGCCACCCGGTCGAATAGCCGCAGCAACAGCGGCGCGTGCGCGATCTCGCCGGAAAGCGCGCGTTCGAGCACGTTGCGATGCGCCGCGCGCTGGATCGCCTGGATCACCTTCACCGGAAACATCCGCCGCGCCTGCACCTTCGCGAGCAACGCATCGGGATCCTCCCCGCGCAACATCGGCGCGGCGAGGATATTCGCCGCCGCCACCGCATCCTGGATCGCAAGATTGATCCCCACCCCGCCGACCGGCGACATGGCATGCGCCGCATCGCCGATCGCGAGCAGCCCCGGCCGGTGCCAGCGCGTCAGCCGGTCGAGCGAGACCGACAGCAATTTCACATCGTCCCAATCGCGCACCGCCGCGATGCCCGGTGCGATCACCGGCGCCGCTGCCGCCATATCGGTGCGAAAGGTCGCGATGCCGCGCTCACGCACCTCGGCCGCGCTGCCCTTGCGGATCACGCGCGCGCACTGGAAATAATCACCGCGATCGATCGCGACGACCATCTGCCCCTGCGAGAGATAGGCGGCGGTGCGATTCTCCGCGCCGCGCTCCTTGGGGACGCGGAACCAGAAGACGTCGATCGGCACCCCCAGATCGGTGCGCGGCAACCCGGCCGCATCGCACAACGCCGAATCGCGCCCGTCGGCAAGGATCACCAGTCGCGCCCGCAATTCCTTGCCCTGCGCGGTGCGCACCCCGGCGATCCGCCCGCCCTCGCCTGCGATCAGCGCGGCGCCGGCGGTCTCCATCCGGAGATCGAACCCCGGATAGCGCCGCGCCTGGCGTGCGACGAAATCGAGGAAATGCCATTGTGGCATCAGCGCGACGAAGCGTCCGCGCCCCGGCAAATGGGTGAAATCGGCCAGCCGATAATCGTGCCCCGCAACGACCGCGCCGATTTCCTCGATCTTGTCGTGCGGCTCGGCGAGCAAGGCGTCGAACAGTCCCAGTTCGTCGAACAGATCGAGCGTCGAGGGGTGGACGGTATCGCCGCGGAAATCGCGCAGGAAGTCGCGATGCTTCTCCAGCACCGCCACGCCGAGGCCGGCGCGCGCGAAGAGCAGCCCGGCCATCATCCCCGCCGGGCCGCCACCGACAATGACGATATCGTATTTTTCCATCGACTCGTCCTGACAGCGCCCCCCGCCTCTGCTTAGGATAACGTTATGGCGATCGGATTGGACAATAAAGGCTTCAGCGACGCGCTGGTCATTCTCGGCGCGGCG
>NZ_MKRR01000098.1:64819-90195 GCF_001897045.1 Sphingomonas sp. 66-10
CGGCTGGTCGACGATGCGCCGTGGCTCTATTATTTCACGATCACCGATCCACATGCGATCGAGCCGTTCGCCGAATTCGGCATCGTGCTGCTGCTGTTCTCGATCGGGCTCGAATTGTCGTTCCGGCGGTTATGGTCGATGCGCCGGCTGGTGTTCGGCACCGGCGCCGCCGAATTGCTCGGTTCGGGGCTGCTGATCGGCGCTGGGCTGCACCTATTGGGGCAGAATTGGGCGGGCGCGATCGGGCTCGGGCTGGCGCTCGCCTTGTCCTCCACCGCCCTGGTGCTGCCGCTGGTCGGGACGACCGGCGCGGTCGGGCGCGGCGCCTTCGCGATGCTGTTGTTCGAGGATCTCGCGCTGGTCCCGATCATTTTCGCGCTCGGCGCGATGGCCCCCACCGCGAGCGATACCGGGTGGCAGGGGCTGGCCGGCGTCGCGCTGCGCGGCGGGCTGACGGTGGTGGCGATGTACATCGGCGGGCGCCTCGTCCTGCCGCGGCTGTTCGCGCAGGCCGCGCGCACCAAAAGCCCTGAATTGTTCCTCGCCGCCTCGCTGCTGGTGGTGATCGTCGCCAGCGTCGCGACCACCGCGGCGGGTCTGTCGCCGATCGTCGGGGCGCTGCTCGCCGGGCTGCTGATCGCCGAGACCGAATATCATACCGAAGTCGAGGTGATCACTGCCCCGTTCAAGGGGCTCGCGCTCGGGGTGTTCCTGATCACGGTGGGGATGAGCGTCGACCTCAGCTCGATCATCGACAATTGGAGCGAATTGCTGCTCGCGGTGATCGGGGTGGTGGCGATCAAGACGATCGTCACCTATCTGCTGTTGCGCGTCGCCAATGCGCGGCGCGGGGTCGCGGCCGAGACCGGGCTGCTGATGGGCAGCCCCTCCGAAACCACGCTGATCGTGCTCGCCGCCGCGGCGCAGGCGCAGCTCATCCAGGCTTCCACCGCCGCCTTCTGGCAAACCGTCACCGCGATCGGATTGACGATCACCCCGCTGCTCGCGCGTGCCGGCACCGCGGTCGCGCGGCGGCTCGATACGACGCTCGATCCGCATGCCGTGCCCGAAACCGCGGGCGTGCAGCGCTCGGTGGTGATCGGCTTCGGCCGTGTCGGGCGGCTGGTGGCGGATATGCTCACCGCGCACGACCAGCCCTATATCGCGGTGGAAGCCGATATCGACGCGGTGAAGGCGGGCCAGCTCAGCGGCTATCCGGTGATGTTCGGCGATGTCGCGCGCGGCGGGCTGGTCGATCGGCTCGATCTGCCCGCCGCGCGTGCGCTGATCCTGACGATGGACGATCCGGTGCTGACCGTTCGGCTGGCGCGGCGGATCCGCGCGCTCGCCCCCGATCTGCCGATCATCGCGCGCGCCCGCGATACGCGCCACGCCGCCGAGCTCTACCGCGCCGGGGTGACCGATGCGGTGCCCGAAACGCTGGAAAGCTCGCTGCAATTGTCGGAGGCGGTGCTCGTCGATCTCGGCGTCGCGATGGGGCCGGTGATCGCCTCGATCCACGAGAAGCGCGACGAGATGCGCGAAACGATCCGGCGCGAAGCCGCGCTGACCCGCGAACCGCGCATCCGCCGCATCAAGCGCAAGAGCGAGATCGCGACCGAATAGGCGCGGCTGACTGCGAACATCGTCATGCCGGGCTCGACCCGGCATCCAGGGCGACGAATGCTGCCGTCTGCGGCACTGGATGCGGGATCAAATCCGGCATGACGATAACAGAACGATGAAAACCGGACTGTATCCTACCGGTCGCCCTAGTTTTCGCCACGATCAGCCACTAACGCGCGCCGCTATGGAGCCGTCCGATCTTCGCGTCGCCTTGTTCAGCGGCAATTACAATTATGTGCGCGACGGCGCCAACCAGTCGCTCAACCTGCTCGTCGGGTATCTGCTCGAACGCGGGGTGAAGGTCCGTGTCTATTCGCCGACGGTGCCCGAACCCGCCTTTCCGCCGGTCGGCGATCTGGTCGACGTGCCGTCCTTCCCGATGTTCGCCGGGCGCGGCGAATATAAGCTCGCGCGCGGGCTGCCGGCGCGACCGCGCGCCGATCTGGAGGCGTTCGCGCCCAATATCGTCCACGTCTCCGCCCCCGAAATCCTCGGCCATGCCGCAGTGCGCTGGGCGCGCCGGAACAATATCCCGGCGGTCGCCTCGTTCCACACACGGTTCGAAACCTATTGCAGCTATTACGGCCTCGGGTTCCTCGAGCCGCTGGTCAAATATCTGATGACGCGGTTCTACAACCGCTTCGATCGCGTGCTCGTCCCCAGCAACAGCATGATGGCGCTGCTCGCCGAATGGGGGGTTACCGCGCCGATGGGAATCTGGTCGCGCGGGATCAACCACGATCGCTTCCGCCCCGACCGGCGCGATCTGGCGTGGCGGCGCTCGCTCGGCATCGCCGATCACGAGATGGCGGTCGGTTTCCTCGGGCGGCTGGTCAAGGAAAAAGGGCTCGACATCTTCGCCGAGGTCTCGACCGAGCTCAAGCGGCGCGGGGTGGCGCACAAGGTGCTGGTGGTCGGCGAAGGCCCGGCGCGCGACTGGTTCGCCGAGGCGGTGCCCGATGCGGTGTTCACCGGCTTCCAGTCGGGCGACGCGCTCGGCCGCGCGGTCGCGTCGATGGATGTGTTCTTCAACCCCAGCGTCACCGAAACCTTCGGCAACGTCACCACCGAGGCGATGGCGAGCGCCGTCCCGGTCGTCGCGGCGCGCGCCACCGGGGCGGTCGATCTGGTCGAGGACGGGGTCAACGGCTTCCTCGTCCCGCCGCGCGATGTGGCGGCCTATGCCGATGCGATCGCGCGGATCGTCGCCGATCCGGCGCTGCGCGAAGCAATGGGCGAAGCCGGCCACCGCAAGGCAGCCGGCTATCGCTGGGATGTCGCCAATCAGGCGGTACTGGATGCGTATCTGGCGTTGGAGCGGCGTTAAACCTCCCACCGTTCGGGCTGAGCCTGTCGAAGCCCTGTCCTTTTCTTCCGAGGAAGAAAAAGCAGCCCTTCGACAAGCTCGGGGCGAACGGAGGTTAGCCTACCCCTCGCGCCAGTCGAAGGTCAGCGGCGCCTCGCGGAACGCGAAACGATCGAGGTGGCTCGCCACCACGCCGCGCATCCGTTCGACATCTTCCCCCGCGGGAACGGTCAGCGCGACATCCAGCGTTTCGCTGTCGGCGCGCATCTCCAGCCGGCTGCCGTTAGGGAAGTCGATCGTCCCCTCCTCGGGCGAGAAGGTGACGACCATCTTGTGACTCCAATGCTTGGCGAGCTGCTGGAGATAGCGGCTCGCCGAAGCGGTCGGCACGCGTGCGAGCGAAACGCTCACCGCAGCCGCTCGATCTTCTGCGCGACCTCGTCGATCAGCGCGGCGACATCGTGGAGCGTATCCTGCGAGAATTCGCCCCGTGCCAGCCGATGCTCGAGCGCGACGCGCAAATTGCCCATCGCGCGACGGATCGGCGCGCCGTCGGTGCGCTGGCGACGCTCGCCGACGCGGGTGAGCCGCTCGATCAGCGCCTCGGCCTGCTCGCGATTCTCCTCCAGATGCGCGCGGCCTTCGTCGGTCGCGGCGTAGCGCTTGCGCTTCTCCTCATTGGCCTGCTCCTCTATGAAGCCCATCTCTTCGAGCAGGGTTAGCGTCGGATAGACCACCCCCGGGCTGGGCGCATAATCGCCGCCGGTCAATTCCTCGATCGCGCGGATCAATTCATAGCCGTGGCGCGGCTCGTCGGCGATCAGCTTGAGCAGCACGAGGCGCAATTCGCCGCCGTCGAACATTCGTCGGCCACGACCGCCACCGCCGCGCTCCGCGCCGCCGAATGACCATTCGCCGCCAAAGGCGCCCCAGCCGCCGCCACGATGACCGCGCGGCCCGCAATGGCCGCCGCGGCGGCCGTGCATTCCATGAAACATGTTGTATCCTCTATATATCAAGATGGCGCTAAGATATATCTTGATACAACGGATGCAACCCCCGCTGTGAAAAAATCGACGAGCCCCCTATCTTGGCCAGATGGCTGACTTGTTCGCCGGGTTCGAACCCGCCTCCCCGCCCGAGGAACTCCCCGCCGCCGATGCGCCGCTGGCCGATCGGCTGCGCCCGCGCGCGCTGGACGAGGTGGTCGGGCAGGAGCATCTCACCGGGCCGGAAGGCGCGATCGGGCGGATGGTTGCGGCGGGGCGGCTCTCCTCGATGATCCTGTGGGGGCCGCCCGGCACCGGCAAGACGACGATCGCGCGGCTGCTCGCCGATGCGGTGGGGCTGCGTTTCGCGCCAATCTCGGCGGTGTTCTCGGGGGTCGCCGATCTCAAGAAGGTCTTCGCCGAGGCGCGCGAGCATATGCGCACCGGGCGCCGCACCCTGCTGTTCGTCGACGAAATCCACCGTTTCAATCGCGCGCAGCAGGACGGCTTCCTGCCCTATGTCGAGAACGGCACCGTCACATTGGTCGGCGCGACGACCGAAAACCCGTCGTTCGAGCTCAACGCGGCATTGCTCAGCCGCGCGCAGGTGCTGATCCTCCACCGCCTCGATCATGACGCGCTGAGCCGGCTGCTCGATCGCGCCGAGGCGGAGATGGAGCGCCCCCTCCCGCTCACCCCGCCGGCGCGCGAGGCTTTGGTGGCGAGCGCGGACGGCGACGGGCGCTTCCTGCTCAATCAGGCGGAGACCTTGTTCTCGGTCGGCATCACCGAGCCGCTCGATCCGGCCGGGCTGTCATCCTTCCTCCAGCGCCGCGTCGCGGTGTACGACAAGGATCGCGAGGGGCATTACAACCTCATCTCCGCGCTCCACAAATCGGTGCGCGGATCGGATCCGCAAGCCGCGCTTTACTATCTCGCGCGGATGCTCGTCGCCGGGGAGGAGCCGCTGTACGCATTGCGCCGGCTGACCCGCATGGCGGTCGAGGATATCGGCATGGCCGATCCGCAGGCGCTGACCCAGTGCATCGCCGCCAAGGACGCCTATGAGCTGCTCGGCTCGCCCGAAGGCGAATTGGCGATCGTCCAGGCGTGCCTGTACCTCGCCACCGCGCCCAAATCGAACGCCGCCTATGAGGCGATGAAGGCGGCGTGGCGGTCGGCGCGCGAGACGGGATCGCTGATGCCGCCCGCCAATATCCTCAACGCCCCGACGCGGCTGATGAAGGAGATCGGCTATGGCAAGGGCTATGAATACGATCATAGCAGCGATGATGCCTTCTCCGGCGCAAACTATTGGCCGGAAGGGATGAATCCCGAGAATTTCTACCAGCCGACCGGGCGCGGATATGAGAAAAGGGTTGCCGAGCGGCTCGCCTGGTGGGACGAACGCCGGCGTGAAAAGAATACGTAGAACCGATCATCATCCGCTGGAAACCGGCAGCCGGCGCCGCTCCATTTACCGTCATGCCGAGCCCGACCCGGCATCCAGAGTCTCAGGCGACGGCATCAGTGGCCCTGGATGCCGGATCAAGTCCGGCATGACGGCAGTCGCGCTGCTGGCACTCGCCACGCCGGTTTCGGCGCAGCAGATTCACCCGACCTCGCAACAATCCTATCATCAGGCGGTCGCCGCCGGGTATAAGGCGCTCACCTTGTGCGAGGGCATTTTCGACGCCGGCCGTACCGAGGCGCAGATCGCCTCGGTCGAGTTGCGCGGCATCTATCCCGAATATGACGCGATCGTCCCGACGCTCCCCGCGACGGTCGACCGGCGCGCGCGGATCGTGACGGTCGCGTTCGACGGCCAGCTCGCGCCGCGCCGCGCGATGTGGCGGCCACGCTTCGGCTGTTACCTTTCGCCGATCGGGGCGCACGCCGACCGGGTCAATCCGTCCGCTACCCCGCCGACCGCGCTCATCCCCGATCCGCGCCAATGGCCGATGGGCGATGCCGGCATCGCGCCGCGCCCCTCGCCGGGGCTCGCCGCGCTCGTTGCGCGCGCATTCGATCGCGCGAGCTTCGGCGCGGAGAGCGTGACGACCGGCGTGGTGATCCTCAAGGACGGCCGCATCGTCGCCGAACAATATGCGCCGGGCTTCGGCCCGTTCGTCGCCAATCGCACCTGGTCGGTCGCCAAGAGCATCGCCGGCACATTGGTCGGCATCGCCTCTGTCACCGCGCGGATCGATCCGCATCGTCCGGCGACGATCCCCGAATGGCGCCATCCCGGCGATCCGCGCGCCGCGATCACGCTCGACAATCTGATGCGGATGGCGAGCGGGTTGCACAGCGACACCGCCGGCAACCGCACCGATGCGATCTATTTCGGCGGCACCGCGGTCACCGAGAGCGCGACCGGCTGGCCGATCGAGGCCGCGCGCGGGACGCGCTTCCGCTACGCCAATAACGATATCCTGCTCGCGACGCGCAGCCTGCGCGCGACGCTGGGCGAGGCGCGCTACGCCAATCTGCCGCACGGCGGGCTGTTCCACCCGCTCGGCATGACCCATACCACCACCGGGACCGACTGGCAGGGCAATTACATCCTCTCCAGCCAAGTGTGGACTACCGCCCGCGATCTCGCGCGGCTCGGACAATTCTGGCTGCAGGACGGCGTATGGCAAGGCCGCCGCCTGCTCCCGGCGGGCTGGATGCGCTATATGACCAGTGCCGCCGGGCCGCAGCCGGCGGAAGGACCAGGCTATGGCGCGACGATGTGGCTGTTCGGGCCGAAGCAGGGGCTTCCGGTCGGCAGCTACGCCGCGCAGGGTAACCGCGGGCAATCGGTGATGGTCATCCCCCAGCATCGCCTCGTCATCGTGCGGCGCGGCGAAGATCCGGGTCCGGCGCGGTTCGATATCGCGCGCTTCTCGGCCGAAGCGATCGCGGTGCTGCAATGAAGGATTGGGCAGAGGTTGTCGCCTTCGCGTGCGCGTTGCCGGATGTGGCAATGGCGCCCTTCTACGGCACCCCCTGCCCCAAGGTGAACGGCAAGGCCTTCGTCTCGCCCGGGCGCGAGCCGGACAGTTTTCACGTCATGGCACCGCACGAGGAAAAAGCGGTGCTGCTCGACACCGAGCCCGAAACCTTCTGGCAGACCCCGCATTACGAGGGCTGGCCCGGGCTGCTCGTGCGTTACGGCGCGGCGGACGAAGAGCGCGTGCGCAATGTCATCCGCCGGGCGTGGTGGGATCGCGCGAAAAAACCGCAGCGTGCCACCTTCGGCCCCCGCCCCTGATCGCTTCACGCGCTTCGTCGCGATCGACTGGTCGGGAGCGAAGGGCGCGCGGCATCGCGGGATCGCGGTCGCCGAATGCGGCGCGGGCGATGCGGCGCCGGTGCTGGTCGAGCCCGCCGGCCGAATCTGGTCGCGCAGCGCGGTGCTCGATTGGCTGCTGGCGCGCGCCGACGCGCCGCTGCTGGTCGGGTTCGATTTCAGCTTCTCCGCCCCGTTCGTCGCGCGCGGCGCGCATCTGCCGGGCGAGACCGACACCGCCGACGCCCGCGCGCTGTGGCATTATGTCGACACGCACAGCGACGATGCCGATCTCGGCGCCGCCAGCTTCCTCGCGGCGCGGCGCGGGCGGCATTTCTATCTCGGCGCGGCGGACGGGGCGAAGCGCGACTTCCTCCACTGGCGGGTCTGCGAGACCGGGGCGGATCAGTCGACCAAACCCTCGACCGTCTATGACGCGATCGGCGCGGCGCAGGTCGCCAAGGCGAGCTTCGCCGGGATGCGGCTGCTCCACCGGTTGAACGAGCGGATCGCGATCTGGCCGTTCGACCCGGTGCCGGCGACCGGCGCGACGGTCGTCGAAATCTACACCGCGATCGCCGCCCGCGCGGCGGGGCTGCGCAAGGGCATCAGCAAATTGCGCACCGCCGAGGCGCTCGATGCCGCGCTGGCAGCGCTCGGCGCCCGGCCGCACCTGCCGCTCGCGCGCTATGACGATCATGCGACCGATGCGATCCTCGCCGCGGCGTGGCTGCGTCGCAGCGCCGGCAACGCCGATTTCTGGCGTCCGGCGCGGATGACCCCGCCGATCGCGCAAAGCGAGGGCTGGACGTTCGGCGTTCTCTGACGCATGGACGCCGGCGGGCCGGCTTAGCTCAGATGGTAGAGCACCTGATTTGTAATCAGGGGGCCGCGGGTTCGATCCCTGCAGCCGGCACCATATCGCAATTCCGCACGATCGTGCAGATTCCAATTGGCGCGATTTCCGTTCCGTGCCACCTGGGATCGATGCGAGATCGCGATCGGACCACCAAGCCCAGCGCGCAAAGCGCGGGCGATGCGCGGCCCTCGGGCTATGCCAGCCCCTCGATCATCGCCCGACGCGATCGCATCCTCGACGAAACGCGGCGCATGATCGGCGAAGTCGGCGTGACCAATCTCAGCATGGACGATGTCGCGAAGCGCGCGAACGTCGCCAAGCGCACCTTGTACAATGCGTTCCAGAGCAAGGAATATCTCGTCGCCTCCGCGATCAGCAAATATATGGAGGATTATGAGCGCCGGATCCATTATTCGACCGAGGACGCCACGCTCGATTGGATGATCGAGCGCCTCGTCATCGTCGCGCGCCGCAATCTCGAAATCCGCAACTACACCCGCGCGTTGTTGAACGTCTATCATTCGGCCGATGTCGCGCCGGAGATCAGAAAGGCGATCCACGACATCGCCGCGCATTCGCACGGGCCGTGGATACGCCGGCTCGCCGGCAAGCGTCAGCTCCAGCCGTGGATCGACGCCGACGATCTGATCGCGATGCTGGTCCGCTATCGCTATGCCACCGCCAGCGCCTGGGCTGAGGGCGAAATCCCCGACGAGAAGATGGTCGTCGAGGTCGTCCGCAGCGTTCTGACGGTGATGGCCGGTGCGACACGCGGCGCGGCGCGGCGCGAGATCGTCGACACGCTCAACTCGCTCGATCGGCACCCGCTGCTCGACGGGCATGTCGCGGCGATATCCGCGGGAAAATAGAGCGTCGTGCGTTAAATCGGGATCGCTTCACCGCCGTAGGGCGAACGGTTTACATTTTACGCAGGATACTCCAGCCGCGTCGCCGGAAAACCCGCGGCTCAGCGCTGCCTGACCGCGCCCTTTTCCTCCAGCTCGCTGAACTCCGCATCGGACAGCCCCAGCCAGTCGCCGAGTAATTCGCGGCTATGCTCCCCCACCTGCGGCGGGCGATAGCGATAGTCGGTCGGGGTGGCGGAAAACTTGCCGGGGAAGGCGACCGTCGGAATCTCCACCCCGTCCTCGCGGACGAAGCGGTGCACCACGCCGCGCGCCGCGATGAACGGATCGGCGTAGATATCCTTGATCGTATTCACCGGCCCCGCAGGCACGTTGATCGCGACGAGCCGCTCGATCAGCGGCCCGCCCGCCAGGTCGCGGACGATATCCTGCACCGCGGCCTCGATCGCGTCGCGGTTGATCAGCCGGTCGCGCCCGGTGGTGAAGCGCGGATCGGCGGCGAGATCGGGGCGCCCCATCTCATGGCAGAAAGCGCGGAACTGGCTGTCATTGCCGATCGCGATGATGATCACGCCGTCGGCGACCTCGAAGGTCTTATAGGGCACCACGGTCGGGTGCCGGTTGCCGAGCCGACCCGGATTGACGCCCCCGACGAGCCAGTTCGATCCCTGATTGGCGAGCATCGCGATCTGCGTATCGAGCAGCGACACGTCGATCTGTTGCCCCTCCCCCGTCCGCTCGGCGTGGCGCAGCGCGGCGAGGATCGAGACGGTGGCGTACATCCCGGTCGACAGATCGGCCATCGCCACCCCGGCGCGGAGCGGCCCGCCATGCTCCTCGCCGGTGATCGACATGAAGCCGCCCATCCCCTGCGCGACGAAATCATAGCCGGGTCGATCGGCATAAGGGCCGGTCTGCCCGAAGCCGGTGATCGAGCAATAGACGATGCGCGGGTTGATCGCGCTGATGCTGGCATAATCGAGCCCGTATTTGACCAGCCCGCCGACCTTGAAATTCTCGACCAGAATATCGGCCTCAGCGGCAAGCCGGCGGATCAGCGCCTGCCCCTCCGGGTTGGCGAGATCGATCGCGGCCGAGCGCTTGTTGCGATTGCAGCTCAGATAATAAGCGCTTTCCTGCGGATCGTCGGCGCCATCGGGCAAGGACAGGAACGGCGGGCCCCAGCCGCGCGTATCATCCCCCTTGCCGGGCTGCTCGACCTTGAACACATCGGCGCCGAGATCGGCGAGGATCTGCGTCGACCACGGCCCGGCGAGGACCCGCGACAGATCGAGAACCTTGATTCCTTCGAGCGCCCGCCCGGGCCGTCCGTCCGTCACGCCGCTTTCACCCTCCCAAATGGTCGTGCCGGCCTAGGCCGCGCGGGACTCAAGGCGCAAGGTCAATTCGCCGCCGACAGCAATCCGCGCGCGACGACATGCGCCTGGATTTCCGCCGCCCCCTCGAAGATGTTGAGGATGCGCGCATCGCACAGGATGCGGCTCGCCTGATATTCGAGCGCATAGCCGTTGCCGCCGTGGATCTGGACGGTCGCATCGGCATTGGCCCAGGCGACCCGCGCGGCGAGCAGTTTCGCCATGCCGGCCTCGATGTCGCAGCGCCGGCCCTCGTCCTTGCGCCGCGCCGCGGCATAAGTGAGCTCGCGCGCCATGACGAGCTCGACGAGCATCAGCGCCAATTTGTCGGCGACCCGCGGGAAATCCGCGAGCGCGCAGCCGAACTGGCGACGCGTCCGCGCATAATCCAGCGCGACGTCGAACGCATTCCACCCGACGCCGATCGCGCGCGCCGCGGTCTGGATTCGCGCGCCCTCGAAAGTGCGCATCAGCTGGCGGAAGCCCTTGCCCTCCTCGCCGCCGAGGATCGCGTCGCCGGGCACACGGAAACCGTCGAACGACAGCGCATATTCGCGCATCCCGCGATAGCCGAGCACCTCGATCTCGCTGCCGGCGAGTCCTTCGTCGGGGAAAGCGTCCTCTTCGGTGCCGCGTGTCTTGGCGGCGAGCAGCATCGACAACCCGGCGTGGCCGGGCTCGGCCGGATTGGTGCGCACCAGCAAGGTCATCAGATCGGCGCGCGCCGCGTGGGTGATCCAGTTCTTCGCCCCCGTCACCGACCAGCCATCGCCGTCGCGCACCGCGCGCGTCTTGAGCGAGGCGAGGTCGGAGCCGACATCGGGCTCGGTGAACACTGCGGTCGGCAGCGTCTCCCCGCGCGCGAGCCGGGGCAGCCAATATGCCTTTTGCGCGGGGGTCCCGCTTTCGCCGATCAATTCGCCCGCGATCTCGGAGCGGGTGCCGAGCGACCCGGCGCAGATCCAGCCCCGGCTCAATTCCTCCGACACGACGCACATCGCGAGCTTGCCGAGCCCCAGCCCGCCATATTCGGCGTCGATGCAAATCCCGAACACCCCGAGATCGGCCATTTCGTCAACGATCTCGATCGGGATCAACGCATCGGCGAGGTGCCAATCATGCGCCTTGGGGGCGATACGTTGCGCGGCAAAGGCGCGGAATTGCGCGCGGATCATATCGAGCGTCTCGTCGCCTAGCGCCTCCGACGGCCGTGCATCGGCCTCGATCAACGCGGTCAGCGCGGCGCGGGTCGCGGCATTATTGCCCTCGACCAGAAACCACGCCGCCGCGGCATCGTCCGCCAGTGCGCGCGCGGCATCGGCGATGCCGAGATCGGTCGGTCGCGCCAATTCGTTCTGGCTCATCGGCAGCGCATAAACGAGCTGCGCCAGATATTCGCCGAAGCCGATCCGCAGCACGAGCGCGTCGATCGGGGCGAGGCCGTCCCCCGCCTGCAGCCGCGCCGCCCATTGCCGCGCCGCCTCGAGCGATTGCACCAGCGTCGCGATCCACGAGAAACCATGGAGCGCGCGCTGCTCGATATCGAGCGCACGGGCATCGCCGCCGGCGATACGGTGCCGGCAGGCCTGGCGCGCGGCAAGCACATAACGCTCCGCCGCGGCGCAGGCGGCACCTGCGCGCGTGAGCAAATCGCCGACCGAAATCTCCATGCGCCGCCTCTCTCATCCCGATCGCAACCGTCGATCTTGCACCTTGATGCAACTTTTGCGGCGACCATAAGGAATTGCGGGCACGCTCGTCAAACGGGCGAATCCGCCTTGCGATTTCCGTGCCGACTTTTACATTCGACGCGGCAAGCCGTGATGATCGCTCAGAAGTTTTCTTTTATTTCTCAAAGGTTATACGCCTTTTATGGTGTCCGTGCGAGCGGCAACCCGATCGCCGTCGCAAGCGTTCCCTCGGTCTCATGATCCGCGTCGCGAGCTACAATATGCGCAAGGGCATCGGCACCGATCGGCGGCGCAATCCCGATCGCACGCTCGAAGTGCTGCGCGAGATCGACGCCGATGTCGTCGCGCTGCAGGAGGCCGATCGCCGCTTCGGCACACGCAAGGCCGTGATTCCATTGCATTTGATCGACGAGCATAGCGGGTGGAAGCCGGTCAATTTCGGGGCGCGCGCCGCTTCGATGGGGTGGCACGGCAATGCGATATTGGTGCCCAAGGCAGCCGAGGTGGTCGATTGCGCGGTGATCCACCTGCCGGCGCTGGAGCCGCGCGGCGCGGTCATGGCCGATGTTCGGGTCAATGGCGCGACGATCCGCGTCGTCGGGATGCATCTCGATCTTTCCGGGCTGTGGCGGAAGCGGCAGGCGCATGCGATCCTCGCGCATCTCGCCGCCAACCCGCATCCGCGCCCGACGGTGATGATGGGCGATCTCAACGAATGGACCCGCTCGGCGGGGTGCCTCAAGGAATTCCGCCGCGATTTCGCGCTCGCCGATACCGGCCCGAGCTTCCACGCCCGGCGTCCGGTGGGGCGGCTCGACCGGATCATGGTTTCGCCGGACCTCAAGGTGGTCGATTGCGGCGTCCATCACTCGATGGCGGCGCGGACGGCGAGCGACCATCTGCCGATCTGGGCGGATCTCGCCGCGGCATGAGCGATACGCGCCTCCACGAGAAGGAATTGCGGCTCGCGCTGGTCTGCTACGGCGGGATCAGCCTTGCCGTATACATGCACGGCATCACCAAGGAGGTGTGGCACCTCGCCCGCGCCAGCCGCGCGACCCACGACGGCACGAAGCTCAGGGGCACCGCCGGGGTCTATGCCGCATTGCTCGACGAAATGGCGGAGGAGGCCGGGCTGCGGCTGCGCGTGCTGCCCGACATCCTCGCCGGCGCCAGCGCGGGCGGGATCAACGGCATCTTCCTCGCGCAGGCGATCGCCTCCGGCCAGTCGCTCGATCCGCTGACCGATCTGTGGCTGACCCGCGGCGATGTCGAGGCGCTGATCGACGCCGCCGCCGCCCCCGCCTCGCGCTTTTCCAAGGCCTGGGCGATGCCGCTGGCGTGGATGGCGGCGGGGCGCAGCGCCGAAAAGCTCGAGGCGCTCGATCCCGAAACGCGCGAGGAGGTGCGGAGCAAGCTGTCGCATTTCGTCCGCTCGCGCTGGTTCGAGCCGCCGTTCAGCGGCGCGGGGTTCACCGGGATGCTGCTCGACGCGTTCGACGCAATGGCCGCCGCGCCGCGCGGGCCGCGGCTGCTGCCGACCGGACAACCGCTCGACCTGTTCGTCACCGTCACCGATTTCACCGGCCACCCCGAGCGGCTCCAGCTCCACTCGCCCCCCGAGGTGCTGGAAACCGAGCATCGGCTGGTGCTCCACTTCACCGATCACGGCGAGGTGCGCGAGACGCTCGCGCCCGCCGCCGAACTCGCCTTCGCAGCGCGCGCCACCTCCAGCTTCCCCGGCGCCTTCCCGCCGTTCACCGTCGCCGAGCTCGACGGCGTGCTGCACGACCGCGCGATCGACTGGCCGACGCGCGAGGCGTTCCTCTACCGCATGCTCCCGCGCCAGGCGGCGGCGAATACCGCGGAAAAGGCAGTGCTGATCGACGGCTCGGTGCTCGCCAACGCCCCCTTCCGCCCCGCGATCGACGCGCTCAACGAGCGTCCGGCGCGGCGGCAGGTCGATCGCCGCTTCGTCTATATCGACCCCGCCCCCGGCAACAAATTCCGCCTTTCGGCCGACAGCGACGGCGTGCCGGGCTTCTTCCAGACGATCCTCGGCGCGATCAGCGAACTGCCGCGCAAGCAGCCGATCCGCGACAATCTCGACGCGATCGCCGAGCGCTCGGCACGGATCGCGCGGATGCGCGCGATCCTTCAGGCGGTGCGCCCCGAGGTGGAGGCGAAGGTCGACGCGCTGTTCGGTCGCACCTTCTTCCTCGATCGCCCGACCGCCGCGCGGATCGCCGCCTGGCGCCGCCGCGCGCAGGTCGCCGCGGCCGAGCAGGCGGGCTATGGCTATGCCGCTTACGCGCATCTCAAGCTCGCCGGGGTGATCGAGAGCGTCACCGCGTTGCTCCACGGCGTCGGCGGCGAGCCCGGCCCGCAGCGCTGGCAGCGCATCCGCCGCCGGATCGAGACCGCCCTGGTCGCGCGCGGCTACGACCCCGCCTCGTCCGAGGTCGCGGAAAGCGCGGTGACGATCGACTTCCTGCGCACCTTCGATCTCGGCTTCCGCATCCGCCGGCTGCGGCTGATGTCGCGGCGGCTGACCGAACTCGAAAGCGAGGCGAGCGAAGACACGCTGCAGCCGATCCGCGAGGCGATCTATCATTCGCTCTCGGCCTATCTCGATTGTCGCAACCCGCGCACCCACCGAGCATTGCGCGGCGAGGTCCGCGCGCTGAGCGGCGACGCCGGGCCGCTACTCGACGATCTCGCCGAATCGATGGGGCTCAAGGAACTCGACGCCGAGACCGACGAGCGGCTCGCCGAGGCGCTCGCGACGCTGCCGCGCGATATCCGCCGGGCGTTGCTGCTGCGCTATCTCGGCTTTCCCTATTTCGACGTCGCCACTTTGCCGCTGCTGCAGGGCGAGGGAATGGACGAATATGATCCGATCCAGGTCGATCGCATCGCCCCCGACGATGCGGTCTCGATCCGCGGCGGCGGCGCTGAGGCGACGCTGAAGGGCATTCAGTTCAGCAACTTCGGCGCGTTCTTCAGCCGTGCCTATCGCGAGAACGACTATCTCTGGGGCCGGCTGCACGGCGCCGAGCGGATGATCGATATCGCGGTGTCGACGCTGGCCGGCGAAGCGCGGCTGCGCCCCGGGCGCGTCGCGGAGATCAAGCGCGCCGCCTTCCACGCGATCCTCGACGAAGAGGCGCCGCGGCTCCACACCGCCACCGCGCTGATCGAGGAATTGCGCCGGGAGATCGGGTAAGAATCCAATTCGATACCCCGGTCATCCCCACCTTCGCGGGAATGACGGCTGAGGAAAGGGCTCGCGGAACACGCTCCACGCCGGACAGTAAAGCTGGAAAAACGACGCTTGCGGGGTTAGTCCGTATCGCGCGGGAGGTCGCCAATGCAGTTTCTGAAGCTTTTATTCTGGTGTCTGATCGCGTTCATCGCGGCGGTGTTCACCTTCGGCAATTGGCAGTGGGTGACGATCCGTCTGTTCGGCAATCTCGTTGCCGAGGTGAATCTGCCCTTCCTGCTGGCGCTCACCTTCCTGGTCGGCTTCGTGCCGACCTGGCTCTATCAGCGCGCAATGCGCTGGCGGCTGCGCCAACGGCTCACCGCCGCCGAACGCTCGCTGACCGACCTGCGCGCCGCGACCGCCGCGGCAGCCCCGGCGGCGCCCGAAGACCCAGCCCCCGGAGCAACATCGTGAGCAACCGCATCTATGTCGCGCTCGACACCCCCGATATCGATCGCGCCAAGGCGATCGCGGAACGGGTGCGGCACCATGTCGGCGGGATCAAGCTCGGGCTGGAATTCTTCGCCGCCAACGGGCGCACCGGGGTGCGCGAGATGGCCGATCTCGGGCTGCCGATCTTCCTCGATCTCAAGCTGCACGATATCCCCAATACCGTCGCCAAGGCGGTGCAGGCGCTGCGCGCGCTGGAGCCGGCGATCCTGACGGTTCACGCATCGGGCGGCCGCGCGATGCTGGAGGATGCCAAGGCCGCCGCCCCTGCGGGGACCAAGGTGGTGGCGGTGACGATGCTCACCAGCCTCGACCAGCGCGATCTCGACGCGACCGGCGTCACCGGCACTCCGCACGATCAGGTGCTGCGCCTGACCGAACTGGCGATGCGCGCGGGGGTCGACGGGATCGTCTGTTCGGGCGCGGAGGTGAAGGCGGCGCATCGATTGTGGCCCAAGGGCTTCTTCGTCGTCCCCGGCGTGCGCCCGACCGACAGCGTGGTGGGCGACCAGAAACGCGTCGTCACGCCGCGGATGGCGTTGGACAATGGCGCCTCGATCCTCGTCGTCGGTCGCCCGATCACCCAAGCCGAAGACCCCGACGCCGCCGCGCGCGCGATCGGCGCGACGCTTTGACCCCACCCCGTTCGGGCTGAGCCTGTCGAAACCCGGCACTTTCTCGCCAAGAAGGGCAGCTCTTCGACAGGCTCAGGGCGAACGAGGGTCGGGCCTGCACTTTCCCGGGCCTGCGCTTTCATCGTCATGCCGGGCGTGATCCGGCATCCAGAGCCGCAAAGGGAATCGCTCGTTACTCTGGATGCGGGGTCAAGCCCGGCATGACGGCAGGGGCAAGCTCAATGCAAACCGAGTAGAGACAATCCTCATGCCCACCACCGCCAAGATTTGCGGCCTGACCACGATCGAGACGCTCGACGCAGCACTTGCGGGCGGGGCGAGCCATGTCGGGTTGAACTTCTTCCCGCCCTCCCCGCGCAACCTCAGCGCAGATCAGGCGCGGATGCTCGCGGCGCGAACCCCGGATCGGGTCCACCGCGTCGGGGTGTTCGTCGATCCCGACGACGCGCTGCTCGATATGGCGATCGCTGCCGGCCGGCTCGATATTCTGCAATTCCACAAGACCGCCCCGGCACGAATCGCGGAAGTGGCGCGCCGCACCGGGCTGGCTACCTGGGCCGCGATCGCGATCAAGACGCGCGCCGATCTCGATCACGCCCGCGACGTCGCCGGTGCCGCCTCCGCCGTCCTCTATGACGCCAAGACGCCGGACAATGCCGCGCTCCCCGGCGGGATGGGGGTACGCTTCGACTGGTCGCTGCTCGACGGTTTCCGTCACCCGCTACCCTGGGCGCTCTCCGGCGGGCTCGATGCGGACAATGTTGCGGAGGCGATCGCCCGCACCGGCGCCACGCTCGTCGACGTTTCTTCCGGCGTCGAAACCGCCCCCGGCGTGAAGGACGTGGACAAGATCGCCGCATTCCTGAGGGCCCTAATTCGCTCAGGATAACGCCGTGATCGCCCGGAGAAGTCCGCTGGCAAGGAGCGCAGCGCAGACGCGTAGCAGTCGCTACGCGCAAGCAAGCGACGCCGTCCAGCGGGCTTCTCCGGGCGACCGCTCCGCGGCGGGCGTCTTTTGGCGCCATGCGGCGTCGCGCGTCGATCACGATGTAAATACATCGCTCACTCCTTGCTCCTTGCCTGGCGCCAAAATCCGCTCCGTCACGGCGTTGTCCTGAGCGAATTAGGGCCCTAAGGCGATCGCTCGATGACCACGCCCAACTCCTTCCGCGCGCAGCCCGACGAGAGCGGGCATTTCGGCGATTTCGGCGGCCGCTATGTCGCCGAGACGCTGATGCCGCTGATCCTCGACCTCGAGCGCGAATATCGCGCCGCCAAGGCCGATCCCGCGTTTCAGGCCGAGTTCGACGAACTGCTCGAACATTATGTCGGCCGCCCCAGCCCGCTCTATTTCGCGCCGCGGCTGACCGAGGCGCTGGACGGCGCGCAGATCTGGTTGAAACGCGAGGAGCTCAACCACACCGGCGCGCACAAGATTAACAATTGCATCGGCCAGATCCTGCTCGCGATCCGCATGGGCAAGACGCGGATCATCGCTGAGACCGGCGCCGGCCAACACGGCGTCGCCACCGCGACGGTCTGCGCGCGCTTCGGCATCCCCTGCGTCATCTACATGGGCGCGAAGGACGTCGAGCGGCAGCAGCCCAATGTGTTCCGCATGAAATTGCTCGGCGCGGAGGTGATCCCGGTCACCTCGGGCGCCAAGACGCTCAAGGATGCGATGAACGAGGCGCTGCGCGACTGGGTCGCCAACGTCCACGACACCTTCTACATCATCGGCACCGCCGCCGGCCCGCATCCCTATCCGGAGCTGGTGCGCGATTTCCAGAG
The DNA here is from genome assembly GCF_001897045.1 of Sphingomonas sp. 66-10. Lineage (NCBI taxonomy): Bacteria > Pseudomonadati > Pseudomonadota > Alphaproteobacteria > Sphingomonadales > Sphingomonadaceae > Sphingomonas > Sphingomonas sp. 66-10. Next base: position 82,951 of record NZ_MKRR01000098.1, read on the forward strand.
CGTGATCGGCACCGAGGCGCGCGCGCAGATGCTCGCGCGTACCGGGCGCCTGCCCGATCTGCTGATCGCGGCGGTGGGCGGCGGATCGAATGCGATCGGCCTGTTCCACCCGTTCCTCGACGACGCCGGCGTGGCGATGATCGGGGTCGAGGCGGCGGGGCACGGGATCGCCAGCGGCCAGCATGCCGCGAGCCTCACCGGCGGCGCGCCGGGGGTGCTCCACGGCAACAAGACCTATCTGCTCCAGGATGACGACGGCCAGATCACCGAGGCGCATTCGATCAGCGCCGGGCTCGACTATCCCGGCATCGGGCCGGAGCATAGCTGGCTGCACGAGATCGGCCGCGTCCGTTATCTGCCGATCACCGACAGCGAGGCGCTGGAAGCGTTCCAGCTCTGCTGCCGCACCGAGGGGATCATCCCCGCGCTGGAAAGCGCCCACGCGCTCGCCGCCTTGCCAAAGGTGGCGAAGGATTACGGCAAGGACGCGATGATCCTGGTCAATGTCTCGGGGCGCGGGGACAAGGATATCTTCACCGTCGCCGAGGCGCTGGGGGTGGAGATATGACGCGGCTTTCCAACGCCTTTCCCAAGGATCGCGCGGCGCTGGTATGTTTCGTCACCGCGGGCGATCCGAACGCGGCGGCGACCCCGGCGATCCTCGACGCGCTCGTGACGGGCGGCGCCGACGTGATCGAGCTGGGGATGCCCTTCACCGATCCGATGGCCGACGGCCCCGCGATCCAGGCCGCCAATCTGCGCAGCCTCGGCGCGGGCACCACCACCGCCGATATCCTGACGATCACGCGCGATTTCCGTGCGCGGCACCCGAATGTGCCACTGGTGCTGATGGGCTATGCCAATCCGATGCTTCGGCGCGGGGCGGCATGGTTCGCGAACGCCGCGCGCGATGCCGGGGTCGACGGGGTGATCTGCGTCGATACGCCGCCCGAGGAGGATGCCGCGCTCGGCCCCGCGTTGCGCGCGAGTGGCGTCGACCTGATCCGCCTCGCCACCCCAACCACCGACGGCGCGCGGCTCCCGACCGTGCTCGGCGGGGCAAGCGGGTTCCTCTATTACGTCTCGGTCGCCGGGATCACCGGGAAGCAACAGGCCGCGCAGACCTCGATCGAGGAAGCGGTGGCGCGCCTCAAGGCCGCGACCGACCTGCCGGTGGCGGTCGGCTTCGGCGTGCGCACCCCCGAACAGGCCGAGGCGATCGCCCGCGTCGCCGACGGCGTGGTGGTCGGCTCGGCGATCGTCGAGCTGATCGGCAAGCACGGCGCCGATGCGCCGGGCGCGATTACCCCCTATATCCAATCGCTGAGCGCGGCGGTCCGCGCCGCGCGCAAGGAATCGAAATGAGCTGGCTGTCTAGCGTCCGCAACGCCCTCTCGCTGGTCGTCCCGAAGAAGGAGACCCCCGACAACCTCTGGCACAAGTGCAAGGGGTGTCGGCAGATGGTGTTCACCAAGGAGCTCGAGGAAAACCTCTCGGTCTGCCCGAATTGCGATTATCATGAGCGGATCGGGCCGCTGGCGCGGTTCACCCAGCTGCTCGACGACGGCTGGAGCGCTTTGCCCACCCCGCGCACGCCCGAGGATCCGCTCAAATTCCGTGATTCGAAGCGCTATACCGATCGCCTCAAGACGGCGCGCACCGAGACCGGCGAGGCCGATGCCTTCGTCAACGCGCGCGGCACGATCGACGGCCATCGCGTCGTCATCGGGGTGCAGGATTTCGCCTTCATGGGCGGATCGATGGGCCAGGCGGTCGGCGAGGCATTCATCCAGGGGGTCGAAGCGGCGATCGCCGACAAGGCGCCCTATGTCGTGTTCACCGCCTCGGGCGGCGCGCGGATGCAGGAAGGCATCTTGAGCCTGATGCAGATGCCGCGCTCGACCGTTGCGATCCAGATGCTCCACGATGCCGGGCTGCCCTATATCGTCGTGCTGACCGATCCCACCTCGGGCGGGGTGATGGCGGCCTATGCGATGCTCGGCGACATCCAGATCGCCGAGCCCAAGGCGCTGCTCGCCTTCACCGGCCGCCGCGTGATCGAAAATACGATCCGCGAGAAATTGCCCGACGATTTCCAGACCTCGGAATATCTGCTCGAGCACGGGATGATCGACATGATCGTCCACCGCAAGGATCTGCGCGCGCAGCTCGCGACGGTCATCGGCTATCTCTGCGGCCAGCGCGCCGCGGCCTGAACACTACCAATGGCCGATCACGCCGTCTCGACCGATCCGGCGGTTCAGGCGCAGCTTGACCGTTTGTGGTCGCTCTCGCCCGGCGCCGACGTGCTCGGGCTGGGGCGGATCACCGAGCTGCTCGCGCGGGTCGGCGATCCGCAGCGGCGCCTGCCCCCGGTCTTCCATGTCGCAGGGACCAACGGCAAGGGATCGACCTGCGCCTTCCTGCGCGCCGCGCTCGAAGCGGCGGGGCTCAAGGTCCATGCTTATACCAGCCCGCATCTCGTGCGCTTCAACGAGCGGATTCGAGTCGCTGGGCGGCTGATCGACGATCGCGCGCTCGCCCCGTTGCTCGCCGAGGTGCTCGACGTGGCCGGCGATATCGGCGCCAGCTTCTTCGAGGTGACCACCGCCGCCGCCTTCCTCGCCTTCGCGCGCACCCCCGCCGACGCCTGTGTGATCGAGGTCGGGCTCGGCGGCCGGCTCGACGCGACCAACGTGATCCCGCACCCCGCGATATGCGGCATCGCCGCGCTCGGGATCGATCACGAGGCATTCCTGCTCGCCGAGGAGGCCGGCACACCCGCCGCCCCGCTCGACCGGATCGGCTTCGAAAAGGCCGGGATCGCCAAGCCGGGCATCCCGCTCGTGACCCAGCTCTACCCGCGCTCGGTCGCCACGACGATCGCGGCGGTCGCGACCGCGTGCGGCGCACCGCTGATCGCGCGCGGATCGGGCTGGGATATCGCTCCCGCGGGCGATTCCCTCCTTTATCGCGACACGCGCGGCGAGCTCGCACTGCCCGTTCCGACGCTCACCGGCCCCTATCAGGCGGAGAATGCCGGCCTTGCCGCGGCGATGCTGCGCCACCAGCAGGCGGTGACGATCGACGATGCCGCGATCGCCGACGGCATCCGCACCGCGACTTGGCCGGCGCGGATGCAGCGGCTGGGCGACGGCCCGCTCACCCGCCGCCTGCGCCCCGAACAGCGCCGCCACGGCGTGTGGCTCGACGGCGCGCACAACGAATCCGCCGCCGCCGCGATCGCCGGATCGTGGGGCCGCGACGCGCCGACCGCGATCGTCATCGGGATGCTCGCCAACAAGGATGCCGACGGCGTGATCCGCCATTTGCTCGACCGGCGCGGCGAGACGCATGTCGTCGCCGTCCCGGTGCCGAGCCACGCCCACCACCAGCCCGAGGCGCTCGCCGCGATCGCGCGCCGCCACGGCGCTGCGTCGACCGCCACCGCCGAGACGATCGGCGATGCGCTCGATCTCATCGCCGCGGCCGGCACGGGCGAATCGGTGCTGATCGCCGGCTCGCTCTACATCGCCGGTGGCGTGCTCGCGGCCAACGGCGAATCGCCGACCTGATTGCGATTGACTTGCAATAGCGAAACATCGAAGATCGCCGGACGAGGAGAATCGTCCGCCATGTCGCTGCCTGCCACCGCGCCGCTCGCCGCGCTCCCGCATCCGCTCCCGCTTTGCCCCAATGCACGCGCGCTGTTGTTCGCGATGCGGCGCATGGGCGCGCACGGCCTTGCCGATGCCCGCGCGGCGCATGCGATCTTCACGCTGTTTCGCGAAGGCTTCCGCCGCCCGCTCACCCTGCTGCGCGCGCTGATGGCCGATCTCGCCGCGTCCGCGGCGATGCCGATCGCGATCGCGCCATGCTGCTGCGCGCGGATGACGACCGCCGAGGCGGGGTTGCTCGCAGCGATCGGCCAGGTCGACACCACGCCCGATAAAGCGGCGCTGCTGCTGTCCGACCTGCTCGGGCTGCGCCGCGCCGACGGGGTGCTGGCGAGCGTCGCCGCGCTCGCCGCCGCCTTCGCCGACGAAGGGCGCCCGATCGGCGTATAATCAGCCGGCCTCACCCTTTTCCGTTCGCCCTGAGCTTGGCGAAGGGCGGCCCTCACTCGCGAACGCCAGGACGCCCTTCGACAAGCTCGGGGCGAACGGGGAAACAGCGGAAAGCCTGTGGTCAGCCAGCCCTCGCGAACAAGCGGAAACCCTGCGGCAACCGCCGCGGCACACGGCCGTCGAGCGACGCTTCGACCGCGCGAATCGCGCCGAGCAGGCTGCGCTGCGAATAAGGCTTGGCGAGGCAGCCGAACGCCAGCGCCTCGGCGTCGCCGGGGCAATTGCCGGTGACGAACAGCACCGGAATGTCGCGCGCAGCGGCGGCGCGCGCCACTTCGATTCCGCTGCCGTCGGTCAGCGCGATATCGACCAGCACCAGATCGATCTCGCGCCCCTCGCCGATGATCCGCACCGCATGGGCGACACGATCGACCGTCGCGACGATCTCATAATCTTCCTCGCTCAGGATATGTTCGGCGTCGAACGCGACGAGCGGCTCATCCTCTACCAGCAGCAGGCGCGAGATCCGCCGCTTCTTACGCCCGAACATCATCGCCACTCTCACAATACGACGGTTACGCCCGCGCCCCTTAACGCGGGTAATCGGCAAGTGGCGCAAAATTTTTCGCGCGCGCCGCGCAAGCGATGTATCAGCCGCTTCATGCCCAGCCGACCGACCGATCCGCGCCCTACCGGCCGCCCTGTCCACCGCATCGCCAAATTGCTCGCGCGCGCCGGCGTCGCCTCCCGGCGCGAGGTCGAGCGGATGATCGCGGAAGGGCGCGTCGCCAAAGATGGGGCGGCGATCGACACCCCCGCGACGTTGCTCGTCTCGCTCGCCGGAGTGACGGTCGACGGCCAGCCGGTCGCAGAGACCCCGCCGCCACGGCTGTTCCTGTTCCACAAGCCCGCCGGCGTCCTCACCACCGAGCGCGATCCGCGCGGGCGGCCGACGATCTATGACCGGTTGCCCAGGGATCTGCCGCGACTCGTCCCCGTCGGGCGGCTCGATTACAATACCGAGGGGCTGCTGCTGCTGACCAATGACGGCGGGCTCAAACGCCAGCTCGAATTGCCCTCGACCGGGGTCGAGCGAGCCTATCGCGCGCGCGCCTTCGGGCAGGTGTCGCAGCCGCAGCTCGAGGCGCTGATCGAGGGGGTCGAGATCGACGGCATCCGCTACGGCTCGATCGACGCCAATATCGAGCGCCGGACCGGCGCCAATCTGTGGATCGAAATGATCCTGACCGAGGGCAAGAACCGCGAGGTGCGCCGCGTGCTCGAACATCTCGGGCTCGAGGTGAACCGGCTGATCCGCACGCGCTACGGCCCCTTCGTGCTCGCCGATCTGCCCGTCGGCGGGGTCGGCGAGGTCAAGCAGCACGATCTGGTCGCCTTCCGCCAGTCGCTCGACCGCAAGGCGCCCGCGCCGGGGGCGATCACGGTGACCGCATCGGGCGGCGGCAGCCGACCGCCCCGCGCCGCCGCCAAACCGCGGCCACATGGCGCGTCGGCGATCGCCAAACCCCGTGAAGAAGCCGCACCGGCAGCGGCGGCGCCGGCGACCCGCGCGCGCCCCGCGCAGCCCCCCAAGCGCAAGGCTGGCTGGGCCAAGCCCAAGCCGCGTTCCGGCCCGGCGAGGCCGCGCAAATGAGGATCATCGCCGGCCAATGGCGCGGCCGCCCGCTCGTCGCGCCCAAGGGGGACACCACCCGCCCCACCGCCGACCGCACGCGTGAGGCGTTGTTCTCGATGCTCGCCAGCCGCATTGGCAGTTTCGAGGAACTGGCGGTCGCCGATCTGTTCGCCGGATCGGGTGCGCTGGGGCTGGAGGCGCTGTCGCGCGGCGCCGCGCGCTGCCTGTTCGTCGAGCAGGACAAGCCCGCGCTCGATGCGTTGCGCGCCAATATCGCCAAGCTCGGCGCGACCGGCGCCGATGTCCGCGCGACATCGGTGCTGTCGCTCGGCCCCGCGCCGGCCGCGCTCGATCTGGTGATGATGGACCCGCCCTACGGCACCGGCGCGGGCAATGTCGCGCTCGACCGGCTCGCGCGGCTCGGCTGGATCGGCGCGGGGACCTGGGTCAGCATCGAAACCGCACGCGACGAGAAAGTCGAGGTCGGCGGATTCGAGATCGATGCCGAACGGGTCCACGGAAAGGCGCGGCTCACATTGCTACGGCTCGCCTAACCCCTCGTCACCCCGGCCTTAAGCCGGAGTGACGGGGCGCCGGTGGCTGAGCGGCCACCCCAGAATCTTCCCGTTCGCCCTGAGCTTGTCGAAGGGCTGCCCTTCTTCCGCGCGAAGATAAGACAGGCTCAGCCCGAGCGGTGGCGCGTTACGGCCCCTCGACCGCCATCGGCGCAACGCCACGACGCGGGCGCAGCGCAAGCAATGCGATCAGGCTCATCACCGCCGCCGCCGCGAGATAAAGCCCGACCGACCCGAGCCCGCCGCCGCGCTGCGACAGCCATTGCGCCACCACCGGGGTCAGCCCGCCGCCGAGAATCCCCGCCATGTTGAACGACAGGCTCACCCCGGTGTAGCGCACCCGCGCCGGAAACAGCCCCGGCAACCACGCGCCGAGCGGGCCATAGACGAACCCCATCACCAGCAACGCGAACGACAGCACGACGAAGATCGTCACCAGCGACCCCGAGCCGAGCCCCGGCGCGAGCAGGAACCCCGCGACGATCGCGCCCACGCACCCCCAGGTCAGCACCCGCGCGGGCGAGGTGCGATCGGCCCAGATGCCCGACAGCGTGATCCCGACCCCCATGAACAGGATCGCCCCGAGCTGGATCGCCAGGAACACCTGCCGGTCGATCTTGAGCGTCGTCGTCGCATAACCGAGCGCAAAGGCGGTCGCGATATAATAGACCGCGAAACAGGCCACCGCGCCGAACGTCCCGCCCAGCGCGATCCGCCAGTGATCGCGCAGCAGCTCGCCCATCGGCACCGTCGGCGGCGGGCCTTCTTCGAGCATCTTGGCGAAGGCGGGGGTCTCGGCGATGCGCAGCCGCACCCACAGCCCCAGCCCGACCAGCACGACCGACAGCAGGAACGGCACCCGCCAGCCCCAGGCCATGAAGTCCGCCGGGGTCATCATCACCCCGATCAGCAGGAACAGCCCGTTGGCGGCGATAAAGCCGAGCGGCGCCCCGAGCTGGGGTACCAT
>NZ_MKRR01000098.1:90246-112466 GCF_001897045.1 Sphingomonas sp. 66-10
CCTTGTCCGAACCGCAGGACGCACAGGATCAGCGGCGCCCACCAGCCGATCGTGGCGTAAGTGGGCAGGAAAGCGATCGCCAGCGTCGATCCGCCCATCATCATCAGCGAGGCGACGAGCGTCGACTTGCGCCCGATCCGGTCGCCATAATGCCCGAACACCCACGCCCCCACCGGCCGCGCGATGAACGCCACCGCCAGGCTGGCATAAGAGGACAAAAGCTGGACCGAGGCGCTCTCCGCCGGAAAGAACAACGGACCGAAGACGAGCGCCGCGGCGGTCGCATAGATATAGAAATCGTAGAATTCGACCGTCGTGCCGACGAGGCTGGCGATCAGGATGCGGCGGGTCGATGCGGCCGTGGTCATCGCTTTCCATCCCCGCTCAGCGACGGCGCGTCAACATTTCGCGATCGAAACACGATCGCACAGCGCCGACACATTGCCGCAACATCCTTCGTTTAGCTCGGCAATCGTCGACGACGTCCCCTCGGCGTCGACCTGGCCGGGTCTTCCCTTTTCCCGGCCGTTCCCTGAACTACGGGGCGGCCCCTTCCCTGTCAGGCCGCCCCGGATTTTCTCCCGACATTGCCCCCGACGCTTTTAGCCCCTAGGGCGCCGCGCCATGAAAACCGTCGCGTTGATCGTCGCCGCCGGCAAGGGGGAGCGCACCGGCGCGACCTTACCCAAACAATATGCGCCGCTCGCCGGCCGCGCGATGCTGGCGTGGAGCCATCAGGCGTTCGGCGATCATCCCGCGATCGACGAGGTGCTCGTCGTGATCGGCGCCGGGCAGGAGGCATTGCTCGCCGCCGCGGTGCCCGGTGCGCGTCATGTCACCGGCGGGGCGACGCGGCGCGAATCGGTTGCCGCCGGGCTCGCCGCGCTCGACGGTGCCGATCTTGTGCTGGTCCATGACGCCGCCCGCCCGTTCCTGTCCGCCGCGGTGATCGACCGGCTGATCGCCGCGCTGGCCACGCATGACGGCGCGGTGCCGGTGCTGCCGGTCGCCGATACCCTGGTGAACGCGGACGGCGCCAACGTGCCGCGCGAGGCGCTGCGCCGCGTCCAGACGCCGCAGGCGTTCCGCTTCGTGACGCTCGCGGCGGCGCATCGCGCGTGGCGCGGCGGCGAGGCGACCGACGATGCGCAGATGGTCCGCGCGCTTGGCGGATCGGTGGCGCTGGTGCAGGGCGATACGATGCTGGAAAAGATCACCTACCCTGGGGACATCGCCGCCGCCGAGGCGCGGCTGGGCCGCGAGACGCGCTCGGCGCTCGGCTTCGACGTGCATCGGCTCGCCGACGGCGAGGAATTGTGGCTCGGCGGAGTGCTGATTCCGCATCATCAGGGCCTGTCGGGGCACAGCGACGCCGATGTCGCGCTCCACGCGATCACCGACGCGTTGCTCGGGACGATCGCGGCGGGGGATATCGGGATGCATTTTCCGCCGAGCGACCCGCAATGGCGCGGCGCCGAATCGGGGCAGTTCCTGCGCCACGCTTTGTCGCTGGTCGAGGCGCGCGGCGGCCGCGTGACCTTCGTCGATCTCACCTTGATGTGCGAGGCGCCCAAGATCGGCCCGCATCGCGATACGATTCGCGCGCGGATCGGCGAACTGCTCGCGCTGCCGGTCGAGCGGGTCAGCGTAAAGGCCACCACGACCGAGCGACTCGGCTTCACCGGGCGCGGCGAAGGCATTGCGGCGCAGGCGATCGTAACGGTCGATCTGCCGGGAGCGACGTGGTGACCACCGTCGCGGGGCAGATGCCCGTGCCGCCGGACCTCCGTCATCCCGGCCTTGAGCCGGGATCCATCATGCCCCGCGCTCAGCGGCAGGAGCCTCTTGCTCCGTGCTTGCCTCCCGATGGACCCCGGCTCAAGGCCGGGGTGACGAGGGTGTTAGAAAAGCCCTTCGACAAGCTCAGCGCGAACGGGATGACGTTTGCGCGTGCCGCGCTGAAACGCACCCTCGCCGCGCTCGTTCTGATCGCCGTGCCGACCGTCGCCACCGCGCAGACCCCCTGCCTCACCCCGGCCGACGCCGAGGCGATCGCGCTGGTCGCGATGCCCGATATCATCCGCGAGACCGGGCGGATATGCACCGCGCTCCCGCCGTCGAGCCTCGTGCGCCGCCCGTCGAGCGCCTTCCTGCAACGCTATCAGGCCGCGGCCGACGCCGCCTGGCCGGCGGCGCGCGCCGCGATCGTGCGGCTCAGCGACCCGGCGGTCGATGCGTTGCTCCAGTCCGATTATGCGCGGCCGCTGCTCACCTCGCTGTTCGCGCCGCAGGTCGTCGGCCGCATCCAGCCGGCGGATTGCCCGACGATCGACCGGCTGGTGACGCTGCTCGAGCCCTTGCCCGCGCGCAACACCGCCGGGATCATCGTCGCGACGCTGCAATATCTCAAGGCGCGCAAGGCACGCGGGAAGCCGGTTGCCGGGGTTCCCGACCTTCCGGTATGTGCAGCCGCTAAATCATGACCGACAATATTCTCCCCTCAGAGCTCGTTGCCGCGGCTGTCCGCGTCGTCGAAGCCAATCGCGCCGCCGGACGTCGCATCGCCGTGGCCGAAAGCTGCACCGGCGGGCTCGTCTCCGCCGCGCTGACCGAAATCCCCGGTTCGTCCGATGTCCTGGAGGCGGGGATCGTCACCTATTCGAACGAGGCCAAGCTCGGGCTGCTCAACGTCAGCAACGACGTGCTCGAAACCTTCGGCGCGGTTTCGATCGCGGTGGCGTGGAGCATGGCGCAGGGCGCACTCGAAACGACTCAGGCCGATGTCGCGGTGGCGATCACCGGAGTCGCCGGGCCCGGCGGCGGATCGGAAAAGAAGCCGGTCGGCACCGTGGTGTTCGCGCGCGCCGAGCGCGGCGGCGATCCGTCCGACGTGGTGGCGGACAAGCACCAGTTCGGCGATCTCGGCCGTGGCGGGGTGCGGCTTCAGGCCGCGCTGGTCGCGCTCGACTTGCTGATGCCGCCCGAGCCCGTGCCGCCGCCCGCCGTCGATCCGGCACCGTAAAGCACCGCGGCGCGCTCCTCGAACGCGCCGATCATCCGGCGCAGCGCGGCGGCGAAGACCTGCCCGGCCATCGCCTCGAACACGCGGTTCCTGAACGCGAAGTCGACCGAGAAATCGACCAGGCAACCGTCGCCATCGGGGCGGAACCCCCAATCGTTGTGGAGATATTTGAGCGGCCCTTCGACATAGTCGACGTGGACCGACACCGGCCGCTGCTTCACCACGCGCGAGGTGAAGGTCTCGCGCAGCCCCTTGAAGCCGACGATCATGTCCGCGACCGTCTCGGTCGCGGTGTCGCTGCGCACCCGCATCGCGACGACCCACGGCAGGAAATCGGCATAATGCGCGACATCCGCCACCAGATCGAACATCTGCTCCGGCGTATAGGGAAGCCGGCGGGTTTCCTTATGCCTTGGCAAGCTGCGCCTCGCGCGCTGCCCTCATCTTCGCGAAATCGTCGCCGGCGTGATAGCTGGAACGCGTCAGCGGCGAGCTGGCGACGAGCAGGAAGCCCTTCGCCCGCGCGATCGCGGCATAAGCGTCGAACGCCTTGGGGGTGACGAATTCGGCGACCTTCGCATGCCGCGGGGTCGGCTGGAGATATTGCCCCATCGTCAGGAAATCGATGTCGGCGGAGCGCATGTCGTCCATCACCTGATGCACTTCGAGCCGCTCCTCACCGAGCCCGAGCATCACCCCGGATTTGGTGAAGATCGACGGATCGTGGCGCTTGACGCTCTCCAAGAGGCGCAGCGAGGCGTAATAGCGCGCGCCGGGGCGGATCGTCGGATAGAGCCGCGGGACGGTTTCGAGATTGTGATTGTAGACGTCGGGCCGCGCCTCGACGATCGACTCGACCGCGGCTTGCGCCTTGTTCCGGAAATCGGGGGTCAGGATCTCGATCGTCGTATCGGGGGTGTTGCGGCGCAACGCCTGGATCACCTTGACGAATTGCGACGCCCCGCCGTCGGGCAGATCGTCACGGTCGACCGAGGTGATGACGATATGCTCGAGCCCCAGTTCGGCCGCCGCCACCGCGACATGCTCGGGCTCGAGCGGATCGACCGCGCGCGGCATCCCGGTCTTGACGTTGCAGAAGGCGCAGGCGCGGGTGCAGGTGTCGCCGAGAATCATCACCGTCGCGTGCTTCTTGGTCCAGCACTCGCCGATATTGGGGCAGGCCGCCTCCTCGCACACCGTCGCGAGATTAAGCCGGCGCATCAACCCCTTGGTCTCGGCGAACCCGATCGAGGTGGGCGCCTTCACCCGGATCCAGTCAGGCTTGCGCTGGCGCGGCGCGGCGACGGGGGAGATCTCGTTCATGCGCGTGCAAATAGCGACTGCCCTCCCGCGAAACAACGCGATAAGAGCGTCGCATGACCGTCTTCACCGATCTCGTCGCCGGATACCGGCGTTTCCACGAACATGGCTGGGTCGAACAGCGTGATCGCTGGGCCGAATTGTCGCAGGGGCAAAGCCCCAAGGTGATGGTGATCGCCTGCTCCGACAGCCGCACCGATCCCGCCACCGTGTTCGACGTGTCGCCGGGCGAGATCTTCGTCGTCCGCAACGTTTCCAACCTCGTCCCGCCGTTCGAGCTCGGCGGCGGGCGGCACGGCGTGTCGGCGGCGCTGGAATTCGCGGTGACCCAGCTCAAGGTCGAGGAAGTCGTCGTGATGGGCCACGGCTCCTGCGGCGGCGTCCACGCCTCGCTCACCGGGCGCTTCACCGATGCCAAGCCGGGCGAAGGCGGGTTCATCGCGCGCTGGATCGACATGCTCGACGAGGCACGCGACCGGATCGTCGCGCAATATGGCACCGGCGACGAAGCCGCGCACCAGCTGGAGCTGGAAACCGTCCGCGTCAGCATCGCCAATCTGCGCAGCTTCCCGTGCGTGCGCGAGGCGGAGGCGGAGGGCCGGCTGGCGCTCCACGGCGCGTGGTTCTCGATCCGCGGCGGGGTGCTGTGGGTAATGGGCGACGACGGGGAATTCGCGCCGGCGGTATGATTTTTCTCGCCGTTCGCCAAACACAACACCGTTCGGGCTGAGCCTGTCGAAGCCCTGCACTTTCTTCCTCGGAAAGAAGGGCAGCCCTTCGACAAGCTCAGGGCGAACGGTGAGGTGGAGAGCGTTACCCCTTCAGCGCCTCGCGCGCGATGCGTTCGAATTCGGGATCGAGCGCGGGCGGGTCCATCGAGACATTGGCGGAAAGCACATCCGCCACCACGGTGAGCGCCGCGATCCGCGCTGCTTTCTTGTCGTTGCCGTCGATCACGTGCCACGGCGCGATCGCGGTATCGGTGCGCTCGAACATCTCGTGCATCGCCTCCAGATAGGCGGCGCGTTTGGCACGGTTGCGATAATCCTCCGGCCCGGTCTTCCAGCGCTTCCACGGATCCTCGAGCCGGTCGCGCAGCCTTTTGTCCTGCTCCTTCTGCCCGACATGGATGAACAATTTCACCAGGGTCGTCCCCGATTCGATCAGCCGCGTCTCGAAATCGTTGATCTGGCTGTAGCTGCGTCGCCATTCCGCGCGCGTCGCGAACCCCTCGACCCGCTCGACCAGCACGCGGCCATACCAGCTGCGGTCGAAGATCGTGACGTCCCCCGGCTCGGGCAGATGCCGGCGGAAGCGCCAGAGGAAGGGATGCGCCTTTTCCTCCTCGGTCGGCGCGCTGATCGGATAAACCTCGAAATGCCGCGGGTCCCACCGCTCGACGAGGCGCTGGATGATCCCGCCCTTCCCCGCCGCGTCCCAGCCTTCGAGCATCACCACCGCGGGCCGCTGGTGGACGATATGCGCGACGAGGATATGGTTGAGCCGCTCCTGCAGCGCCGCCAGATCGCGATTATACTTGCCTTTGTAGGGCTTGCCCTTTTCGTAATCGGCGAGATCGATCATGGCGGCAACCTGCCGCGAAATCGCGCGCAGCGCCAGCCCCCGGTTATCGAGGCGAATCAGAGCCTTCTACCGTCATGCCGGACTTGATCCGGCATTCAGAGCGACGAGCGATACGGCCTGTGACTCTGGATGCCGGGTCGAGCCCGGCATGACGAGGAAGGTTTTAGCCCGCGGTCGGCACGCCCTCGGCGGTCGAGCGCAGGTTGAGTTCGCGCAGCTGCTTCGCGGAAACGAAGCTCGGCGCACCCATCATCAGGTCTTCCGCCTTCTGCGTCATCGGGAAGACGATCACCTCGCGGATATTGGGCTGGTCGGCGAGCAGCATGACGATGCGGTCGATCCCCGGCGCGGAGCCGCCGTGCGGCGGGGCGCCGAACTTGAACGCGTTGATCATGCCCGCGAAGTTCGTGTCGACATCCTCGCGGGTATAGCCCGCGATCTCGAACGCCTTGTACATGATCTCCGGCCGGTGGTTCCGGATCGCGCCCGACGACAGCTCAACGCCGTTGCACACGATATCGTACTGATAAGCGAGGATATCGAGCGGATCCTTGGTCTCCAGCGCCTCCAGCTCGCCCTGCGGCATGCTGAACGGGTTATGGCTGAAGTCGATCTTCTTGTTGTCCTCGTCATATTCGAACATCGGGAAATCGACGATCCAGCAGAATTCGAACCGGCTCTTGTCGATGAGGTCGAGCTGTTCGCCGACGCGGGTGCGCGCGAGGCCCGCCAGCTTGGCGGCCTGCGCCTCCTTGCCGGCGGCGAAGAACAAGCCGTCGTCCGGCCCGAGGCCGAGCGCATTGGCGAGCGCGTTCATCTTGTCCTCGCCGTGGTTCTTGGCGATCGGGCCGCCCCACTCACCCCCCTTGCGGGTGGCATAGCCGAGCCCGGCGAACCCTTCGGACTGCGCCCAGGCGTTCATGTCGTCGAAGAACTTGCGGCTCTTCTCGGCGGTGCCCGGCGCGGGGATCGCGCGCACCACGTCCCCCGCCTCGACGATCGAGGCGAAGCGGCCGAAGCCCGAGCCGACGAAATGCTCCGACACGTCGGAGATCAGGATCGGGTTCCTGAGATCGGGCTTGTCGTTGCCGTATTTGAGCATCGATTCGCGATACGGAATCTGGCGGAACGGCAAGGCGCTGACCGTGCGGCCCTTGCCCTGCCAGTCGGCGAACTCGCTGAACACGCCGTGGAGCACCGGCTCGATCGCGGCGAACACGTCTTCCTGGGTGACGTAGCTCATCTCGAAATCGAGCTGGTAGAATTCGCCCGGCGACCGGTCGGCGCGCGCATCCTCGTCGCGGAAGCACGGCGCGATCTGGAAATAGCGATCGAAGCCCGCGACCATGAGGAGCTGTTTGAACATCTGCGGCGCCTGCGGCAGCGCGTAGAATTTACCGGGGTGGACGCGGCTCGGCACAAGATAGTCGCGCGCGCCCTCCGGGCTGCTCGCGGTGAGGATCGGGGTCTGGAACTCGGTGAACCCCTGATCGATCATCCGCCGCCGGATCGAGGCGATCACCGCCGAACGCAGCATGATATTGGCGTGGAGCGTTTCGCGGCGCAGATCGAGGAAGCGATAGCGCAGGCGGATTTCTTCCGGATATTCGGCCTCGCCGGCCACCGGCATCGGCAGCTCCTGCGCCACCGACTGGACGGTGACGGCGGTGGCGAACGCCTCGATCTCGCCGGTCGCGAGGTTGGTGTTGATCGTCGCGTCGGAGCGCTTCTTCACATGGCCGTCGATCGTGACGACCGATTCGGCGCGGAGCGATTCGAGCACCGGCAGCGCGGGCGAATCGCTATCCGCGACGATCTGGGTGATGCCGTAATGATCGCGCAGGTCGACGAACAACACGCCGCCATGATCGCGCTTGCGGTGGACCCAGCCGGAAAGACGGACACTGTCTCCGACGTTGGACGCGGAGAGTTGGGCGCAGGTGTGAGAACGATATGCGTGCATGCGCCGCGCCCTCCCCTTCCATCCCCGCTTTGTCAAGGCGCGCGCGTGGGGCTATGGGGCGCGACTTATGCATGTTCACCCGCTGATCACCGATAACGCGACGCTCGCCAACCTGTGCGCGCGCCTCGCCAACGCCCCCTTCGTCTGCGTCGACACCGAGTTCATGCGCGAGAGCACCTATTGGCCCGAGTTGTGCCTGATCCAGATCGCCGACACCGAAGAAGCGGCGGCGATCGACCCCAAGGCGCCGGGGCTCGATCTCTCCCCGCTGCTCGACCTGCTGGTCGACAATGAGGAGGTGCTCAAGGTGTTCCACGCCGGCGGG
The DNA here is from genome assembly GCF_001897045.1 of Sphingomonas sp. 66-10. Classification (NCBI taxonomy): domain Bacteria; kingdom Pseudomonadati; phylum Pseudomonadota; class Alphaproteobacteria; order Sphingomonadales; family Sphingomonadaceae; genus Sphingomonas; species Sphingomonas sp. 66-10. The sequence continues at coordinate 98,461 of NZ_MKRR01000098.1, forward strand.
CAGGATCTCGAGATCATCTACAATCTCACCGGCAAGACCCCGCATCCCCTGTTCGACACCCAGGTCGCGGCGATGGCGCTCGGCCAGGGCGAGCAGATCGGCTATTCCAACCTCGTCGACAGCTGGCTCGGCATCCAGATCGACAAGGGCGCGCGCTTCACCGACTGGTCGCGCCGCCCGCTCGATCAGCGCCAGGTCGATTATGCGATCGGCGACGTGACGCATCTGTCGAAGATCTTCCCGCGGATGCTCGAACGGCTCAAGAAGACCGGGCGCGGCGCGTGGCTCGATCAGGAGATGGAACGGCTCGCCGATCCCGCCAATTACGCCAACGATCCCGAGCTGGCGTGGAAGCGCGTGCGCATCTCCGGCCGCAAGCCCGATGTGCTCGGCCGATTGAAGGCGATCGCGCGCTGGCGCGAGATGGAGGCACGCGCCAAGGATCTGCCGCGCGGCCGCATCGTCAAGGACGAAACCCTCGCCGATCTCGCCGGGCATCCGCCGAAGAAACAGCCCGATCTTGCGCGGGTCCGCGGGCTTTCCGCGACCTGGGCGGCGAACGATATCGGCAAGCGCCTGATGACCGCGATCGCCGAGGCGCAGCCGATGTCGGCGAGCGAGATGCCGCCGCGGGACGATCGCAAGCCCGGGCTGGGCAAGGAAGGCGCGCTGGTCGCCGATCTGCTCAAGCTGCTGCTCAAGATCCGCGCGCGCGATATCGACGTCGCGCCGCGGCTGCTCGCACGCGGCGAGGAACTCGAGGCGCTCGCCGCCGGCCAGCGGGAAGGTCTAGCGATTCTAACGGGTTGGCGTTATGACCAGTTCGGGCATGACGCGCTTGATCTGGTCGAGGGCCGATTGGGTTTCGCGGTTCAGGGCGGCAGGCTCAAAATGACGCGAACCGAGGGGAATGCCGTATGACCAAGGCCCTCTTTGCCGTCCTGCCGCTGATTGCGCTGGTCGGCTGTGTCGACGATCGGCCGGGGATGCCCGGCCCGGTGCGCCAGTGCCGCGCCGATGCCGTTCAGCGTTTCGTGGGGGCGCCCTACCGTCCCGATCTCCAGCGCCGTGCGCGGCACATGTCGGGCGCGCGCAGCGTCCGCGTGCTCTATCCGGGGCAGGCCGCGACGATGGACTTCCGCGCCGACCGGCTCAACATCATGATCGGCGAGCGGAATATCGTGCGGAGCATCAGCTGCGGATAGCCAGCGACACCCCTTCTCCCCTCCCTTGAACAAAGGGGGGAGCAATCATGCCGTCAGGATCGGCGTCCGCCCCAGCGCGGCGGCGAGTGCGTTGTGGCGCTTTTCCACCGCTTCGCCATAGAGATGGCGGTCGGCCGCGCTAAGCCCGAGCGTCAGTCCGCGCCCGCTGACCGACAGGCTGGAACGCTGCAACGGCCCCGCCAGCCCGGCCGACATGCGCTGCCCGAGCCGCATCGCCAGCCCCCAGCCGACCGCGCGCGACAGATCCATGTCACTCGCCAGCGCCGGGAGCGGCGGCGGGCTCGAGGTGCTGCCGCCAAGCGCGGTCCACAGCGCCTGCGCCATCATCGCACGACCGCGCGCATCGACCCCGACCCAATTGCCGTGGAGCGCGATCTCCATCCCGCGTTCGGCGCGAAACTCCGGGTTGGCGCGCCAGCCGACATCGGCGAGTTGGCATGCGGAGTGGCGCAGCCGCGCATCGCTCGCGGATTCGCCGACGAACAGCGGCGCGATCCAGTCGTGGAGCAGGTCGCCATGTTCGGGGAAACGCCCCGCCCGGCGCCCCTCGTCGCGCGTCGCCACCACCAGAGGGTCCTGCGCACGCGTCCGCTCGTCGAGCGCGCCGTAGAGCAACCCCTCGCGCAGGCCATAAGCCGACACGATCGTCCCCTTGGCCTTGAGATGCTTGATCAGCGAGGCGAGCAATGCCGCCGCGTCGCCAAGCGTCGGGATGCGCCCGGTCGACAGCCCGGACACCGCCTTTAGCCGCCCCTTGGCGACATGCGAGATCGTCCGCCCGAGCCGCGCCACCGTCTCCGCCGACATGGCGTATTCGTGGATGATCGGGAGCGGATAATGCGTCCGATCCATATCGAGCCGCGCCAGCGCGCGCCACGATCCGCCGACCAGATACAGCGGCAGCCCCTTGCCCGCGCCGCCCCACCCGGCCTCGCGCAGCAGCCGCCCGACGCGCCGGTCGAGCCCGCCCCTGCCTTGTGAAGCGTCGCGCAACGCCGCGATCCGCAGCACCCCGAGCGGGAAGGAGGCGTGCTGGCGTACCTTGCCATTCTTGACCCGCACCAGTTCGAGGCTGCCGCCGCCGAGATCGCCGACGATCCCGTCGGCATGCGGGATCGCCGAGAGCACGCCATAGCCCGCCGCGCGCGCTTCCTCCGCGCCCGACAGCAATTCGACCGTCAGCCCCGCCGCTTCGGCCAGCGCGAGCAGTTCGGCGCCGTTGGCGGCATCGCGTGCCGCCGCGGTGGCGACGGTACGCACCGTGTCGCAGCGCAATTCGCGCACCAGCGCGGCGAAACGCCCCAGCGCCGCCTCCGCCGCGGCCATCGCCTCGGCATCGATCGCCCCGGTCTGCGCGAGGCTGCGCCCCAGCCCCGCAAGCACCTTTTCGTTGAACAGCGTCGCCGGCAGTCGCGCCGGTCCCTGATAGACCACCAGACGGATCGAATTCGAACCGATATCGATGATCGCCGTGCGCGGCGCGGCCATCAATCTTCCTTCAATTCCTGCCGGCGCAACGACAAGGTCGGCACCGCGCCCCCCTCCGCCAGCGCCGCGCCGCGCCCGGAGAGCGAGGGGTTGGTCATGAAATAACGGTGCAAGTTGAATGGCTTGTCGCCCGGCTTGATCCGCGTGTAGCTGCCGTCGGATTCGAGCTCCCAGCTCTGCTCGTCGTCGATCAGATTGGCGAGCATCACCTGATCGAGCACCTGCGCATGAACCGTCTCATTCTCCAGCGGGAGCATATATTCGACGCGGCGATCGAAATTGCGCGGCATCCAGTCCGCCGACGAGATCAGCACATGCGCCTTGTCGTTGGGCAACGCCGCGCCATTGCCGAAACAGGCGATGCGGCTGTGCTCCAGAAAGCGCCCGACGACCGATTTGACGCGGATATTGTCCGACATCCCCGGCACCTTGGGGCGCAGGCAACAGATGCCGCGGATGACGAGATCGATCTCCACCCCCGCGCCGCTCGCCTCGTAGAGCTTCTCGATGATCGCGGGATCGACCACCGAATTCATCTTGGCCCAGATCGTCGCGGCGCGCCCGGCGCGGGCATGCGCGATCTCGGCGTCGATCAACTCGATCAGCCGCTCGCGCAGATAGCGCGGCGAGATGACGACCAATTCCATCCCCTCAGGCTCGACATAGCCGGTGATGTAATTGAACACCCGCGAGGCATCGCGCCCGATCCGCGGATCGGCGGTGAAGAAGCTGAGGTCGGTGTAGATGCGCGCGGTGATCGGGTGATAATTGCCCGTCCCGAAATGGCAGTAGGTGCGGAACTGCCCGGCCTCGCGCCGCACGACCATCGAGATCTTGGCGTGGGTCTTCCAGTCGATGAAACCATAGACCACCTGCACCCCGGCGCGTTCGAGCGCGCTGGCCCACAGCAAATTCTGTTCCTCGTCGAACCGCGCCTTCAGCTCGACCACCGCGGTGACCGATTTGCCCGCCTCGGCCGCGGCGATCAGCGCGTTGATCACCGCCGATTGCTTGCCCGCGCGGTACAGCGTCTGCTTGATCGCCACCACATCGGGGTCCGCCGCCGCCTGCTTCAAGAAAGCGAGCACGACGTCGAACGTCTCATAGGGATGGTGAACGATGATATCCTTGGCGCGGATCGCGGCGAAGCAATCGCCGTCGAACTCGCGGATCCGCTCGGGGAAGCGCGGGGTGAAGGGCGGGAATTTGAGGTCCGGCCGATCCTCGTCGTACAATTGATCGAGATCGCCGATGCCGAGGAACGACCCGCTCTCGGTGATCAGCGCCCCCGCCTCGCCCAATTCCTCGCGCAGCACCGTTTCCAGCGCCTCGGGCATCCCGGTTTCGAGTTCGAGCCGGATCACCCGCCCGCGGCGGCGGCGTTTGATCGCATTGGCGAAATAGCGGACGAGATCCTCGGCCTCTTCCTCGATCTCGATATCGCTGTCGCGCAGCACGCGGAACTCGGCCGCGCCGAGCACGCGATAGCCGGGGAACAGCACCGGGGAGAAGCGCTTCACGATCGATTCGGTCGCGACGTAACGCGCATCGTCCCCCGGCAGCCGCACGAAGCGCTTCATCGCCGCGGGCAGCATCACCAGTTCGCGGATCGGTTCGTCGTCCGACAGGCGGACGAGATCGAACATCACCGCCAGCCCCTTGTTGGGCATGAACGGGAACGGGTGCGCCGGATCGAGCGCCTGCGGGGTCAGCACCGGGAGCAATTGCTCGCGGAAATGGGTTTCGAGCCAGCCGATCTCCTCGACCGACAGCACCGCGTCGACCTTGCTCGATCCGAGCACCTGGATCCCCGAATCGGCGAGCGCGTGGCGGATATCCCGCCACACTTTCTCCTGATCCATCAGCAGCTTGTCAGCAGTTTCGGTGATCGCCACGAGCTGCTGGGTCGGGGTCAGCCCGTCGGCCGAGCGCGCCTCCACCTCGAGCAATTGCTGCCCCTTCAGCCCGGCGACGCGGACCATGAAGAATTCGTCGAGGTTCGAGCCAGAGATTGACAGGAAGCGCAGCCGTTCGAGCAGCGGATGCGCCGGGTTGCACGCCTCCTCCAGCACACGACGGTTGAACGCCAGCCACGAAAGCTCGCGGTTGAAATAGCGATCGGTCGATTGACTCTCGAACGGGTCGTCATCGGCCTTGATGCTGGCGGCGATATGCGCGGGGCGGGTCATTGCAGGTCCGTCGACAAGGGGGGGATCAACGCGGCGCCGGCGAGCGTGGTGCGCGCGAGCGGGATCGACAACCGCTTGCGGCGCTCCAGCACCTCCTGATCCAGCGCATCGACCGTTCGTATGACGGCAATATGACTCCGCTCGATCCGCGCGACCAGCCAGTCGATCAGATCGGGGCGCGCATCAAGCCCGCGGCGCATGAACTGGCGTTCGAGCAATGCGCGCATCAACTGATCGTCAGGCGCGCCGATCGCCGCGATCGGCGAGGCAGCGAGCCGCGAGCGCAGATCGGGCAGCCGGATGCGCCATTCGGGCGGCGCGGCATCGGCGACGATCAGCAGCGGGCGGCGATGCGCCTGCGCCTCGTTCCAGGCGTGGAACAGCTCGGCCTCCGGGCGCTTCTCGGCATCGTCGATGATCGTCCCGCCGCTCTTCGAGGCGAAGATCCGCGCGAGCAGGCTGCGCCCCGATTTGCGCGGGCCGGTGAGCAAGGCGGTCATCACCGGCCACGCCCCCCAATGCTCGACGGTATGCGCCGCGCGCGCGTTCGAGGGCGTCACCAAAAACTCCTCGTCGCGCGGATCGGCGGGCCACTCCAGCGGCAGCGCGATCTGGTTCGTCATCCGCCGGTCGCGTTGCCCGGCGCCGCTTCGGGCGCGGAAGGTTGCGCGCGGCGGATGCGGATCGTCGTCCCGGTGCCGAACACCTGCCACCCGCGCGCCTGCAGCGCGGCGCGGAAGGCATCGGCGGTGCCGCCATAAGTAACGGTCATCACCGATACCCCGCCCAGCGCGAGGCTGGAGGTGCCCGCCGTCGCCACCCCGGGCACCGCACGCAACGCCGCCTCGGTCGCGTTGACCGCGCCGGCGCCGGGCGAATCGAACTGGACCGAGATCGTCGCGCCGCCCGCCGACGGGGCGGTCAACGGCAGCGAATCGTCAGGCAGCACCTCTTCCTCGGTCGCCGCGACCGGGGGCACATAAGCGAGCCCGGTATCGGTGCGCAGCAGCCCGCCGCGCGACGCCGCCTGATAGAGATCGTCGAGCCGCTTCACCCCGGCATCGAGCAGTTGCGGTAGCCCGGCGGCATTGTCGACGCGCAGCGCGACCTGCCCGAACAATTTATTGTCCGGCCCGCCGCGCGCCTGGAAGATCGCGACGATCGGCCCGCCCGGCCATTGCCGCTGGAGCCGCACGGTGGGGACGAGCACGTTGCTGCCGCCATATTGGTTGAGCACCGATCGCCACCAGCCGCGCCCCGGCCGCTGCGTCTGCCCGTAATTGAGCAGCAACGGATCGGGGCCGGTGCCGACCGGGCGGACATAATCGATCGTGCTGTTGCCGGTGCGATAGCGCGCCCAGGCTTCCTGCCACGCGGTGCGCTGTTCGAACACCGTCGCCGCGCCGCCCGCCCACATCACCGGGATCACCACCATCGGCGCCGAGCGCGAGACGGAATCGCTCACCCCGAGCATCGCGCTCGCCTTGCCGCGATCGAACAGCACCCCAAGCCGCGCGATATAGCGATTGGGCCCGATCTGCTCGTTTTCGACGACGATCCCCGACACGACGGAATCGAGCGCGCCGTCGGATACCAGCCCGCCGCCCGCGCCGAGCCGCTGCGACAATTGCACCCATGCCTTGCGCTGCGCCAGCCGCCACCCGCCGTAGCGCGCGCTATCCGCATCCTTGGCCGAGACGTCGACGGTGACCCCGCTCACCTCATAATCGGACGAGCTGTCGACCGGCGCAACGCCGCGATCGCCGCCTTCGATCTGGGCGATGCCGATACCGGCGCCGAGCAGCACCACCCCGATAGCGGAAGCGAGGAAAAACGGACGGATACGCATCTTGCACCGCCTTTTGGCGAAGCAGGCGGGGAAATCCAAGCGAGATATGCTTCGACGCCCAAACTCCCCGCTCCTACATTATCTCGTCATGCCGGGCTTGACCCGGCATCCAGAGTCTTAGGCGGTGTCCTTTGTGGCTCTGGATGCCGGGTCGAGCCCGGCATGACGTTGCTTGGCTTTCGTAAGGTCGTTGCTTTCGTAAAGGTCGTTGTGTCCCCGCGAAGGCGGGGACCCAGTCTGGGCTCCCGCCTTCGCGGGAGCACATGAGGTGCGGAAGCCGATCCAATCACGCATGGAGAACGTTGCCCCCAACGCCTTTGCGCCCTAGACGCGCGGGCATGACCGAAGATCGTCGCAACGCTCCCTATACTTACGCCGACGCGGGCGTTTCCATCGCCGGCGGCAACGCGCTGGTTCGCGCCATCGCCCCGCTCGCCCGCGCGACGCGCCGCGCGGGGGCGGATGCCGATCTCGGCGGGTTCGGCGGCTTCTTCGATCTGCGCGCCGCGGGGTTCAGCGATCCGTTGCTCGTCGCCGCCAATGATGGCGTCGGCACCAAGCTCAAGCTCGCGATCGACCACGGCCGCCACGCCGGCGTGGGGATCGATCTCGTCGCGATGTGCGCCAACGACCTCATCGTGCAGGGTGCCGAGCCCCTGTTCTTCCTCGATTATTACGCGACCGGCCGGCTCGACAACGCGGTCGCGGAGCAAGTCGTCGCCTCGATCGCCGAAGGCTGCAAGATCGCCGGCTGCGCGCTGATCGGCGGCGAGACCGCCGAGATGCCCGGCATGTATGCCGAGGGCGATTATGACCTCGCCGGCTTCTGCGTCGGCGCGGTCGAGCGCTCGGCGGTGCTGACCGGCAGCGCGATCGCGCCGGGCGACGTGATTCTCGGCATGGCCTCCTCGGGGGTCCATTCCAACGGCTTTTCGCTCGTCCGGCGGCTCGCGGCGGACAAGGCGTGGCGGCTCGATCGCCCGGCTCTGTTCGACCCCGATCGGCTGCTGATCGACGCGCTGATGGCGCCGACCCGCATCTATGTGAAAAGCCTCCTGCCGCTCGTCCGCGAACGCCGGATCGACGGGCTGGCGCACATCACCGGCGGCGGGCTGCTCGAAAACATCCCGCGCGTGCTCCCCGCCGGGTGCCACGCGACGGTCGATGCCGATGCCTGGCCGCAGCCGCGGCTGATGGCCTTCCTCCAGGCGCAGGGCGCGATCGAACCCGCCGAAATGGCACGCACCTTCAACTGCGGCATCGGCATGGCGGTGATCGTCAAGGCAGACGCCGCGGACGCGGTGACCGCGGCGCTCGAAGCCGCGGGCGAGACGATCTTCCGCATCGGCACGGTCGACGCGGGCGAGCGCGGCTGCACCGTGCGCGGATCGGCCGAAACCTGGAGCGCGCGCGGCGACTGGACCGCGACGCATCACGCATGAGCGCGCTCCCCAAGGTCGCGATCCTCGTCTCCGGGCGCGGATCGAACATGCAATCGCTGGTGAAGGCGGCGGGCGACGGTTATGAAGTCGTGGTGGTCGCCTCCGATCGCCCCGAGGCCGCCGGGCTCGCCTGGGCACGCGAACAGGGCATCCCGACCTTCGCGCTGTCGCCGAAGGGGATCGGCAAGGCCGCCTATGAAGCCGCGCTCGACGCCGCGCTGCGCGCCGCGGGCGCCGAATATATCGCGCTCGCCGGCTATATGCGGCTGCTGTCGGATCGCTTCGTCGCCGATTGGCGCGGGCGGATCGTCAATATCCACCCCTCGCTGCTGCCCAAGTACAAGGGGCTCGATACCCACGCCCGCGCGATCGAGGCGGGCGATGCCGAGGCGGGCTGTTCGGTCCATGTCGTGACCGAGGAGCTCGACGGCGGCGCGGTGCTGGGTCAGGCCAATGTCCCGATCCTGCCCGGTGACGATGCGGAAACGCTTGCCTCGCGCGTGCTGGAGGCGGAACATCAGCTTTATCCCCGCGTCCTGAAGGAATGGCTCGCGCGATGAGTCCCGATCCCGCCTCCGCCCTCGCCCGCGTGCGTGAGATCGCGCTGGCGCTGCCGGCGGCGATGGAGCGGCTGAGCCACGGATCGCCCGGATTTCATATCGAAAAGGGCAAGTTCTTCGCCTATTTCTGGCACGATCATCACGGCGACGGCGAAACCGTGGCGATCGTCAAGACCGCTGACGGCGAGGAACAGGCATTGCTGATCGAGCTCGACCCGGATTGCTATTTCCGCCCCGCCTATCTCGGCCCGTTCGGCTGGGTGGCGATGCGACTCGACCGCGACGATACCGACTGGGATCGCGTGGCGGACCGGATCGCGCGGAGCTGGGAACTGGTCGCCCCGCGGCGTTTGCTGGAAATGGGCGGGCGATGAGCGAAACCGCCGATCAGGCCGCGACGCGTCGCCGCTGGGTGACGCTCGCCGAATTGGTCGCGGTCGCCGGGGTGCTGATCGCTGCCGCGACGCTTTATCTCAACTGGTCGGGCCGCCGGGCCGACGAAGCCGCGCGCGCGGCGCAGGCGACGAGCACCGAACATGCGCGCGGCGTGGTGACCCTGCTCGGCACGGTGGCCGACGGCGGCGATGCTTTGGCCCTGGCCGACAGCGAGCATGTGTTCAGCGCCGCGACCGTCACCTTCCCCAAGGCGCTCGGCGTCGCGCCGCAGGACGCGCTCCCCGGCCCGCGCATCGCGAGCGACTGGTTCGCCGATGCATTGCTCAAGGCCAATGAGGGCAGCGACGCGCGCAGCGGGCGACTGCCGGTGCTGATCAGCGTGAGCTGGTGGGACGGCGATACGAAACACAGCCAGACCGGGCTGTACGACGTGCTGTGGCGCACCGAATCGCGCTTCCTGCGCGGGCGGAAGCTGGAACTGACCGGGCTGACGCTGGCGTCGCGCAACGGGACGGCGGCCGCGCTGGAGGCAGCGTGGCAGCGGAAGCGGGCGGCGGCGAAGAAGTAAACCGCCGCGAGCGGGTCGCACGTCCGTCATCCCAGCGAAAGCCGGGATCTCGGGCCGTCAGAGAATCGCTCGCACGATATGATCCACCCCGTTCCGCAGGGCTGTACTCCCGCGACGGCGGGAGCCCAGACTGGGTTCCCGCCTCGGGCCCCATCAAACTATTACTTTGATGGGAACCCTCCGCGGGGACACAAGGAGGAGCTTATTGCCGTCGCCGGCTCTCGCCTTCGCCCCAGGTACGCGATCCCGGCTTTCGCGGGGGTGACGATTGAGGTCGCCCTCTACCCCGCCAGTATCGCCGCCATCCGCGGCACCACCGCGTCGAACGCCTTGATGGGGCGGATCATCACCTTGAACCCGGTGATCAGCCCGTCGTCGTCCCACGCGATGATATCGACGCCGTTGACGAACTTGCCGTCGACCTCGCATTCGAATTCGAGCACCGCGCCGCGGTCCGCACGCCATTCGCCGACATAGCGAAACGCCGGTCCGCCCAGCGCCTGCGCCGCGGCGAGCAGATATTTCATCGTCAGCGCCTTGCCCTTTTGCGGCGTATGCACCGCCGGGCTCTGGAAGACGCAATCCTCGTGGAGCATCGCCGACAGGCCCTCGGGGGTCGGCGCATGCATATAATCGTGCCAGCGTGCGATCGGATCGTCGGTCGGCATCAATCCATCCCCGGGTAGCTTCCGAACGCCGGTAGCTTATCCATCTCCCGCGCCCAGCCAAGTCTATGCCGCACCATAACTTGTGCACTGGGCGGGAACGCTTCCGGATCATCCATCGTGCCGGACTGAATGTCGAGAATACCCGGAAGCAAAGTAGCGCTGCGGTAGAACAACCCGGTGCCGCATCGGGCGCAGAATTCGCGCGTCGCGGCGGAGGAGGATTGATAGCCGCGCGTCTCGCCCTCGATCGTCACGACATTCTCGTCGAACGCAGCCCAGCCGACGACCGGCGCCCCGGACCAGCGCCGACAATCTTCGCAATGACACAAAGAATGACGCTGCGGCTCTTCGCTCGCGCGCCAGGTCACCGCGCCGCAATGGCATCGCCCCGTGATCGGCATCCTTATTCTCCCAGCCATGTTTCCACTTTGTTCTCACGATCCGCCGCGCGAGACAAGCCGTTTTCGCGTGTCGACCGCCGCCAATCAGGCGCTTGCCCCGCGCGCGCTCGTTCCCTACCTGTTCGGCGGTGAACACCCCCGCCCCCACCCCGGACGACGCCCCCTATCTCGCCGGCCTCAACCCGCCGCAGCGCGAGGCCGTGCTGACCACCGACGGCCCGGTGCTCGTCCTCGCCGGCGCCGGGACCGGCAAGACCGCCGCGCTCACCGCACGACTCGCGCATCTCTTGTGGACCCGCAAAGCCTATCCGTCCGAAATCCTCGCGGTCACCTTCACCAACAAGGCGGCGCGCGAGATGAAGGAGCGCGTCGGACGGCTGGTCGGCGCCGCGGTCGAGGGGATGCCGTGGCTCGGCACCTTCCACGCGATCGGCGCCAAGATGCTGCGCCGCCACGCCGAACTCGTCGGGCTGCAGAGCAATTTCACGATCCTCGACACCGACGATCAGCTCCGCCTGCTCAAGCAGTTGATCGTCGCGGCGAATATCGACGAGAAGCGCTTCCCGGCGCGCAGCCTCGCCGGGCTGATCGACGAATGGAAGAACAAGGGGCTCACCCCCGGCGATGTCGATGCCGGCGAAAGCGAGCGCTACGGCGCGGGGCGCGGCGGCGAATTATACCAGCAATATCAGGATCGGCTGAAGGCGGTGAACGCCTGCGACTTCGGCGACCTGCTGCTTCACGTCCTGACGATCCTCAAGACCGACCGCGAGGTGCTGGCGCATTATCAGCAGCGCTTCCGCTACATCATGGTCGACGAATATCAGGACACCAACAGCGTCCAATATCTCTGGCTGCGGCTGCTCGCGCAGGAGCGGCGCAACATCTGCTGCGTCGGCGACGACGATCAGTCGATCTATTCGTGGCGCGGCGCGCAGGTGGAGAATATCCTGCGTTTCGAACGCGATTTCCCCGGCGCCAAGGTAATCCGGCTCGAGCAGAACTACCGCTCGACCCCGCATATCCTCGGCGCGGCGGGGGGCGTGATCGCGCATAATTCGGGGCGGCTCGGCAAGACCCTGTGGACCGAGATCGACGCCGGCGAGAAGGTCCGCGTGATCGGCGTGTGGGACGGCCCGGAAGAGGCGCGCCGCGTCGGCGACGAGATCGAGTCGGCGCAGCGCGACGGCACCAGCCTCGACGATATCGCGATCCTCGTCCGCGCGCAGCACCAGACGCGCGAGTTCGAAGACCGGTTCATCGCGATCGGATTGCCCTACCGCATCGTCGGCGGCTTCCGCTTCTACGAGCGCGCCGAAATCCGCGATGCGCTCGCCTATCTGCGGATCGTCAACCAGCCGGCCGACGATCTCGCCTTCGAACGGATCGTCAACGTCCCCAAGCGCGGGCTGGGCGACAAGGCGATCGCGCGGCTCCACCAGCTCGCGCGCGCCGAGGGGCTGCCGCTGAGCGCCGCCGCCGCGCGCATCCTCGACACCGACGAACTGACCCCGCAGGCGCGCCGCGCGCTCGGCACCTTCGTCGGCGATATCGTGCGCTGGCGCGAGATGGCGGTCGACCTCGCCCATCCCGATCTCGCGCGGCAGATTCTCGACGAGAGCGGCTATACCGCGATGTGGCAGGCGGACAAATCCGCCGACGCCGCCGGGCGGCTGGAGAATCTCAACGAGCTCGTCCGCGCGATGGAGGAATATGAGAATCTCGGCGCGTTCCTCGAGCATGTCAGCCTGGTGATGGACAATGAGGGCGCGCGCGAGGACGCCAAGGTCACGATCATGACGATCCACGCCGCCAAGGGGCTGGAATTCAACCAAGTGTTCCTCGCCGGCTGGGAGGAAGGCATCTTCCCGTCGCAGCGCGCGCTCGACGAGGGCGGCACGCGCAGCCTGGAGGAGGAACGCCGCCTCGCTTATGTCGCGATCACCCGCGCGCGGCGCCGCGCGACGATCCTCCACGCCGCCAACCGCCGCATCTACGGGCAGTGGACCTCGTCGATCCCGTCGCGCTTCGTCGCCGAACTGCCGGCGGATCACGTCGATCAGGAAACGACGATGTCGGGCGGCGCGAGCCTGTGGCGCGCCAATTGGTCCGAGCGCGCCGATCCCTTCGCCGATGTCGGCCGCGGCACCGGGCGCGGCCCCGGCTGGCAGCGCGCGGCGGGAACGCTTGATGCCGCCAAGCCGGGCGGCGACTGGACCAGCCGCACCTTCACCCGCGAGCCGACCCGCGTGGTCGAAAGCCGCAGCCCGTCGGTCAGCCTCGGCAACAAGGGGCGCAGCGATCTTTCGCTCGGGATGCGCGTGTTCCACCAGAAGTTCGGCTATGGCGCGATCGTCGCGATCGAGGGCAACAAGCTGGAGATCGAATTCGAGAAGGCCGGGCTCAAGCGGGTGATGGACAGTTTCGTCAGCCTGTCGGCGTGAAGAAAACCCCACCCCCCTCGTCATGCCGGGCTTGACCCGGCATCCAGAGTCACACGCTATGCCGCCCGTGGCTCTGGATGCCGGATCAAGTCCGGCATGACGGTCAAAGGGGCATTCGCGCCTCGTTCAGCAACGAGATTGTTACGCGTTCCTATACCTTGTGGCGCCCGATCAACGGGCAGAGAGGCAAGTGCAGAATGTTTACCCGGATTATCAGCGTCGCGCTCGTCGCCGCCGGCCTGACCGGCGCGGTGCCGGCGCTCGCGCAAACCTCCGCCGACGAGGCACGCTTCCGCGCCGCGCAGGATCGCTTCAGCAACGAGCTCGAGGTCTTCCGCCAGGAATATGATCGCTACCTCAGCGTCTCGCGGCGCGGCAACGGCGGCTATCCGCCCCCGCCGCGCTATGACGACAATCGCGGTTACAACAACGATCCCAACAGCGGCTGGCGCGACGAGAACGGCTATGATCCGTCACGCTATTATCGCGGCGGCGCGCAATATCAGGAACGCCCGATGGCGCCCGACGAGCGCGTCTATAGCGGCAACGACGGCCGCTATTATTGCAAGCGCAGCGACGGTTCGACCGGGCTGGTCGTCGGCGGCGCGCTGGGCGGGTTGTTCGGCAATGTGATTACCGGCGGCCGCAGCCGCCTCGCCGGCACCCTGCTCGGCGGCGCGGCCGGGGCGCTGGCCGGCAAGTCGATCGACCAGAAGAATTCGTCGCTCAACTGCCGGTGAAGCGCGCTCTCAAGCCCCTCCCCTTCAGGGGAGGG